>JAISCL010000062.1 GCA_031265585.1 Tannerella sp. | reverse complement strand
AAGCGTAAGCCTGTCACCGACGAGTCTGTCGGGGCAAGTAGGCGGGAGCGGAAGCCTAACAGCAACCGTGAGTCCATCGAACGCAACGAACAAGACAGTGACGTGGTCAACTTCAAATGCAAATGTAGCCACCGTTTCAAATGGAACAGTAAGCTATGTTGGTGTTGGAAACGCGACCATAACAGTTACGACGCAAGATGGCGGAAAGACCGCAACGATAGGTGTGAACGTGTCATCTTCAGCGGTCTCGGTAACAGGTGTAAGTCTTAATCCGACAAGTCTGTCGGGAGTAATAGGAGGGAGTGGAAGTCTAACGGCGACTGTATCACCTTCTAATGCTACGAATCAGGCTATAACGTGGTCAACTTCAAATGCAAATGTAGCCACCGTTTCAAATGGAACAGTAAGCTATGTTGGCGTCGGAAATGCGACAATAACGGTTACGACACAAGATGGCGGGAAGACCGCGAATTGTACTGTTGTGGTTGATGACATCCCTGACGGGGTGGAATCAATAGAAAATGAAACACTGTTCGTATGGGGAGCAGGAAATGCCCTCCATATCAAGTCCCCTCACAAGGACGGGACAATGTACGTATACTCTTTTGCTGGACATATCGTTAAAGTGGTTTCGTACCACATCGGCGATAATACGATATATTTACCTTTAGGTCAATATGTTGTAAAAACAGGAGAAGAAACAACTAAGGTCATAATCCGATAAGGATGCAGACCTTTCCAAGGGCGGTTCAAGCGGAATATCCGTCTTGAGCCAAACCCAAGCCCTATTATTAACTTGCTGGTCATCCGTTGACCAGCATTTTTTTCTCTATTTTCTCTTTGGTTTTGAAAAAAAGGAGGAGATTTGTATACTGATAGTATGCAACGTTATATTCCTTTAGTATACCAAATTATTTCCGAACTTCCTGCACTGACTCCCGACAGACTGAAAGACTTGCAGAGGGATTTTGCTAAAACACAGAAAATGAGTGCCC
Organism: Tannerella sp.; assembly: GCA_031265585.1. GTDB lineage: Bacteria > Bacteroidota > Bacteroidia > Bacteroidales > Tannerellaceae > Tannerella. The sequence continues at coordinate 25,165 of JAISCL010000062.1, read as the reverse complement.
TTCCCAGTAAGTCGCAGATTTTGCAAGCCTATCTTCACTTGGTGGAAAGGGGAATGCTTGAGAAAAATTCAGCTTTTGAACAGCTTTTGAGAAAAAGGGCGATTCGTTCGTTGTCGGGTATTGTATCGGTGCGGGTGTTGACGAAACCGCGACCGTGTCCGTGAAAATGTATCTTCTGCCCTAATGATGTGAGTATGCCCAAGAGTTATATTAAATCTGAACCCGGTGCGATGAGGGCGTTTTTAAATCAGTTTGATGCAGTGAAGCAGGTGTGGAACCGTTTACAATCTTTGACTTTGACCGGTCATACTCCGGATAAGATTGAGATGACCTCTCGACTGTCTACTGATAATCAGATATGTAATAATTTTATATGTGTTTTTAACGCATAATTATAATGTGCTTATTGATTTAGCGTTATATTTGCAGCGAAATGATTATGAACAGAGAATAATTATGGAAACAAAGATGAAATTACTTTACCATTTTGCGGCCGGGTTTCTTTCTGTTTTTTGGCTTGCAAAACCTGCGGTATCTTCTGATGAAGAGTCTGATGGTGAAAATGATTTGAAAAACCTGCAAACGGACTGGATTAATATCGGGAATGATATGCGAAAATCTTATGAGTAATTCAAAGCAGAACATCAATAAACGGGATAAGCCGAATATCCACACCGGATCAATTGGAATCATGACAACCACATTCTCTCTTGTGGGCGTTATCGGGTTGTTTATATGGTTTAGAAGAAAGAAGGGGAGTGGCTGAATGTGTTCGCTATAAAGTATACCAAAAATCAAAGGCGGCGTAAATCCATCAAAAGTGATTCTCCGCCTTTTGTGTGTCCGGGCGGCTTCCGGGTTCGGGCACGGGGTTTTATATTTACGGCATATAGAAAAGGAAAGAGTAATAAAGCCGGATGGATTAAATATGATTACGCTGTATAATACTAAAACCCGCCATAAAGACGGGTTTTTGATGTGATCTGCCTGGGGCTCGAACCCAGGACCCCATCCTTAAAAGGGATGTGCTCTACCTGCTGAGCTAGCAAATCAATGGAGGAGATTCTGCTCGAATGCGGGTGCAAAGGTAACGCTTTTTTTATTATCTGCAATTTTTTTCCGACATTTTTATCCATTTTGTTTTTACCCGGCAAAAAAAAGATATTTCCCTTTGAAATGCAGCTTTTTCATATTATATTTGCAGCCGGTGTAAATCATACATGATTCCACTAACTTATACATTTTAAATTAATAACCGGATCATTACATGAAAAATACAACTATCCTGATTCTCCTTGTTTGGGTTGCCCATTTATCCGTAAACGCGACAGACAACCTGCGGATACCGGATTTACGGACATTAAGCCTGGGAAGCGGCGGAGTAACGGAAACACCGCTCTATAATCCCGCCCTTCTGGCGCTCCGGACACAAAACAGATTCTATGCAAATTACTACAACCGCTATTCGGTAAGCGAATTGGCGACCGTAAGCGGAGGGTTTTATTACCGGAACAAGGTCATACCGGCCGGCATTGAAATCACTTCGTTCGGTTACGATGAATACCGCGAAAGCCTGTTCAGGTTCTCCATGGGCAAACAAATTGCAGAAAAGTGGGCATTGGGCGTTGCATTCCAGTATGCATTACTGCAATCCGAACTTTTCGAAGAAAGCTCCGGCAGAATATCGGCCGACATCGGCATCGTCTACCGGCCTGTTGAAAACGTGTCGACAGGATTGTCAATATTACATTTCCCCTCCGTTCAGACAGGTGATAAAAACATTGACAACAGGCATATAGCTTCTTATTCCGTACTGTTCGGTTTCAACTGGGACATTATAAACACGGTGTTGATAACCGGCACCCTGGAAAATTCCGAAGAAGAAACCGTTACCGGATCTTTCGGCATGGAATACAGGCCTTTTGATGAATTTAAAATCCGGACCGGTATCCGGACAGCTCCCCTCCGCCCGTCATTAGGCGCAGGTTACCGCATCGCAGGATTCGATGTCGATATCGGCATGGTTTACCACGCCGTCCTCGGCGTAAGCATGGGCATCGGAATCGCGTTCTCATTCTGATCAAACCGGCAACCTCACCATCCATAAACCGCGACGATGAAAACCGGCTACCCTACCCCCCGATCTATACACCCTCCTTTGCGGGGATGGTTGATAACAGGATTCATAACCCTGTTCATAACCTGTTATAAATCTTACAGTCAGGAATTAAAACCGGTTGACAAGTGGATGGAATATATTGAGGAACTTTCGGAAGGAACCGAAGAAGACAGCGAATCCATCGAAACACTCTATAATGACCTGTCCGATCTTTCCGAAAACCCGTTCAATCTGAACCTCGTAACAGCTGAACAGTTAAGGAGAATACCGTTTCTCTCCGATATACAACTGCTGAACATTCTTGATTACCGGAAAAACCAGGGTGAATTTGTTTCTATCTATGAACTTAAAAATATCCGGTTCCTGGATCTGCAAACCATCGAACTGATCCTTCCGTTTGTCTACGTGGGAGAAATCAATAAAGACCGTCCCTTCACCATGAAAAATCTCCTGAAATACGGCAAAAACGAACTGTTACTGCGATACGACCGGTGCCTGAACGAAAAAAAGGGAGACCGGGAATATCCCGACAGTATTTTACAGCAATACCCTAACCGGAAATATGTCGGGGAACCGTTCTATACCTCCGTGCGTTATTCCTATTCCTTTGACAACCGTTTTCAGATGGGGATGATAGCGGAAAAAGATGCAGGTGAAGCGTTCCTGAACAGGCGTCACAAAGGATATGATTATTATTCGGCGCACGCATTCCTGAAGGATGCCGGGAAAATAAGAACGCTTGCCCTGGGAGATTATAAGGTGTCATTTGGCCAGGGGCTTGTCATCAGCAGCGATTTCACCCCGTCGCGAAGCAGTATTCTATCACAGGCGGAACGCCGTAATAACGGATTCAGGCGCCATTATTCAACAAACGAAAATGATTTCTTCCGGGGAATTGCGTCTACCCTGTCGCTCAGGAATGTTGATCTCAGTCTATTTTATTCGAACTGGAAAGCGGATGCCACAGTCGACGGACAGACGGTTTCATCGTTCAAAACAGACGGGATTCACCGGACCGAAAGCGACCTGGAGAAAAAACAGAACATCCGTATTCAAACGGTCGGCGGCAACATCCGGTATATCAGTCCGCAACTGCTTTTGGGAGTGACTGCCATCACGTATTCATTCGGCGGATTCACCGTCGATCCGGAACCAAGGCCCTATAACCGGTTTTATTTCCGGGGTAAAAGTAATACAAACGCAAGTATCGACTATACATGGAGACACCGGAGGACGTCCTTTTACGGCGAAACCGCGCTGTCACAAAATGGCTCCGCAGCTACATTAAACGCTTTTCACTGGAGCGCCTCTTCGGGATTCAATACGCTGATTCTGTACCGGCATTATAACCGCCGGTATCAGGCTTTTTACGGGAATGCCTTTTCACAAACATCCGCGGTACAGAACGAAGAAGGTCTCTATATCAGCATGCAATGGGCGCCTGTTCCCTACTGGAAGTTCTCGGGGTATGCCGATTTCTTCCGGTTTCCCTGGATAAAATACGGAATAGACGCCCCCTCTTCCGGACAGGAATACATGATCCAGGCCGATTTCAGCGGGATAAAAAAGACAACGGTTTCCACACGATACCGCTTCCGGCAACGGGAAAAAAATCTTACCGGACTGCATGAAGTATTAATAAAACCTGTTGATCAGCACAGAATACGTTTACAAATAACCCATAAGCCGTCAGATGCCATGACGCTTCGCACCACCGCAGAAGGAAATGTATATGATGACAACGCATCTTCCCGGGAACACGGATGGGTGATTTCTCAAAATGCAGGCTGGAAAAAGGACGAATCACCTTTCCAGATAGATCTCTATGCCGCCTGTTTCAATACAACGGATTACAACAGCCGGATTTATTCAAATGAAAAAAACATGCTTTACAGCTTTTCGATCCCTTCTTTTTACGGAGAAGGGATCCGGTTATCAGCCGTACTGCGCTATTATTTCACGCCACAGTTTTATATTTCGGCGAAAGCGGCATGGGTGCATTATTATGACCGCAACACCATAGGAACCGATACGGAAGAAATTGAAGGCCGTGATAAAACGGATTTATATGTCCAGCTGCGATGGAAATTCTAAAAAAAAACGTTCCTTTGTACCCCGGTTGAGATTGTGTATACAGAGGCTCAACCGCGAACAAAGGTTATCTTGAAAAAAATAAGTATGTCAACAGTTCTATTTGATCAAATCGTATATGGGCCGGTTAAAAGCCGCCGGTTAGGCCTTTCATTGGGCATTAACCTTTCACCGCTGAACGGTAAACGGTGCACTTTTAACTGCATTTACTGTGAATGCGGGCTGAATGAAGAACGCCGGACGAAAACACCGGCTCCTTCACGGGAAGAAGTAAAACAGGCGCTGACAAAAAAACTTGCGGAGATGCATGCGAAAGAAATACATCCCGATGTAATCACTTTTTCGGGTAACGGCGAGCCTGCCATGCACCCCGATTTCCCCGGAATTATTGATGATACGCTTGAGATACGGAATAAGCTTTGCCCGGAAGCTAAAGTAGCTGTACTTTCCAACTCAACCATGTTGCATAAAGAGAAAGTAGTGCAGGCGCTCCATAAAGTAGATGAAAGCCTGATGAAACTTGATGCTGCAAAAGACAGCCTAATCAAACAGATCGACCAGCCTGTGATACACGATTTCACCGTGGACAAGCTAATAGAACAGTTAACCCGTTTCCATGGAAAGCTAATCATTCAAACCATCTTTTTAAAAGGCGAACAGAATGGGATTCCAATTGACAACACTAGTGACGAAGATGTTTCGAAATGGATCGAAGCCCTGAAAAAAATCCGCCCTGAAAAAGTTATGATCTATACGATCAGCAGGGATACGCCGGTAAAGACATTACAGAAAGTACCGGTGGAAACGCTGGAGAAAATAGCGGAAAAAGTAAGACAGGCCGGATTCAATGTGTCTGTTTCAACATAAAAACCGTCCTGTTCCACTGATCAGGCAGGATACGCCCCCTTATCCGGATATTTTCACACCGCGCACTACCTTTATTATCTGATTATCCCGGTTATATATACGGAAGAAATAGATGCCCGGTGATAAGGATGAAGTATCAATCCTTTCATTCGGACAATTCACGACAAGGCAGACTTTCCCTACTGCAGAAACCACATCCACACGCGTAACGACCTCATCCCCTTTCAGATAAACAGAACCGGAAAACCTTGTAGGGTAAAGATCCACCACGAATCCATCGACATGCTGCGCATTTACCGTCACAATATCCGCCCTGTTACTCCTTTCGCTTTCAATATCCCCGTAAAATGCCGTGATTTCAAAGAAAGAATTATAGGTATACAGTCTCTTATAGGAAGTTTCAAAACCATCAACATCCCAAAGATTGTCATTTCTTCCATTCACATAGATCCTGTATTTTGTTACTTCGGGAAATGCCGCCGGCATAGAACTCGGTATATACCCGGAAGTTGTATGAACAGGCGCCTCAACGGTGCGAGGCTTAACAAACCCGGCATCAACCGTTATTCCGGAGCTGCGTTCCAGGATTTTCAGAGCATCATTGCCGGACAATGTTCCGCGCTCGGATGAGATAACAGCAGAAACAATCGCATTATATTCATCCGTATCTCCTTCATCATAAAATGTACCCCAGTTCTCCCCGTTAAACGAATAAAGATTACCTTTTCCGTCAACAACCGGACCGCCATCGCATACGGCCGGATAATCGCTTCCTACATACGATACATAAATAGAAACAATCAACGATCTGGAACCGTCAATGGCAAACGGCTCCTCAAGCAGAATCGTATTCAAACCCGAAAACGTCTCTAAATTCGAATGGGTGAGAGACGACGCCTCAATCGCTTGCCTGTAAGTACGATCCCCCTGGGATATATATATTTCATAGAAATTATTTTCCATCGGAACAAACTGAACTGCTTTTATAGTCTTTTCATTTAATGAAGCGATTTCCTCCGGAGACCACTTCTGTCCGTAATAGAAAGGATCATTCTCTTTAAAACCTACAACATACCCCCGATTCATGGTTCCCCAATAGATTGTCTGTTCATAAACAGGAGCATTCCACTTTAACTCTACTATTTTATTAGTAGATCCTGCACGTTCCGCACTCAAATCGGAAGGAGCTTTGAATTTCACATAAGAAAGCGTAGTAGAAGCAAAAGGTGATTCTTCCCCATCCTCATAAACTGCAGAAACCGAATAGACCAGCGATCCGGTCTCGGGCGCCTGATCTATGAAGGAAAGGATTTCCACCTCTCCGATTTTCAGGTTATTACAATATACATTATAGAATGCCGGTGTCTCGTCACTTTGCGGAGCATCCCATGTCAGATTTACACTCTGTCCCTGATTAACCGCTCTTACATGGGTGGGCGCAGGTTTAATCACTTTCTGAAAACGCCCGGCGAATGTTTCCACCCCGGAACCGGCAGGGTCGAGCCATTCGTCCATGTGCGCCGAATCCGCAGCAAATTTATCCCAGTGATAGCTCATCTTTCCGTAAAGGTTCTGTCCGCTTGTATAAGTACATGACGAATTACCCCCGGTCAACGTTCCGACGACAAGTTTATTTTCATTATACAGCGGCGACCCGGAAGACCCCTGCTCCGTAACGCCATGTCCGTTTACAGTTTTCTGAAAAGTTACATTCCAGTGTGCATTCCTCATACCTGTAAATTCCGTCGCTTGAAATGTCGTTCCGTTTGCTGGCTTTCCGTATGTCGATATCTTTTTATAATCGCCGGCAGGATGATGTATACCAACCCCGAAGGAAGCGGGCGAATCCCTTCGGTCCCATCCATTGTAAAAAACATCGTACTCTTCAGGGATCATTCTATTCAATAACAGAAGCATGCCGTCGGAACCGCCCTTCGTTCCCGTATTAACAAGCAGCTTACAGCCTGTCATCGTTTTCGCTACAGCCGATAAAGAGGCGCCGCACCCTTCCCGTTCCCGGTGAAAATAAAACATCCATTGCTCCATATCCAAACTGTCGGCCACAATAATGAAACGGTTGTTGTAAGCGCAATGGCGCGCCGTCAGGATCAGCGGCTTAAAATCTTCCGCCGTATTATTCATCAGCGAAGCGGTACAGATATAACTTTCTGCGCCGATTTTTTGAACCGTATAGCAAACACCCTTTTTTTCATTTTGCCAGGCATTGCCTTCTTCACAGTTTATATCAACCATGCAGGAACTTGAACCGCTACGTATGGTTACCCCACAAAACGTCGTTAAGGCGGAGGTATTATATCCATACCCGATCTCACTAATATGTATGCGCGGTTTCTCCCCGCTTATTTCCGATGCGGCATATTCAAGGATCAGTTCGTCGCCACCGATAAACTCCGTGGCAAAAAGACCTCCCGAAGGATGGGTATTATTTGTGTAGGCGCCCAGGAGTTGGGACTTATCCGCACTGTAAATAAATAATTTCCCGCCTTCAGGGATAAAAAAATCTTTATAATACAACATCATCGCGACAGCATCCGCCGCCTTAAGCTGCAAACGCCAGATACGTTCCCCGCCCGGGAGGGTAGTCCAGGAACCCGCGTTCTCAACCGTATAATCGACCCGTATAAGTGTCGCCACAGGCATCGGGACTCCTTCACGGGCGCGCCAGTTATCCACTTCGCGTAAATCTTCGATGTAAAAATCCACCGGCACGTCTGTTTTCTCAATCGCACTCCGCAACATCTGACTTTGGCCATAGTTAAAACTGGGGGGAAGGCCGCCTTCGCTGATCTGGGCAAAAACATCCGGAATATATAGCAGGAATGCACTCAGCACATAAATAAACAAGCGTTTTCGTACTTGAATATCTATATATTCATAAAATCTCATAAAAAAATCTTTATTTAATTGTTTGCAAATGTATAAATAAAAACTTACTTTTGCACAAATTATTATGTTAACATATTGGATTTATGAGAAAAATAATTGTTCTTCTTTGTTGTACGGTTATCTGTCATCACCATTCCAACGCTCAAAAGAAAAATTTCGATTACAGCTTTTACGGATTTGTGAGGGGAGATCTTTATTATAATTCAAGAGATAATATTGAAGCGGTAGACGGACTTTTTTACCTCTTCCCGAAAGATAAACTGTCTGATGCCAATGGCAAAGACCTCAATGGCAACCCCGACGGGAGTTTTTATACCTTTACGACACGTTTAGGGCTAAATATAAAAGGACCGGCTATCGGCGCGGCAAAAACATCCGCCAACATAGAATCCGATTTCGGCGGAACAACCGATATAAATTTTATGTTACGCCTCCGTCAGGCCTATATAAAACTTGACTGGCAAAAAGGTTCTTCCCTTTTATTGGGACAGGCATGGCACCCCCTATTCGGAGAAGTGATGCCCAATATACTCAACTTATCTACCGGTGCGCCTTTTCAACCTTTTAGCCGCAGCCCGCAAATAAAATATCAATACGCAAAAAAGGACATTACACTCACCACAAGCGCTATCTATCAGCTGATATACACATCCGTCGGGCCTGCAGGAAAAAGTGAAAAGTATCTTAAGGACGGGATCCTGCCCGAACTGTATGCGGGCGCAGATTATAAAAAAGGCAATTTCCTGATCGGTGCAGGTGTTGATATGATCTCCTTAAAGCCCCGTCTCGAAACGGTTTGGGAAGACAGGATATACCGCGTAAACGAACGTGTTACATCATTCAGCTATGATTTTCATGCGAAATACACAGGCGAAAAGCTGCAATTATCCGGAAAAACCGTCCTGGCATCCAATCAGACACATAATGCAATGATCGGAGGGTTCGGCGTTACCAAAATCGACGATCGCACAGGGGAACAGGAATATACGCCTTTCCGCCACTCCACATCCTGGCTAAACCTCGTCTATGGCCGGAAATATCAGGGAGGCCTTTTTGCCGGATACACCAAAAACCTCGGCACGTCTAAAAGTCTTATCAGTGCGGATCAGTTATACGGTTCGGGATTAAACATGGATCAGTTTGCCAACCTTAGTTTTTCTTTAAGATATGTATTAGCCCACGTGAACATAGGAGTGGGATATACCTTAGCGACAGCCTGGTATGGCGAAACGGACCTGTCAAACGGGAAAAGCGTACATACGCATACGGTTTCAAATCATCGTTTTGAAAGTATCTTTATGTATCTGTTTTAAATATTTTACGGTAAATCCTCAAAACAGTTGGATAAGTCATCGCCCCGACAAATCCACCCAGAACATCTGCAATCAAATCATACAGATCACCGGTACGGTTGAAAAATTTACTTTGCAGCACCTCGATGAGACCGCCATACAAAAAGGCGACCAATGTAGATAAAAGGATGATCTGAAAATAGTTTTTTTTTGTCTGAAAATTAAACAGCAGGCTCAAAAAAACAGACTGAATAAAGAAAAAACCAGCGTGGGCCACTTTATCCATGTGAGGAATCCGCAAGCGGGGAATCTTATCCGACGACATGGTACAAAAATAAAAGATAAGTAACGCCCATGCGATACTCAAAATCAATAATATATAGGTCTTTCTATTATTCTTCATATCAAATAACTCTATCTGCATCTGTTATAAAACGAATCCGGCTCCGGTTTATTCTATTTTATCCCATTAAATTTGCGAAAACAGGCATTTTCAACAAATGTTGCCGGCATGATGAAAAGAAAAAGCGCCTCCCTCATCGGGTCAGCGCTTTTTTATGAATAACAAAAACCGGTCGGAGGCCGGATTTTACTTTCCTATATTTATTTTGCTTATCCGGCTGATTTTCTTCAAATCCGAGTAATCATACTGATACAGTCCATCTTCGGCGATCATCATCAATACATTATTATATGGTATCACATCATAACCTTCCATTCCCGAATAATGAACCAGTTGATTCGCCAGTATCTTTTGAGGTTCGGATGCATCAAAAATCTTCAATCCATCATCACAGACAAATAGGGTGCCTTTGTCTATACCCAGTCCTTTCGGTTTCTTCATTGTATAGGAAACGATCGGAGCCGGATTCCGTATATCACTCACATCAATAACAATCAGTTCATTGGTATTCTGTCCGCATAAATTTCCGGCATGAACGGTCACATAAGCAATATCATTTTCCACGACAACAGGGTCACAGCCCCAGGCATGCCAGATTCTTGACATATATTCCGGTTTTAGCGGATCCTTTACAGAGTAGATCATCATACCCGTGGGAGTACCCATAAACAGATTTTCTCCATAACTGAAAATGGTTTCCACATCTCCGCCTACATAGATATCCTCTGCAGTCTTTACCGGTTTTTCCGGTGAAAGGTCGAAGATACTCATCATGTTATCCATAACCGTATACAAATAATTGTGATAGATACTGAACCGCGACATCGAGCCGTTCACTCCCTGCCCCATACTGCTGCCGGCGGTGGCATCACTGACCATCGCTTCGTCTCCCGAATAATAGTAGTGACGATAGGTCTTTTTCCGTTTCTTCAGGTTCCATCCGACAATGATTTTTTCACTCCGGTCGGTATTCACAAAACATTCATCATAATCATACCAGTACTCATTCTCTATCGGAGGAAGCGCATACTGAAATGTATTTTCCAGACGGTTGGCATATTTGGGATTCCCCGGATCAGCCAGATCGAACCAAAGCAGGTCTACATACGAATCGGCATACAGCTGATTGTTTCGCACGGCAAGATCCGTATTCCCTTCCAGTTCGACAAAACCCGCCGCTTTGGGCAGATGCGGATTACGGTTATCTATAATATGAATCCCCTTTCCCGGTTCCGAAATATAAAGATAGCCATCATAAAGACAAATCTTCCCCTGTTCCTTAATCGGTTGCGCCGGTTTTGTTTTCAGGTCTCTGCTCCTGAATTCATTTACAGACATAAAAACAGGCTCATTTTCCATAAATTCCACCGTTTCCGTTGTGTACTTTTCACAACCGGCAAAAACCATCGTCATAATAATCGCAATAAATAATAAACTCTTTTTCATATTTTCGTAAATTAAAGTTAGTATTGTCGTTTCTTTAAAAATCGTAACGGAGTCCAAGTCTCAGATTGAAATTCAACGGATCCTCCGTGCGTTTGCTTACCGGCTGGTTACAGTCAAAATAATAGGAAACGCCCGGTTCGATATACAGGTTCATTCCTCTATAAAAATTACAGGAAAGCCCGACACCACCATTCAGCGACCATTGCAGGCCGGATATACGACTGTTACGTATCAGGTCGGAACCGAAATAGTCCTTCTGTTTATAAACAGACCGCAATCCTTTCTCTACCATACCGCCTCCGGATATATATATATTCCACGGCTTCTTCTCCCATAAATCTACAACCAGATTTACCGGGATGCCCAGGTAATGAAGATTCAGGATAGCATCCTGACGGTATTTCCCCGCTATTTCAAGATCCGTAGAAAGCCGGGTATATACCAGTCCGGTTTCAATGCCCACGGTTCTGTTCAGTTTCCGGCGAACCATTATGCCTGCCGAAAAGGGAATGGAAGGTTTTATGCCGGTGATTCTTTCCTCCGGAGTTTCCTGTTCGCCGGTTCCCAAATGGTCTCCGAGTTCACCTTTGTCACCGGGAGAAGGCTGCCCGTAACCGTCATCTGCAAATACATAATCGTTTTCCGGATTCACAAAGGAAGGAAATTTACCGGCAGACCCGAATCCGGCTGAAATCTGCCATCCGTTCTCTTTGCCCGGTCTGTTCTTCGTCGCTGTACTGTATGCTGTCAGGTTTTCAAATGTCCGATAGGGTTTTTCGGGGCCTGTTTCCCCACCTTCACCGGATTCCGGTTTTTGCTCCGTCTGTTCGGGCGCTCCTTCCGTGATGACGGCTACTTCCGGCATCTCAGGTTCATGATCTTCCTGATCACGGTCAGCCGGTTCCGCTTCTAACCTGTCAACAAAAGCGACAGGCTGTTTCCCGGCTGTCCGGCTATCCGGAACTGTTTCCGGAGCAACGGTTGCCGCATCTGTTTTGTCTATCGAAAAACCCGGATCTTCCGTTTTTGCTTTAGAACGCTCTTCCTGGTATTCCTCAATATAAGCCGAAGGATCCTTTCCATCATACTCTTTGTCCATCCGGAAATGGGTTGCTAAAAAGACAGCCGTGAAAACAGAAGCGGCGATCGACAAACCAATCCATAACGGAAACAGGCCGCGTTTTTTCTGCAAACGCGCTTCTATTTCATTCCAGCAATGCGCATCCGGAAGAACCGGATGAGATTTCAACCGTTGCCGGAAATACTCACTGAAGGGATCAGTGGGATGATATGACTCTCTGTTATCTGACATGTTCGTTGTTCATTAACGATTTAACACTTTTCTGTAAAGCAGTCCGGGCGCGTAAAAATTGCGTTTTCGACGTTGTAATGCTGATACCCAGTATTTCTGCTATTTCCTTATGGGAATAGCCTTCTATTGCATACATGTTAAAAACCGTCCGGTAACCCGGCGGTAATTTCTTTATACAATCCATCAGATCTTCCTCCGACAGGCGGTCTAAAACGGATACATCTACATCCTTAAGGTGTTCACTGTAATCCATAATATCAACTGCAGACTTCAATGCATCCGTTTTTCTGAGATACTCAAGAGACGTCGTAACAAAAATCCTGTACATCCAACCGGCAAAAGCGCCTTTATAGGAATAGGTATGGATACGAGTGAATACTTTAATGAAACCGTCCTGCAACAAATCACGGGCGATTTCCTTATTACCGGCATAACGTATGCAAAGGCTCATCATGGTAGGAGCGTATTCTTCGTAAACTCTTTTACGAGCCCACGATTCCCCACGCACACATGCATCAATAATCACTTTTTCATCCATATATGTTACGCTCTCCTGTTTCATGATGCAAAGAAAATAGAAAAAGTTGCATAAACGCAAAAAAAATTACATAAACCGAATTTCATTTGAACATCGTATTTGTAATTTCGTATCTTTTTCCATGACATGCGAAAAATCTTTTTGCTTCATTCTTTTTTCATATCTCCAGGCTCATTATCTTTGCATCCAAAAAAACGGATGGAACATTTTCGGATTCATGCTCCCGAAGAGGAGATAAAAGAAGCGCTGCAACATAAAATTGATAACCTGGTAAAACCGAAAGGCTCTTTAGGCCGGCTGGAAGAACTGGCAGTCAGGGCCGGATTAATTCAACAGACGCTTTCGCCTGTATTGACCAAACCGCATCATATTATCTTTGCCGGCGATCATGGCATAACGGAAGAACATGTGAGCGTATCCCCCAAAGAAGTGACATGGCAGCAATGCCTGCATTTCTTGAAAGGTTGCGGGGGCGGCATTAATTTCCTTTGCCGCCAGCATGGGTTTACACTGCAGGTTGTCGATGCGGGCGTTGATTATGATTTTCCTCCGGACAGCGGGATCATCGACCTGAAAGTACGGAAAGGGACACGGAACTTTGTGCACGAAGCGGCTATGACTGCCGGGGAGATGGATTTGTGCATTGCGCGCGGAGCGGCTGTTGTGCGGAAGGTTAGCTATACGGGCTGTAATGTGATCGGTTTTGGGGAGATGGGGATCGGTAATACTTCCCCGTCCTCACTCTGGATGACGTGCCTGGCACAGATTCCCCTGTTGCAGTGTGTCGGGGCCGGTGCAGGCCTCAACCGTGAGGGCAAATATCACAAGTACCGGGTGCTGGAGAGGGCTTTGGACAACTATTCCGGCGACTGTTCTGCAGAGGATGTCATGCGCTGTTTCGGTGGTTACGAGATGGTCATGGCTGTGGGCGCCATGCTGCAGGCCGCCGCATTGAGAATGATTATCCTGGTGGACGGTTTTATCATGACCAACTGCATCCTGGCGGCTTCATGCCTTTATCCGGAGATCCTGTCCTACGCCGTTTTCGGGCATTGCAGCGATGAAGCCGGACACTTCCTGTTGCTGGAATCGTTGCATGCGCGTCCGCTGTTAAGCCTGGGCATGCGCCTCGGCGAAGGGACGGGCGCTGTATGCGCCTATCCCATACTCGATTCCGCCGTACGCATGATGAACGAAATGAATTCTTTCGAGGGAGGAAATGTTACGAAATATTTTTGACAGGACGGGACGCTTCAAAACCTGTCCGAAAGGGACACCGCTACAATGAAAGAAATACTGGCATCATTCATCTTCTTTACACGCCTTCCCCTGGGACGTGTCTGTAACGTTCCCGCCGACAGCTTCCGGCAGGTTGTGGCATACTGGCCTTTGAGCGGTTTGCTGACAGGGGGCCTCATGACGGCGGTTTATCTTTTGGCCGTTTCCCTTCATTTTCACGCTTTGATCGCTGTTTTGATGGCTTTCATCAGCCGCCTCTTACTGACCGGGGCGCTGCATGAAGACGGGCTTACGGATTTCATCGACGGCTTCGGAGGCGGACATACGCGCGAACAGGCGCTGGCTATCATGAAAGATTCGCATACCGGTAGCTATGGCGTACTGGGACTTGTCCTCTACGTCATGCTGTGGACCGGTTCCGTATTCCTGCTGACGCAGCAGTCCGGAGGTTCCGGATATGTGATCTTCTTCATCTGCGATAGCTGGAGTAAATGGTGCGCCTCCCAAACCGTCAACCTCCTGCCGTACGCCCGCAGAGAGGAAGACAGTAAAATTAAAAAGACCTATAAAAGGATGTCGCCCCTCCGGTTTTGTGCCGGGCTTGTTTCCGGGATTTTACCTGTTGCCTGCTGCCTGCTGTTCGGCCGCCTGTCCGTCCCTGCGGTGATAATTGCCGGAGGAGCGGTCGCACCGGTAATCACGATGCTGCTTCTGGCAGGGTATATGAAACGGCGTATCCGGGGATATACCGGCGACTGTTGCGGGGCTGTGTTTTTATTGTGTGAACTGTCTTATTTGCTTACCCTGACCTGTTTATGGAGGTTTACCTGATACGGCACACATCCGTGGATGTTCTGCAAGGAGTCTGCTACGGACAAACCGATGTTCCTTTGAAGCCCTCTTTCGAACAGGAAGCGGAAATTGTAAAAGGGAACCTTGCCGCATATACTTTTGACGCTGTTTATACAAGTCCTTTAACCCGTTGTGTGAAGCTGGCGACTTATTGCGGTTATCCGGACGCACGGCAAGACGACCGTCTCAAAGAACTGTTTATGGGCGACTGGGAAATGCTGCCGTTTGATGAGATAAAAGATCCGCAACTGCAGGAGTGGTATGATAACTTCCTGTCTGTCCCGACACGGAACGGGGAGTCTTTCCGGGATTTACGGGCACGTGTCTCCTCTTTTCTTAAAGAGCTTGCGAACAGCGCCGGCCGTAATCATCAAATTGCCGTCTTCACCCACGGGGGCGTTCTCCTCTCCGCCCAACTATATGCCGGGATCTCCCGTCCGGAAAACGCCATGCAAAAACTCCCGTCATACGGTGAAATCATTAAAATTTCAATCTAACCACAGCCACGGCCATGATTTCTACCGATATTTCATCCCGCTAATTTTCAACTTTCAACTATTTTATAGACCAGTTCCATATTGACATGCCGGCGTACATGCGCTGCCAACTTATCATACTGTTCCTCTTTGAACGCTGCATAGTCAAATGCTGTTCGCGGCAGCGCTTTTTCGAGGAAGGGTTCCAGTAGCAGGTCTATCACGGGTGCATTGTCTAATATGCCATGGATATAGGTTCCGAAACAGTGATTATTCACAAAGCAACCGTTCCCGGAAGCATCCGGAATGGGATTTGTCACGATTTCATCGACAAAATAAGTAAATGCCGATGCTTTCGCATCCGCCAGGAAAGATGTTTCGCCCATGTGAATTTCATAACCGTGACAAACTTCACCGGCAACCGGATGCTCCGGCGGCAATCCGGAAACAACCGCGCCGATATCTTCCGGACGAGCCGCCCAGCCAGCCAGCCGGAAGGCTACCTGCCGTGTGACTTTTTCTTTCGTCAGGCGCGTAGTAACCGGCAACAATCCCAATCCCGGCAGACGGGTAATATCCCCCTCCACATGATCGGGGTCGCAGACTTCCCTCCCCATGATCTGGTATCCGCCGCATATACCCGTCACGGTAGCGCCCCTGCGATGCGCCTGCATGATCGCCTGTGCAACGCCATTACGCCTCAATTCATACAAATCGGCCAGTGTGTTTTTGGATCCCGGAATCAGGATGATGTCTGCCTTCAGCAATTCATCGGTGTTGTTCGTATAAAAAAGATGTACCCGTTCATCACGTTCCAATGCGTTGAAATCCGTAAAATTACTCAGATGATGCAGCAACACAACGGCCACATTGATCTTCCCCTGCAACGCGCCGAGCTTTTTGGTCTTCAACATCACACTGTCTTCTTCTTCAATGTAAATGTCTTTGTAATAAGGCACCACACCAATCACCGGAACATGACACAAATCTTCCATCATCTTCACCCCGCCGGTAAACAAACTGATATCCCCCCGGAATTTATTAATAAGGATTCCTTTGATACGGCGGCGGTCTTCTTCCGTCTGTAGCATCACCGAACCGTAAACGCTTGCAAAAACGCCTCCACGGTCAATGTCCGCCACCAGGATGACCGAAGCATCCGCATAACGCGCCATCGGCAGGTTGACCAGATCCACCTTCTGCAGGTTTAATTCCGAAATACTTCCGGCGCCCTCCATCACGATCGGGTTATAACGCGCTGCCAGACGGTCGTAGGCTGCGTGGACTTCACGTACCAGCTCCTCCCGGCTCTGTTCACGGAAAAAGGAACGTGCACTCCGGTTTCCTGCCGGACGGCCATTCAGCACCACCTGGGAGATACAGTCACTCGATGGCTTCAGGAGCAACGGATTCATATCCGTATGACAGGGAATGCCCGCCGCTTCGGCCTGCACCGCCTGCGCCCGTCCGAGTTCCAGCCCGTCGGACGTGACAAATGAATTTAACGCCATATTCTGCGCCTTAAATGGAGCGGGAGTATATCCATCCTGCTTGAAAATACGGCAAAATGCCGCAGTGATTACACTCTTTCCCACATCGCTCCCCGTTCCCGCGAACATCACGGAACGTAACCTCTTAGAATTGTTTACCATTGGAATGATCTTCTGTTTTAATTCCGCAAAAATACTGTTTTATCGTGAAATATCGTACCTTTGCCGTCCTTATATGGATTTTTAATTATTGACTGTATGGAAGATTTGACCATAAGAAAGGCTCAGGCAATGGTAGATGAGTGGATTCATCTCTACGGAGTCCGTTATTTTAATGAATTGACAAATATGGCGATACTTACCGAAGAAGTAGGGGAGCTGGCGCGTGTCATTGCCCGCACGTATGGTGAACAGTCCTTTAAAGAAAGTGATAAAGACAGGAATCTTGCCGATGAAATGGCCGATGTGTTGTGGGTATTGATCTGCCTGGCGAATCAGACAAATGTCGACCTTACGGATGCTTTTGAAAAAAACAGGGAGAAAAAAACAGCACGTGATCATGAACGGCATAAAAACAATAAAAAATTATAACTATGGAAAATTATGAAGATGAAGCAGGATCTCCTTATGCTGAGATAAACAGGTATCAGGAAACGTTTAACCGGTTTTCCCCGCTTCCGCCGGATACAGCGATTTCATCCACCGTCGAGTCTGTTTTAGAGGCGCATTTCAGGGAAAATTTTACAGCCGAAACGCTGAAAACGATCCATGGATGTATTGATTTGACCTCCTTGACAAGTCTTGATACAAAAGAAAGCATTTGGGCCATGGTCGACAAAATGATCAATGACTATGAAGGGACGCATCCCGGTGTCCCGAATGTTGCGGCTGTCTGTGTTTACCCGCTATTTGTTGAAACCGTTAAGCAGGCGTTGAATGTACAGGATGTAAAAATTGCATCCGTTGCGGGAGGATTTCCGTCGTCGCAGACTTTTACCGAAATAAAAGTTGCGGAAACGGCAATGTCTGTCATGACCGGCGCCGATGAAATTGATGTGGTGATGAACCTGGGCTATTTTATGGAAGAGGAATATGAAATGCTTACGGATGAGTTGAGTGAAATAAAAGACAGTTGCCGGAATGCAAAGTTGAAAATTATCCTGGAGACGGGAGCGCTTGCGGTTGCTGAAAATATACGGAAAGCAACGATTCTTTCCGCTTATTCGGGGGCGGACTTTGTGAAGACGTCTACCGGCAAAGGATATCCCGGGGCAACTCCCGAAGCTGTTTATATTATATGTAAAGTAGTGAAGGAATATGCAACGATCTGTGGCCGGAAAGTGGGCATAAAAGTTTCAGGGGGAGTCAGAACCGCAGAAGACGCAGCACGTTATTATACGATCGTAAAAGAAGTTCTGGGTAAAGAATGGCTCAACAAAGATTTATTCCGGATCGGAGCAAGCAGCCTGGCCGGCGATATTGAGAAAAGGCTTGTTTAATACTCAGTTTGTTCTTTCTGCGAAATAGTCGGCCAGTAAAAGCAGGCTGTTACGGGCTTCCGATTCCGGAAAGTTACGGATTATTCCGACGGCTTTCTGTTTGTATTCCTTGAGTTTTTTTTCGGCATATTCGATACCGCCCTGCTGTTTTGCGAAAGCGATTAATTCGGCTACATTTCCCGGAGTGAAATCCTGCCGGGCGATTATTTCCATATAATGGGACGATTCTTTTTCCGGCGCCTTTTTTAAGGCATAGAGCAACGGCAGCGTTATTTTTCCTTCACGTATATCGTTTTCGGTCGGTTTCCCGATATCCAGGTCTTCGTAATAATCGAAGATATCGTCTTTGATCTGGAAACAATAACCTAAATATTTGCCAAACAGGCGGCAGTTTTGAACGGTATCCGGAAAAGCATTCGCGGAAATGGCCCCGATTTCGGCACATGCAGAAATAAGCGTGGCCGTTTTTTTATTTATCATTTTAAAATAATCCTCTTCATTGACAGAATGTTTTTCTGCATGGTCAAGTTGCATCAGTTCCCCTTCCGAAAGCTCACGGCTGACGTCTGCTATTATCTTTATGATTGCGATATTACCGGTTTCTGCCGCGCGGGAGATAGTGCTCGCTATTAAATAATCTCCCGTCAATACGGCAATACGGTTGTCAAAGATGGCATTGAGGGACGGCATGCCGCGGCGCTGTTTGGTTTCGTCTACTACATCGTCATGAATCAGAGTGGTGGTATGGAGCACCTCTATTATAACAGCCGCTTCCCGCGTCATGCCGGTTGGTTTTCCACATGCCTTGGCGGTCAGGAGAAGTAAGAGCGGGCGTATATGCTTCCCGTTTGAACGGAAAACCTGTTCGATGGCTGACTGTAACAGTGGAACTTCACTGTGAAGCACACTTGAAAAATCCGCTTTGAACTGTTCAAATTCAAAGGCAACAGGTCTTGCTATTTGTAGTCTGTCAATCATTTTAGTTTTAATTAGGCGCAAAGATAGTAAATTTTTTATACTTTTACGCGCTGATACAATATCACAGAGAATGAAATTGTATGAAACCCTTTCATTCCTTTTTTCTGAAATAATACTGAAAACAGATATATGATATGAAACTGTTATTAATTGATGCTTACGCACTTATTTATCGTTCTTATTACGCTTTTATCAAAAACCCCCGTATCAATTCGAAAGGCGTGAATACGTCCGCTATTTTCGGGTTTATTAATACCCTGCAGGACGTGATGCGACGCGTAGATCCTACGCATATCGCCGTTGGTTTTGACCCTTCCGGGCCTACTTTCCGTCATGAGGCTTTTGAAGAGTATAAAGCGCAGCGTGAAAAACAGCCGGAAGTGATACGTGATTCCGTCCCTGTCATACGTGAAATTATTGACGCCTGTAATATCCCGATATTGGAAGTAGCCCGTTATGAAGCGGATGATGTGATCGGAACAGTCTCAAAGCAGGCGGAAAAGGAAGGTTTCGATGTGTATATGATGACTCCCGATAAAGATTACGGACAATTGGTCTCGGAACATATTTTTCAATACCGTCCGAAGTTCGGTGGAGATTATGAGACGCTTGGCATTCCGGAAGTGCTGGCGAAATATGAATTAACATCTGTCTGCCAGATGATTGATTTACTGGGATTGATGGGCGATACTTCCGATAATATTCCGGGATGTCCGGGCGTAGGGGAGAAAACGGCCCGGAAGCTGCTCGCCGAATTTGGCTCGATTGAAAACTTGCTTGCAAATACGGATCAACTGAAAGGCAACCTTCAAACGAAGATCAGAGAAAATGCCGAAGATATACGTTTTTCAAAATTCCTGGCAACCATTGTGACGGATGTACCCATTACGTTTGATGCCGCTTCATGTATTCGTGAGAAACCGGACGAAAACCGGCTGACAAAAATTTATACGGAATTGGAATTTAATTCCCTGTTAACAAAAATGAGATGGGAGGGAACGCGTTCATCCGAACAAAAAAATACAACCGGACAAAAACCGGGCGCGCAACAGCTTTCGCTTTTTGGTGAAGACCTGTTCGGGAATGTCTCCGGGAGCGATCTGTTTGCGACAAAGAAGGAGGCGGATTTCCCGGAAAATTCGACTTTCAAAGACTTAGCCTCTGTTCTGTATACATACTATTTGGCGGATAATGAAGGTGAAATTTCCGAATTAATCCATCTCTTAACCCATCGGAAATCCTTTTCATTTGATACGGAAACCGATGGAACCGACCCCGTTTCCGCTAAACTCGTGGGGATGTCTTTTGCCGTTAAAGAATACGAGGCCTGGTATGTTCCGGTACCGGAAGACATGGAGGAGGCCCTGAACGTCATTTCACGTTTTGCCGGTGTGCTGGAAAATGAGGACATCGAAAAAGTCGGACAAAACATCAAATTTGATATGCTTGTCCTACGCAAGTATGGTATTTGCGTGAAAGGGCTGTTATTTGATACGATGATTGCGCATTACCTGATTAATCCGGAATTACGCCACGGGATGGATTATCTGGCGGAAACCTATTTGCATTATAAGCCTGTTTCCATCGAATCGCTGATCGGGCCGAGAGGCAGGAATCAGCTTACCATGCGTGATATACCGGTTGATAAGGTCGCGGAGTATGCCGCCGAAGATGCGGATGTGACACTGCGTTTAAAGAACTTCTTTGACCCGAAGTTAAAAGAGAATGTGGTGGAATCGCTTTTTTATGACATAGAAATGCCGCTGGTCTATGTCCTTGCGGAAATGGAAGTCACCGGTGTAAAGCTGGATGTCGAAGCGCTTAATCAGTACTCGGTTGTACTTACAGGCAAGTTACAGGCGCTGGAACGGGAAATCTATACATTGGCCGGTATGGAATTTAATATTAATTCGACCAAACAGGTGGGAGAAGTGTTGTTTGAGCATATCAAAATAACGGATGAAAAGGTAAAAAAGACGAAAACCGGCGGATTCAGTACAAGCGAGGAGACACTGGAAAAGTTACGGCAGAAACATCCGATCATTGAGAACCTGCTTGATTATCGCGGCATTAAAAAACTGTTAGGCACGTATGTGGATGCTTTGCCTAAGCTGATTAATCCGGATACGGGAAAAGTGCATACTTCGTTTAATCAGACCGTGACTTCTACCGGCCGTCTGAGTTCCACCAGTCCGAATCTGCAGAACATTCCCGTGCGGGATGATATGGGACGTGAAATCCGCAAAGCCTTTATTGCCGACAATGAGGACTGCCTGTTTTTCTCTGCCGATTATTCACAGATTGAGCTTCGTGTCATGGCTCATATAAGCGAAGACAAAAATATGATAGACGCATTTACCGCCGGCGCCGATATCCATGCGGCAACAGCTGCGAAAATTTATGGCGTCTCCGATGAAAACGTGACATCCGACATGCGCCGTAAGGCCAAAACCGCTAATTTTGGCATTATTTACGGTATTTCCGTTTTTGGGCTGGCCGAACGTCTTTCCATCCCAAGGGCTGAGGCGAAAGAGCTGATCGACGGATATTTTAGAACCTATCCCCGTGTCCATGAATTTATGGCCGAGAGTATCCGGATTGCACGTGAGAAGGGATATGCCGAAACGCTGTTCCACCGGCGCCGGTATTTGCCGGATATCCACTCGAGCAATGCAATCGTCCGGGGATACGCCGAACGTAATGCGATTAATGCGCCTATACAGGGCAGCGCTGCCGATATCATCAAGGTTGCGATGGTGCACATCCATAACCGCTTTGAGGCAGAAAAACTGAAAAGCAGGATGATCCTGCAGGTTCACGATGAATTAAACTTCAATGTATATAAAGATGAATATGAAAAAGTCCGTAAAATCGTGCTCGAAGAAATGGAAGGAGCCATTCTGTTGAAGGTACCCCTGATCGCCGATTGTGGAAAAGGACGTAACTGGCTGGAAGCGCATTAATAACCTGGGGTTTGGATAAAAACAGTCCGTCAGGACTTGCATATCTTTCGTTGTGATTTGAACCATTTTTCGATTGATATGTATGCCCTGTCAGGCAAAATTGCTGTATGAATACATAAAAAATTACTTTGCTCCCATAAAGATTTTATTTTTTTTGTTTTTTTCTTGCAGTAAATAAAAAAAATACTCTATCTTTGCCCCGACCAAAAAATAAGATCGGTTATAAATAGAAGAACATGAGGCACAGTACATTATTCATACAGGAAACAAAAAATAGAAAGGCGTTAAGTATTTTTATGCCTTCTAATTTGTTTGTTATGAATATATTCGCTACTCTCTCTCTCTCTCTCTCTCTCTCTCTCTACTTATAATATACGCATACGCGCTACGCGCGTTATTGATCGCCTGCGCAATGCACATGCGCGTCAAGATACGTTTTTTTTCAATACGGCAAATCATACGGCTTTTCTTACTTTTCAGACGGACGTACGAGGCTCGGAAGCAAGTCTTCCCTGCCCCAGCGTCCGTTCCGCTTTTCAGGATGTCCTGCGCCCCTGTGGCCTGATCCGCCCTCACTGCTCATTAATCACTAAATACTATAATTACTATGTTTTACACAAGAATTAACAAAATCAAAGTTTTCAACAATCGCGAAGGTTTCCTCGGACTGTTTAATCGTGGCGCCGAACTGCGCATATACAGTTATGTATCGAATCCGACCGGACGGACGGGTCATTTTTTAGAAAACGGACAGTATGTTCCGGCGCTTTCCATCTCCATTTCCGACTTACTCTCTATGGATGAGAAAGAACGAGAGGAAAAACTGCTGGAACAGGTTCTTGCCGAAGCCGGACTGTTCGCCCAGAGCAAATACCTTGAGATTAACGGCGTGAAAGACAACCAGAGCCTGCTGTTCGGCGATTCGGGCCTGATCATTTACTCGAGTGAACAGATCCCCGACGAACTGGATCTCCGCCTTTGGGTCATCGAATCGGACGCCGACATACGCAGTTTTGCCCTCGAAGCGGACAAAGTGATCGACAGCGACGCCTTCAAAGGACTGTTGATAGCCGTCGAGACAGCGCTGACGGTTACGAATCCCGTCCTGTCCGGCATCATCGGTATCGGCGCCGTGGTTGCCAACCTGCTGCGGCAGAAACTGCGCACCAACAGGGATGACCTCGTCGGGTATTGGCAAACGACCCTCAACCGCGCCGAACATTATCCGCACGGCGTTCGCGACCGGGAGGATACAGCCGATACGACAGGAAATATACTGGTGGACTATACGCTATTCGGGTTTGAGAATACGGTCGGGAACATTTAATAAAATTTTTTTTTACTAATTTTATAATAAACACATTTAAACACAATCTGATCATGGAGAAGAAAAAATTCATTAAGGTTTTAGCGGTATGTTGTTTTTTCACATACCTGTGCGCTAATTGCAGCGACACGAATGAGAGCGGCGGCAGCGGGACGCCTTACGACGCGTCCAAGCCTGTGACGATTAACAGTTTTTATCCCGATTCGGGAGGATTTGCTACCCGGATCATTATCGAGGGATCCAATTTCGGGAATAACCCGGAGGAGGTGCGTGTATGGTTCAACGACAGGCAGGCGGCCGTAATCGGGACAAACGGCGACCATCTGTATGCCATAGCGCCCCGTACGCCGGGTGATACGTGTATTATTTCTGTGGCAGTCGGCAACGATTCCGCATCAATCAGTCATCCGTTTATCTACCGGACAATGACTACGGTCACTACAATTGCCGGACAGAAGGGGACAACAGCGTTTAAAGCGGGAACGCTTGCGACGGCGACATTCGGCAATCCGCAACGTATATGCATTGATGCGGAAGGTAATATTTACGGCGCTCACAGAAACGGTAGCCCCAACTGGATGCTCAATGAAGAAAAAGACATCGTGATGCTACTGCCCGGTAATTCGGCCGCCTCTGGACAACCCGCCCTTGATATTACCGGAAGGATTGTAATCTTCCCTTATGATTGGGAAGATGAATTTATTACTTACGATATTGATATGCAATGGGCAAGCAGGTTCAGAAAACTTATTCACCCGACGGCCGAAGAAGTCGCCACAGGAAAGCAAAATTTTTCCATTAGTTACAAAACAGCTTTCGAGACCTGTCAACTGGACGGAATGGTATATACCTACGATTTTAATGTGGGGAATCTGGTAAAATTCGACGCCGTCACACGTAAAGGGGAATTGGTCCGGAGATTTGAAGGCAACACGCATGGCCTGCTGCTCTTTCATCCTGTAGAGAAGGAGATACTTTATATCGGACTGGTACAGAGAAATGCTATCTACACCTACAACATCCTAACCGATGAATACAGGCATTTCGCAGGAACGCTGGGAGTAGCCGGTTATCGCGACGGGCCGCGCGAGGATGCGCTTTTCGGAGATCTTGGACAGATGGTCTTTGATGATAACCTTGATCTTATATTTGCAGACGCCGGCAATCACTGTATCCGCAGGATAAGCGCCGCTGACGGAATGGTTTCGACCGTTATCGGTAAACCCGGAGTGGCAGGATATCAGGACGGCAACCCCGAAGATGCGCTGTTTAACTATCCCCGCGGCATGTGTATTGATAAAGATTATACTATCTATATTTCGGATACCAATAACAACTGTATCCGTAAATTAGCCGTACAATAGAT
>JAISCL010000119.1 GCA_031265585.1 Tannerella sp. | reverse complement strand
CCGAAACGCGCTTCCTTTCCGTCAACGGTTATCCGGCAATAAAGCGGAATCATCCCGTCGGCCTTTTGTTTGTCTCTTTTCAGATAGAAAAGAATCTTGAATGTGCTACGCATACGCTCAATTTTTAAAATACAAAATTAAAATATTCATTTCAAATCGAGCTTCATGCAACATGGACAATATCAGACAGTTGTCAGCCAATTTCGGACAAATTCAACCCCTTTTTGTCCACCTTTCTCAAGGGGTACGATGTGGGTTGCTAACTCTGACCTTTAGTGTCCTTTATATGAGCGTAACCATATTAAAAAACAACAGAAAAAGCAATGTATCTGTTTACAGATGTGCATTTTGTCTTATCCCTGTCTTATTTTGTCTGCTTAACCGTTTTTCCTGTATAAGTCCTTGCAGGACGGTAGTGATGTTTGCATCCGGCTGCTCAAACGCCAAGTCGCCGAGGATGGTCTGATTGTCGGCATTGGGGCCGGTCACCAGTATTTTCCTGTACTTGTGGCGATCCAGCGGCAGCAGGCCGTCGTTTTTCAGCAGCACGATGCTTTTGCGCGCCATTTCCAGCGCCGTAGCCTGATGTTCGGGACAGAAGATTATTTTCGATGCCTCTTTTTCGTCTACGATCGGCTGCTCAAACAGTCCCAGCCTGAACTTGGCTTCCAGGATTGCGGACACCGATGCGTCGATGCGCGCTTCGCTCAATTTGCCCGTCCGGACGGCTTCCGCCAGCGCTTCGACGAAGCCGGGGCCATGCATGTGCATGTCCATTCCGGCGCGGACGCTCTGCAGGTAAGCCTCTTCGGTGGTCGGCGCCACGCAGTGGTAGTCTTCCAGGCGCTCGATGTCCATCCAGTCGCTCACGACGAAGCCTTTGAAATGCCAGCGGTCGCGCAGGACGTCGGTCATCAGGAAACGGCTGGCATGACAGGGCACGCCGTTCAGCTCATTGTGCGCCATCATGAACGTGTACACGCCGGCGTCGAGGCAGGCCTTGAAGGGAGGCATGAAAACCTCCTGCAGCGTGCGGTCGGAAATATCGCAGGGCGCGCCGTTGATGCCGTTCACCGGCTGGCTGCCCCCAATGAAATGCTTGGCGCAGGCTATTACTTTATTATATATGCCGTCATGTCCCGTATAATCGTCCGTCTGAAAGCCTTTCACGGTGGCTGCGCCCATCCTTCCCACCAGGTGGGGGTCTTCTCCGAACGTTTCCCCGACCCGTCCCCAGCGGGCGTCGCGGGCAACTTCCACATTGGGCGTAAACGTCCAGTGCATCCCGGAAGCGCGCATCTCGAGCGCTGTCTCGCGCGACGCTTTTTCCACCAGCG
Source organism: Tannerella sp. (assembly GCA_031265585.1). Taxonomy (GTDB): domain Bacteria; phylum Bacteroidota; class Bacteroidia; order Bacteroidales; family Tannerellaceae; genus Tannerella. Next base: position 5,620 of record JAISCL010000119.1, on the reverse strand, counting down.
CATCGTCGAAAGACGCGGCCTGGCCGATGGGCGTCGGGTAGATCGTCGCGCCCCGGTGCAGGCCGTTGCCGTGAATCGCGTCGATCCCCGTCAGCAGCGGAATTTGCAGGCGGGACTGCTGTGCCAGCGATTGCAGGAAATTGGCTTCCCGGACGGTGAGTACATGCAGGAAGGAACCGATCAGGCCTTTTTTTACCATCCCGGCAACTTCCGAAGAGTGCAGGCCCGGATAAAATCCGGTGGCATGGCTTTGCTTCATTTCCTCGACGGACATCTCCTTCTCGGCTTTTTTCATGTGCTCCAGGCCGACAAACTGGTTCATCTGGGCGATCTTTTCCTCCAGCGTCATGCGTTGCAGCAAGTCTTTTACCCGCTTTTCGACCGGCTGGCTGCTGTCTTTGTACAAGGGCGTCTGGCCGGCAGCGCACATGCAGTTTAGCACACAGAAGATTCCCGCAACAGTCAATGTTTTTCTCATTTTCATTTATTTATATCAGTACTTTAATCGTCTGATGCAGACGATTTGTTGAGATGTTTACGAATATCAGCCTTCCCCAGCATCGCTGCAGCGGAAGATTGACGTCGCCGTCGCCGGCTGCCGCCGTATGATGGAAACGGTACAGTTCCCGTCCTTCCACGCCGAACAGCTTCACCGTGGCGTCGGGTTCGAGGCCTCCTATTCGCAGGCAGTTCGCATCGGTTTTATACGCCCATACAGCCGTAGCCGGCTTTATTTCCGCCGGCTTTACTGCTGTCGATGACGGCTCTTTGTTCAGGACGATTTCTACCAGGGGACGACCGGCAACCGCAGCGTTTTCGCGCGATGCAAATTCAAACTGCGTGGCCGTCCGGGTGTCTGTTTGCAGGCGGAAGGTCATCACCGGCGTCTCCGTCATGAAAGGGATCGCCGGAGTGAGGTCTATCTTGAAGGTGCTGTCTTTCGACTGGGCATGAACAGGAACCGTTACGCCGCCTATGCGCGTTTCGCTCCCGTTCTGATAAGCGGAGAGTAACTGCGGATTGGTCATCGTTTCGCTGAACGTCATGCCGGTGACTCGAAACAGATTCAGGATCACCGACCCCGGATCGCTTGCCTCGGGATAAATGCCGGTCAGTTTCAACCCAAGCGATGCCTCCCTGATTCGGGAGATGTCCTGCAGGCAGGGCGTAAAGTCGAACTGCAGAAAGGCCGTCCGCTCGTAGGTGGAGGCATTGTCGTTCTTGATCCGCAAAAGCTCCTCCGATCCGTGTACGTCCGTTTCCGACGACAGCAGGCGCACGTAGCTGTCCTGCACGGGAGCGAGCGTTCGACGCTCGGCCGTCTCGCCGGCTTTCAGGTATTCCAGCAGGCTGTACACGTTGTCGTTTATCTCCTTGCAGAGGCTCATCATGTCGCCGTAAGGATCGTAGTCGATGTTGACCATGCCCTTGTTGGAATCGCGGTTGGAAGGGTCGGTCGTCAGGTCTTCCGGGTCGTTGTCCTGGTAGCGAAACCAGTTCCAGCCCACGCAGCCTTTGCTCCGGAGCAGCTTGAGGACGAAATTCTGGTAGAACAGTCCCCTGTCCCGCTGTGTCTTGACCAGCCATCCGGCGCCGGTAGTATTGGCAAAGCCGGAATCTTCGCCCTTGGTGTAAAATTCGGTGATGAGGAAAGGCTTGTGCGACCAGGCTTCCCAGTTGGCCATGCGCGTGGCAATCGGCTCCCATTCGCGGTAATGATTGACGGAGATGATGTCGCAGTATTTCCCGGCCGTTTCAAAAATGTGAGGGTTGGAGAGTTCTTCTCCGGCCTGGTTGAAGCGGGAGCCGAGAAACAGGTGATTGGGGTCGTATTTCAGGATGTAATCTTTAGCCATCTTGAAGTACTTGCCGGCATAGAAATCCCAGAAAGCATTGCGGTCGTCGACGGTGATGTCTTCCAGGCCGGCATCTTTGCCTTTCCGCGTGTCCAGCCACTGCTTGGCGGCGTCGTAGCACGGATCGCCTGCCGCAAGATAGCGAATATGCCTGTCCAGGGCATCGTTGACCCAGGGCAGCTCGTTGTCGACAAAGTATCCCAGCAGGTATTTATCGTTTTTGTACTGTTCCAGTGTCTTGCAGGCATTGTCCATGTAGGTCTCGAAAAGCGGGTCGAACACCCGGATGATATTGTATTCATAGCCCTGCCATCCGGCGTTAGTATATCCTCCGACCTTGTTTTTGTGATAATCGCGGTAGGACGACATCGGATTGATGATCACCGTATACGCCACCGGTTCCGCTTGCTGGCGCAGCATGGCTACACTGCTCCAAGCGCCGGTTCCGTTAAAGCCGGCATCTTTCAGCCAACTGTTGACGTATCCGCACCACTGGCTGTTCGTGCCCCACCGGGAAGCAAGCGCCGCCTTCTGCCTTTCCGACGTGCCCGGCGATACGCAGGCTACCGCCTTGTGAATGAAGACATAGCCATCCGGATCGATGATGTACCACCGGCCATCGACAATTTCCGTGCGAAAAAAGCCGGTAGATGCGGAGCGGCGATTCATGCTGCTCCCGTACTTGTTGACAGGCGTCGTCGCCGGCGTATAACCGGTAACGTCCGACAGTTGTTCCGCCTCGTATGCCTTCCACGGAGCCGCTGCATCGGCGCGCGAATCCACCATTGTCCGGGAAAAGGCCGACGCAGACAGCCCTGTAGAAAAAAGAAGAATAATAAATAGCTGTTTCATAAGGAATCATTTAACGACAAATCCTTCAAGCAATCCGTCGTAGCAGCTTTTACGCTGATAGTGACTGTCGAAGAGCAGTGGGTAATCGGGACTGTCTTTCAGCCAGGAATCCGTATCGCCCACGCCCCAGACGGTAATGCCCCAGTTCTGAGCGGCAGGAACACGCGCCATGGCTGCGGCAACAGACCGGTAACGGCTTTTTTGCGTGTTCAGGTCTGCGGCGTTGACGGTATAATCCGCTTTTTTGTCGCGGTTCAGTGCCACGTCGAGTTCCGAGATATGGATTTTCAGGCCGGTTTTGACGGTTTCCGAGACAGCGGTTGCCATATTCACGGCCGTCTGATCAATGTTTGTGTGCATCTGCAGGCCAATGCCGTGGATGGGCACGCCGCGGCTTATCAGGTTCCTGACCGTATCGTTGACGGCGTTCAGCTTCACGCTGCTGTATTCCTGTCCGTACTCGTTGTAGAACAGGATGGCATCGGGATCGGCTTCGTGCGCCGCCTCAAAGGCCAGGGCAACGTATTCCCAGCCTATTTTCTGCAGCCAGACGGTTGAGCGAGGAACGCCTTCGTCGGTGAGGATTTCATTGACCACGTCCCACGAGGCGATTTGTCCCCGGTAGCGGCTCACTACGGTGGTGATGTAGTTCCGCAGCAGGGTTTTCCATTCCTCCTTGCTGCCGCTGTAGCTGTTGACCCAGCCCGGAAGGCTGCTGTGCCACACCAGACAGTGTCCGTGTATGCGCATGTTGTTTACCTGAGCAAAACTCACGAGGTAATCGGCATCCGCCCAGGTGTACTGGTCTTTGGCCGACGGAGCCAGTTGAATCATCTTCATGGCGTTTTCCGCCGTAACGCTGCTAAATTCTCCTTCTACCGTGGTCAGGTAAACGTTTGAGTTTTTCATTCTTGAAATACTCAAGGCTGCGCCAAAAGGATAGGGAGACGCATCTTTCAACGATGTGGCGGCAGGATCTGCGGGCGGCAAAACCGGATCTTCACCGGAATCGCACGATGTCCAGCAGCAGGCCGCAATCCAGAGGGCTACGGCGAAAAACATCCCTGAATGTTTCATCAATAGACGATTTTAACGGTTTCCCGGACTTGATTGTCGATGATAGCGCGCATGCAGTATATGCCTCTGTTTTTCACGGAGAAGGGGACTTCCAGTTTGCCTTCGGCAACATGGTCGTAGAGTACTTCCGAACGTCCATCCATGGCAATCAGTTCTATCCGGACATTGGCCGGGTTTTCCAAATCGGCATCCAGACGGAATTTATTTTCACCTGATGATACGCAGGAGAAAGCTTTTTCTGCCGCTATCGACTGAATGGCTGTGGAGGGAGGGAAATCCGGGCCATCGGTGACGTTGAAAAATTCAAAATCGTCGACATAGATGAAATCGCCTTCGGCAGTGCTTGGGGAAGATCCTCCTGTTTCACCTCTGTTTACGCGAAGCTGAATATCCGTGTAGGTCGTGGATGTCAGTTCGATGGTGATGTATTCCCATTCATCCATTCCCTGTGCCTGTATCCTCGTAGCAGGATTAGTGGGACTACCGTAGGGTTCAAACTCCACATATCTGTCCAATAAAGAACCTTTATAGTATTTAAAGCGCAGCCGGTCGAATTTTTCATTCGTACACGTGGGACAAGCGGGATATGTGACAACCGGTTCCGTTATGCCGCTGAAATTAATCTTCACTATGCCCGAATTGGGTCCACCATTCCAAACCTGCACCCTGCATACTTTATCGCTTGTATTGATGCCCGACTTATTCGGATTATCAACAATCTGTAAAGTGGCGAAGTTGGCGTTGTACGTAAAGAAGGTTCCCGTCCTGTCTGCCAGATCTGCCTGCCAGAAATCTTCCACCGGGAAGTTTTCGAAGTTTTCAATTACTATTGCCGAAGCAAATGTTACACTCATGGCTAATAATGCCGTAAAAAAATAACGTTTCATACTCAAATAAAATTTAATTAGTTAATAAATGCTGTTATTTTGTCAAAAACACTCCATCCGGAAATATCACAAATGGAGGATGTAGAAATGAGGCAAATTATGCGTTTCATGTTGAAATGTTTTTCACCTTTATTCCGGTACAAAAGTAGCGTGGAAAGGCTGCTGAAAATGTCAATCCTGTCCAAAGTTCTTATAAAAACGTCCAGAAGATCGGGAATTGGGGTGTTTTTTGAGGAATTTTTAAGAGGCTGTTTCAAAAGCCTCATTTCGTCATTGCGACTGCGAAGAATGAAGCAGGAAGTAATCTATATTGTCGTCATTAAAATCAATACTTTTAACGTGGAAGAGCGCAACATCAGTGAGTTATTATACTTCGCGCGGTTTACAATTGTGAGATGAACATAGTAGCTGGAATCCGGAACGGATTCTATCTTGGTAGTCCAAACGTTTTAACGTCGAGTGTATGTGTGACGTCGAAGCAAAGCGGCGAAGCTCCGAAATATTTTATACAAAGATATTTCGAGGCTTCGCCGCTCCGGTATCATGATGCGTGATTCCAACCCGACGTTTCACGTCTGGCTACCGTGATGGAATCCGTTCCGGATTAGCTTACGCCGAACACTACCGGGATGCAACCCGTTTTGGATTAGCTTACGCCGAACGCTGTTTACGGTTTCCGTTTCTTTATCTCACAATTTCAAACCGTGCGAGGTATAATATTGGGGTTATTCCTTCACAAATTTCCCTCTCTCATTTCCAATTTTCACCAGATACACCCCTTTGGACAACTGCGAAACGTTGATTGTTGCCGTGCTGCCGTGTTGTTGTAGAGGTGCGATTAATTGCGTTTCTACCGCACGACCTGAAATATCAATGATTGTCAGACCATTCAAGCCTTCCAAATTTTCCGGATTTGAAATGTCGATGTGCAATACTTCTTTCGCAGGA
>JAISCL010000114.1 GCA_031265585.1 Tannerella sp. | reverse complement strand
TTTCAACAGCCCGTTTTGGGCAAAAAGAGCAGGCAGGTTTGGCAAAAGAAGAATGAATATCAGAAGCCTTGTTTTTTTCTTTTTCATGCATATACTTATTGATATGCGAAAATACAGCTTGGAAATTACGGAATGTAAACTGTTTTGCTAAGATTTGGTTAATAATACAGAGAAAATACATTTTGCACATCAAAATAAAAATATTCAAACAAAAAGATATTTATATTTGCATTATATTATCAAAAAGATTTATATTTGCAGAAAAATAAATCATAATAACTTTTCATATGTGCGGATTCATAGGAATATTTGAATTAACGCAGGATTTACAAACCATGCGTTCACAATCACTAAGAATGGCTAAGAAGATACGTCATCGCGGGCCGGACTGGTCGGGTATCTTTTGCGACGACAAAGCTATCTTAGTACACGAGAGATTATCCATAGTGGGTATCGACTCCGGTAAACAACCCTTATTCAGTAAAGACAAGAACCTGATACTGGCCGTCAATGCCGAAATATACAACCATCAATCCATACGGGAGCGGTATAGCGACACCTACGAGTTTCAATCTAATTCAGACTGTGAAGCAATACTGCCCTTATATAAAGAAAAGGGCGTCGCCATGTTCGAAGACATAAACGGGATATTCGCCTTTGCCCTCTACGACAAGGAGAATGACGCCTATCTGATAGGGCGCGACCATATAGGCATCATCCCTCTCTATATGGGTTACGATAAACACGGACAGTTCTATGTAGCCAGCGAAATGAAAGCCCTCGAAGGCATTTGCCCGAACATAAAAGAGTTCCCCGCCGGCCATTATTATTCCAGCAAAGACGGCGAACTGCGGCAGTGGTACCGGCGCGACTGGATGGAATACCGGCAGGTAGAAAACAACGTAACAGATACCGCTCTGCTGAGAAAAGGCCTCGAAGACGCTGTCAGACGGCAATTAATGTCAGACGTCCCTTACGGCGTTTTATTGTCGGGCGGATTGGATTCTTCCGTCATATCGGCTGTCGCCAAGAAATACGTCGCCCGCCGGATAGAAGACAACAACCGATCGGAAGCCTGGTGGCCGCAACTCCACTCGTTTGCCGTCGGACTGAAAGACGCGCCCGATTTGCTTGCCGCCCGGAAGGTAGCCGAATACATAGGCACCATCCACCACGAGATTCATTTTACGATAGAAGAAGCGTTAGACGTGCTGAGCGACGTTATTTACCATATAGAAACCTACGATGTGACCACCGTAAGGGCCTCTACTCCGATGTACCTATTGGCCAGATACATCAAGTCGATGGGGGTAAAAATGGTACTCTCGGGCGAAGGTTCCGACGAGATATTCGGGGGATACCTCTATTTCCACAAAGCGCCCGATGCGAAGGCCCTGCACGAAGAAACGGTGCGTAAACTCGGCAAACTGCATTTATACGACTGCCTCCGGGCGAATAAATCGCTGGCAGCTTGGGGCGTGGAAGGGCGCGTACCGTTCCTCGACAAAGAATTTCTGGATATAGCCATGCGCATCAATCCGGAAGATAAAATGTGCGGCAACGGAAAAATCGAAAAATATATCTTGCGCAAAGCCTTCGAAGATTATCTTCCTCAAGACGTAGCCTGGCGACAGAAAGAGCAGTTCTCCGACGGCGTAGGCTACAGTTGGATAGATACCTTGCGCAAAACGGCCGAACGGAAAGTATCGGACAAGCAAATGGCGCGGGCAGCCGAACGCTTCCCCATCAATCCTCCGATGTCGAAAGAAGAATACTGGTACCGCACCCTGTTTGAAGAGCATTTCGCCTCGGCGTCGGCAGCAAGCACAGTGCCGTCTGAACCGTCGGTAGCCTGCAGCAGCGCTACCGCCTTAGAGTGGGACGCTTCCTTCAAAAACAGGCCAGACCCCTCGGGGCGAGCCGTAAAAGCCGTTCACGAGAAGGCGTATGACAAATAGCCTTTTTCTACGATTCATCTAACTATATTCATATTATTTAATCTACAAAATTTATTATTTATGTCCAAGTTACGTCAGCAAGCCGTTTCGGCGGCATCGAACCGCAAACCGATGGAGGTTGAAAAGCCCCGGATAAAAACGTCTGAATATTACGGCGAAAAAGTATTCAACCGGAAAGCCATGACAAAGTACCTCTCGAAAGAAACTTACGGCATCATCAGCAAAGTGATAGACAAAGGAGAAACAATCGACCGGGGGATAGCCGAGCATGTGGCGGCAGGCATGCGTATGTGGGCTTTGGAAAACGGAGCCACGCATTATACGCACTGGTTTCATCCGCTAACCGACGGAACAGCCGAAAAACACGACGCCTTTGTTGAACACGACGGGCATGGGGGATTAATAGAGGAGTTCAGCGGAAAACTACTTGCCCAGCAGGAACCCGATGCGTCGAGCTTCCCATCCGGAGGATTGCGCAATACATTCGAGGCAAGGGGATACTCGGCATGGGACCCTACGTCGCCGGCTTTTATCGTGGAAGATACGCTTTGCATCCCCACCATATTTATCTCTTATACGGGAGAGGCGCTCGATTATAAAACGCCTTTGTTGAGGGCCATTGCAAAAATAAACAAGGCGGCGGTAGACGTCTGCCATTATTTCGACGAAGATGTAACCAACGTACATGCCAATCTGGGCTGGGAACAGGAATATTTCCTGGTAGACGAAGACCTTTACGCCGCACGTCCTGATTTAATGTTGACGGGACGGACGTTGATGAGCCACGAAAGCGCTAAAAACCAACAGCTCGAAGACCATTATTTCGGCGCTATCCCATTAAGGGTACAGCAGTTTATGAAAGAATTGGAATACGAATCCTATGCGTTGGGTATTCCGGTAAAAACACGGCACAACGAGGTAGCTCCCAACCAGTTTGAGTTAGCTCCCATTTACGAGGAATGTAATCTGGGCGTCGATCACAACCTGCTTGTGATGTCTCTGATGGATAAGATCGCCCGCAAACATTCCTTCCGGGTATTGCTGCACGAAAAGCCTTTCAAGGGGATCAACGGTTCGGGCAAGCACAACAACTGGTCGCTGGGTACGGATACGGGTATCAATTTACTGTCGCCGGGGAAGAATACGAAAGAAAACCTGCGCTTTATCACTTTTATTGTCAACATCCTTGCTGCGGTATACAAAAACAACGGATTGCTGAAAGCGTCTATCTCATCGGCCACCAACGCACACCGTTTGGGGGCTAACGAAGCTCCGCCGGCTATTATTTCCGTATTCCTGGGAACGGAAGTGAGCGAAATCCTTCATAAGTTTGAAAACAGTTCAATCCGGGATGCCATTGTTGCCGACAAGAAAAAAGGGATAAGCCTGGGGGTAGGGCAAATACCTGAAATCATCTTAGATAATACCGACCGCAACCGCACCTCGCCCTTTGCCTTTACAGGAAACCGTTTCGAGTTTCGCGCAGTAGGCTCATCCGCTAATTGCGCCTCGGCCATGACGGCTCTGAACGCAGCAGTGGCAGAACAACTCACCCTGTTCAAAAAAGAAGTAGACGAACGCATCGCCGTCGGGAAATCGAAAGAAGAAGCCTTGTACGAGGTACTTAAAAAGTACATAAAAGAATCGCGCCCTATCTGCTTCAACGGCAATAATTATTCCGACGCATGGAAAGAGGAAGCAAAGAAAAGAGGGCTGGATTGCGAAACGAGCGTCCCGATTATTTACGATGCCTACACCTCTGCACAGAGCATAAAAACCTTCGCCGGCGTGATGTCGGAAGTAGAACTTCATGCCCGTAATGAGGTGAAATGGGAAACGTATACCAAAAAGATACAGATAGAATCGCGTGTGCTGGGCGACTTAGCCCTGAATCATATTATCCCGGTATCCATCAGCTATCAATCGGTATTGCTTAACAATATCGCCAGCCTGAAGACTATTTTCCCTGACGAAAGCCGCTTTGCTACCATGGCCGGGGAGCAAATCCGCTTAGTAGAGAAAATATCGGCTCATGTAAACGCGATAAATGCCAAGGTGCACGAGATGATAGACGCCAGGAAGGCAGCCAATACAATCGAGGGCGAGCAGGAAAAAGCCATCGCCTATCACGATAAAATTACCCCCTACCTGGACGAAATCCGCCACCACATCGATAAGCTGGAACTTATCGTAGACGACAATATGTGGCCGCTACCCAAATACAGGGAACTGCTCTTTATCAGATAAGACTGCTTTAAGCAAAACATATTCGCTGGATGTTGTAAGCCGGTACCGGGAGTTCGCTCCCGCCCGGTTTACCTGCTCGCTATTTTTTTTATTATTCACTAAAAAGGTATTTTTATGGAAGCAAAAAAGGTTGTTTTGAGTGTATTCATTGCGGCATTATCGCCCGTTGGCGAGATGTATGCGCAAGAATCAGGGAACGTAGAGGTTAATCTCTCGGGAGATTTGGTCAGCAGCTATGTATGGAGAGGCTTTAAGCAAGCCGGGGCAAGCGTTCAGCCCTCGCTGTCGGTAGGGTATAAGGGATTGTCCCTTTCAGCATGGGCGTCTACCGATATAGGCGGAAACGCCCATAAGGAGGTCGATTTCTCCCTCGGATATGCCGCTGGCGGATTCAACATCGCCCTTACTGATTATTGGTGGGATGGCGAGGGCGCAAACCGGTATTTCAGCCGTCCCGAAAACGGAAATCCGGGGCATCTGCTCGAAGCAGGCGTATCGTATGCCTTGCCCGGCTCTTTTCCGTTATCACTGTCCTGGAATACGTTCTTTCTGGGAGAAGGCAATAAGAAGGCGGATGGCGACAATTCCTTTTCCACCTATGTAGAGGTGGGGTATCCTTTTAAGATAAAGGAGGTAGATTTTACGGTTTCTACAGGCTTTCTGCCTTGGGAAAGCGCGGTATACGGCCTCGGAACGGATGGGTTTAAATGTACGTCGATACAACTTGGCGCATCCAAAGAGGTAAAGATTAATGAACGTTTCAGCTTGCCTGTATTTGCATCTGTCATAGCCAATCCGGCGGTTGAAGACGTCCATTTTGTGTTTGGAGTTACTATTAAATAAACAAAAAAAATGGGAGTATGAAAAAGATTGAAGCAATTGTACGAAAATCGAAATTCCAGGACGTCCGCGAGGCGTTGCACGAAGCCGACATCGACTTCTTATCCTGGTGGGATGTAAAAGGACAGGGCGATGCCAAGCAGGGCCTTGTGTTCAGAGGGATAGCCTACGATATTAATGCGATAGACCGGACATTCATCTGCTTTGTTGTCCGCAATCAGAATGTGGAGAAATCAATCAATGCGATACTAAAGTCTGCCTATACCGGCGAAAGTGGCGACGGACGAATCTTTGTGTACGATGTAGACCAGGCCATCAGGATACGGACGGGCGACAGCGGTGAAGAGTCCTTGTATAACAAAAAATAAATAAACAGATAAGAAAATGATACAGGAAATAAATGTAGGTAACACGGCTTGGATACTGGTCGCTACCATTTTGGTTATGCTTATGACGATTCCCGGATTGGCTTTTTTCTACGGGGGATTGGTCAGGCGGAAGAATGTATTAAGCATTATGATGCAGTGCCTTGTGCTGACAGCTTTGATCAGCGTTATATGGATTGCATTCGGCTATAGCTGGGTGTTTGGCAGCGCTTTTATGGAAACCGGCAGCCCCTTAGGGTTTTTCATCGGAGGCTTCGATAAAGTGTTTCTGAAAGGGATAGGGATCAATACGCTCCTCGAAGGCGTGTTTATTCCCGAAATATTGTTTGCCATGTTCCAATGTAAATTTGCTATTATCACTCCTGCGCTTATTATCGGGGCTTTTGCCGAAAGGATAAAGTTTTCAGGATTTCTGTTATTCAGCGCCTTGTGGGCGATTGTTGTCTATAATCCGATGGCCCACTGGGTATGGGGCGGCGGATGGATGCAAGAAATGGGCGCTATAGATTTTGCCGGAGGAACGGTGGTTCATATTAATGCCGGAGTCTCTGCTTTGGTTATGGCCATCATGCTGGGACGCCGTAAGGGTTATCGCACAATAGGCCATCCGATTCCTCCGCATAATATTCCCTTTGTTGTATTGGGTACGGCCTTGCTGTGGCTGGGATGGTTCGGATTCAATGCCGGCTCCGGCCTGGCGGCAGACGGGATAGCTGCAAACGCTTTGTTGGTAACGCACCTGGCAACAGCCGTCGCCGCATTAGTATGGATGACATTAGAATGGGTTACGAATAAGAAACCTTCCGTAGTAGGTATTTGTACGGGAAGCATAGCCGGCCTGGTAGCCATTACGCCTGCCGCCGGAACGGTAGACGTTCTCGGCGCCTTTGTTATCGGCATTGTCTCGGCGACTATCTGCTTTATGGCCGTTGCCTGGGTGAAGCCGAAGCTGAAATACGACGATTCGCTGGATGCATTCGGCGTACATGGCGTAGGCGGCTTTGTAGGAACAATCCTCACCGGCATCTTCGCCACCCAACTCATCACCGGAGAAGGCGGCGTACAAGGCGCTTTGTATGGAGACTTCCACCAGTTGTGGGTTCAAATCGTCTGCAATATCGGCGCAATAGCCTACAGCGCCCTTATGACATTTATCCTGTTCCGGATCGTAGACAAACTGGTAGGTTTGCGCATTGACAAAAAAGACGAATCCATCGGTCTGGATATTACCCAGCACGGCGAATTAGGCTATAACGACGAAGAATAAGGAACAATTTTGTGTATGCCCTTGACGGGCATACACAAAACCATGCCGTTTCGGGTATATATGAAAAAATAGTGTATCTTTACCGAAAATCAGTAGAGATAATGGACAAGGAAAAAGTAGATATGTATTACCGCTTCACAAGCGATGAAGAGCCAACCGACGAACAACTCGCCGTCATCATGGAAGAGGTCGGCGAAGACGTACGACGGGAAAGTGCAGAACTTAAACGTAAATTGCATGAAAGCCTGGAGCGCGAGTATCAAAAAGCAAAAGAACGCTATGGACAGTGAACGGGAAAAGCCGAAACTACTCGTTATAGCAGGCCCCAACGGTTCGGGCAAAACCTCCGTAACGGGTAAGATACTCAGGCACGAGTGGGTAAGCGATTGTGAATATATCAACCCCGATTTGATTGCACGCGACATGTTTGGCGACTGGAATTCGCGGGAGAGTATCATACAAGCGGCTCAATATGCAACCCGGCGGCGGGAAGAGTGTCTGAGCGAAAGACAAAGCCTGATTTTTGAAACCGTACTTTCCGCACCCGACAAGGTATCCTTTGTGCAGCGTGCAAAGGAAAGCGGTTTTTTTATCCGCCTGTTCTTTATTGGCACGGACAGCCCCGAAATCAATGCTTCGCGCGTAGCAAGGCGGGTTCAGGAAGGCGGACACGACGTCCCCATCCCTAAAATCATTTCGCGCTTCAAGAAATCGATTATAAACTGTTCCATTCTTGCACCGCTCGTAGACCGGCTGTATGTGTATGACAATTCAGTCGAAAATGCCTTTCCTACTCTGCTGTTTCGTGCCGGTGAGGGACAAATTATCAAACAATATGCACCCATACACGAATGGGCAAGATCGATTCATTCATCCGTTTTTTAAAAACACGGCGTTTTTATCGCCTCCTCCAGGTGGTTTACGCATACTGCTTCCACCTTCCACCATCTGCCTGAAACCCGCTACCAAAGCGGGAAGTAGGGTGAAACGTCGTCCTTTCACCTTTGAAATTTCCTTCCACCGGTTCGTAGAGGGTTCAACCCCTACCGGGCAATAACTGCGCGATTCATAATGATGTCTATCATTTCTTATCCAGAATACATCCTTTTAGTTGTTTATATAGGATGATTTATTACTTTGCTCACTACATTTTTCACCGCTCACCCAGGTGAACGGGTCCGTTCACCTGGGTGAGCGGATCGTTTCACACCCGTGAGCGGATCCGTTCACCCGGGTGAGCGGTGAAAAAGAATGCCACGACTATACGAAATTAGTATATACAAAACCATAAAATTATACATGGTCGGCATCTGACGTCTTCGAACAATTCCTCCCCTTTCCTCTCCGGTGGAAGGAAATTTCACGGGTGAAAGGACGACGTTCCACCCTACTTCCCGCTTCTGTAAAGGATTTGAAGCGATTGGTGAAAGGTGGAAGGTAGTTATTAATCTTCGTATGTTGACAGCTATTTTGCCTTGTTTTCATACCGTAACGGCATAGTTTTGCGCATTGCCCGTCAGGGCATCCATATCAATAGAAAAGACAAGACAATCCCGTTTCATTGCCCGTAGGGCATTCATTTCTTAAATAATTTACCAAACACTTTGCCATGTGCAAGATTTCACTTACTTTTATGCACCAACAAAAAACAAGGTCTTGCGCGATGAAAGTACAAAAACAATTACAAACTATCACTCCTTTTGCGGGAATTTCTTTCGTTATTGAAGAATTTAACAATTGCGGCCTCTCCAAGTTAGTAGACAATACTTTGGGTATAAGGAATTTGTCCGGTTATCAGTATAGTGATATATTCCGCGGCTGGTTTTCCGTTTTCTTTGCCGGTGGCGATGTTGCCGAAGACATTCATTGCCACCTGCACGGTTCGTTGGCGTGTATCCCCGACAACAGCGTGCCCAGTGCGGATACCTTGTTGCGCGGAATAAAGGAATTGGCAATCGTGAGTGAGACCGTTCAATCGACAAGCGGGAAGGAATACCAATTCAACATCAATCATGGGATGAACGGTTTGAATGTGAAATCATTACTTTTGACCGGGCAACTGAAGGAAGATGAATATTACGACTTCGATTACGACAATCAAATCATCGAACATGAGAAATACGACGCCAAACGGACTTACAAACACACTACCGGCTATTTTCCGGGAGTGGGCACCATCGGCGACAAAATCGTCTACGTCGAGAACCGCGACGGCAATGCCAATGTGAAGACTGCCCAGGCAGAAACGCTCGGAAGAG
>JAISCL010000104.1 GCA_031265585.1 Tannerella sp. | reverse complement strand
GCGGTGGAGTTGCAGGGTACGGTGATGTTCCATGTAAACTGTCCATTGGCTTTTGTCCATTCGCTTTTGACGAGTCCTCTTGCCGATTTATACGAGGCTTTCACATGGTTCAATCCGTCAACAGGATAAGGTTTCATTACGATTTCCTCGAAACCGACGCCGGTCGGACTGTTCTGTATTCCCGCCAGATACTCGTAGAACCAGATGATAAGGTCGCCAAGCAGCATCACATGATTGCCTGAGTTCATTGCAGGATTGGCCGTGTCGCCGTTCCAGAGTTCCCAGATCGTAGTCGCTCCTTTTTCAATCATATAGCCCCAGCCCGGATAATCACGGACGGTAACAATTTTGTATGCGACGTCGGGACGTCCGTATTCCGACAGTCCGCGCATAAACCATTGCATTCCAACCAGCCCGGAACTCACATGACCTTTATATTCGTTCATCGTTTTATCCACGATGTTCCTGAATACGCCTTCCCTGTATTCGTCGGGCGTCATTCCGTAACACAGGGGAAGAAGATTGGCCGTAACAGTATTGTTGCTGTACTGTTGAGTTTCCCTGTTGAGATATCTGTTATTAAAAGCGTTTTTGACGCCTTCCGCCTTTTGAGCGAAAGCCTCCGCCTCGTCTTTCCTGTCAAGCAGGACGGCAAATTTTTCCAGAAGACAGAGTATCCTGTAATAATATGCCGTACCCAAAACTGCTCCGTCCGTTCTGCGTGCGGGGTCTTTCGTATGAATCAGTTCCGGCGATTCGGGAGGCATGCACCAGTCTCCATAAGCATTTTTAGTCATGATGCTGTCCTTAAGGTATTTTCCTTCCATGTAAGAGATCCATTTCTTCATCGATTCATAATGTTTTTCGATGGGTCTGCGGTCGCCGTACTGTTCATATAACATATTGGCAACAATAAAGTAAGCTCCGGGCCATGTCATGTTGTCGTGGTACAGGCCTCCGGAGTGATAGACCGGCGCTATATTGGAAATAGAACCGTCTTCGCGCTGCGTCTGCTCAATGTCGTCAAGCCATTTGGCATACAGATTGTTGATGTTGAACAGGAAGCTTTCGCCCTGTGAACCCACGGCCCGGTCGCCGAGCCATCCCCAGCGTTCGTCTCTCTGCGGACAGTCGGTCGGCATCCCGTTATAGTTCCCCTTGATACCCCAGTATGCGCTCTTATAGATCTGATTTATTGTCCCGTCGGATGTTTCAAACTCGCCTGTCGCCTCTATTTCGTCGAAAACGACCCTTCCTTCGAAACTGTCAAGGGTGGAAACGCCGGGGAATCCCGAAATTTCGACATAGCGAAAACCGTGATAGGTAAATGAAGGCGACCATGTTTCGCCGCCACTGCTTTTCAGGATATATCTGTCTGTGGCGTCGGTGCTTCTCAGGTTTGCAACGTAGAGCGTTCCGTCGTCATTGAGCAGTTCCGCAAAACGCAGTTTCACCTCGTCGCCCGCTTTGCCTTTCACCTTCATGCGCAGCCAGCCAACCATATTTTGCCCCATGTCCATGACAAATATCCCCGGTCGAATCTCGCTGATTGAGGCCGGACGGACGGTTTCCATTACTTTGATATTCCTGTTGGCCTGTGCTTCGAGCGTTCCGCCGGGCGCATCGACAAGTTCAGCCTGCAGCCATCCGGAATCGTCGAATCCAGCGCTGTTCCATCCCGGAAATTCTTTCCGGGCGTCGTATTCTTCGCCGTCAAACACGCTGTTCGCCAGAATCGGGCCGTCGGCAGTCGCTTTCCACGAACCGTCGCTGACGACTGTCTGCCTGCTGCCGTCGGAATACCTGATTTCAAGCTGCACGATCATCCTCGGAAAGCCAAAATCGCGCACCCATGTCCGCATGGTGAAAAAACGCCCGTTCCCCAGGATAACGCCGATTGCATTATTCCCTTCCTTCAATTGACCGGTAACGTCGAAAGTGTTGTACTTTACAGCTTTCGTATATTCGGTCGGCGTCGGCGACAAAACCTGTTCGCCAATACGTCCGGCATTGATGTACGCTTCGTAAAGTCCCAGTCCCGAAATGTAAAGAGTGGCTTTTTCCACCTTTTTCGGGACGTTGAACTCTTTGCGAAAATAACGTGCGGCAAGCCGGGTTTTCCCTTCGATAACGTCTTTTTCCGAAACCGTGTTCAATCCCGTCCATTTTGCCTGCCAGTCGGCCTGACCGGTCAAACCCATCGTCCATGAAGCCGGTTTGCTCCACGCCGATTCGCCCCTGTTCGTTTTAACCCTGACTTTCCAGAAATATTCCGTACGGCTGTTCAACGGCTCGCCTTCATACGCAATGTAAACCGAGTTGCCGGACTTCACCCGGCGGCTGTCCCACAAATCACCTTCGTCATTATTAAGCTTTTCCAGTGACGACGACACCAATATCCTGTACGATGTTTGCCGGACGTCGCGACCTTCGGACACTAATTCCCAGCTCAAACGGGGACCGGAAACGTCAATTACAGGACTGTCCAGATTCTCGCAACGGAGATTTACCGTCTCAACCGGAATCTTTTCCATGCAGGCAGCAAATATACCTGCCAAAATACACAATGTTACTACTTTTTTCATTGTTACTACAATTTCTCGTGATTTAATTATCATCTGTATAAGAACGATCCCGCGCCCGGCGCAGTCTTCAAATGCTGCGCCGGGCGTGGGAAATTGTCCTTATTCCCGCATCATTTCTATAAACCGTAAATTTCCAGTTCTGCAAAACTTATATACGTGTTTGACCTCGAATTGGGGAAGTACAGTATCAAATATCGTCCTCGACTGTTTGGATTCAACTGGACGTTGATTCCGTCGAAACCTCCGGGCCATTCGTAAGCGGCTGCCGGAGCGCCCCACGGGGATTGATACACATCGGGCGTGACAGGCGTGTCGCTGAGATAGACTTCAATGGTTCTGAAATAGATCCAGTTGCTTGTCAGACCGGCCGGAAGATGCCAGAGTACAAGATGATCCACCGGTCTGGATTCCTTCATATCTACAACCAGACATTGCGGCAATGCGCTACCTGGTGTGGAGTGCCAGCCGGTGTTTCTGTCGCCGTCGAGTAATAATGCCGGTGAACCGCCGTATGCACCCCAGTCATGATTCCCGTTTCGGGATTCCACCGTCCATCCGGCTCTGGAATATTTAAACGGAATATTGCTTACCGTTCTCCAGTCCGTATAAAATGTATCAATAGCGGCAGGATCCGGCAGGAAAGAGGTCCGGTAGCGCAAGCCTGCCGACCAGTCGGCGATTGATGTGGAATTTTCGCTTGCGGGCACGAATAAGGTACGCTCCTGTTCCTGCTTATCCGTATAGATCAGCTCGCAATACACGGCATTGTCCGGTGATCCGCCCCAGCCGATAGACAGTACGCCGTCTTCGGCAGCAATTGTCTGAATGGTCCGGTTGGATAATGAGTTTTGGAACCGGTCACCATAGACGGTTCCGGATGCTTCGAAAGGCAGGGACCTGTTTCCGAACCGGTCCAAACCGACCAGATAGAAAATATGATCCTTTTCTTCCATGTTTGCAAGCGGTTTTGAAAATACGCCCACCTGATTATTAATTGCAATATCCGCCGAATCGGCCGAATCGTTCCAGTAGATGCGAAGCGTTTCGATACGCTGTGAACTGATTCCAACATCAAGTATGGCGCGGTTTTTGCCCGGATACACCCTTGCACTGTCCACTTTGGCGGCATATATAATTTCGCCATCCGTCATATAGCCCTCGTGTAAATCATTCATCTTTG
>JAISCL010000060.1 GCA_031265585.1 Tannerella sp. | reverse complement strand
CATACGCCGATAGACCACAGGAATCCTTTCTTGGTGCCCATCCATTCTACAAACCGGCCGGCAAAAAGCATGCATACCGCGTAAAAAATAGAGAATACGGACGTGATTAAGCCGTAATGGGATTCATTCCAGTGAAATTCGGGTTTGATAAACTCCTCCCATGTTAATGACAGTACCTGCCTGTCCAGGTAATTAATTGTTGTTGCAAAAAACAGCATCGCACAGATCACCCAGCGATAGTTTGTTATCTTCCCCGATAATTGAGATAAATTGTTCATAATATAAATTTGAGAGTTAATAATTATTATCTTGATACGCGGCCGGAGCCGTCGCCCGCCATCAGGTTTTCCACTTCGGCGACCGTCACGAGGTTGAAGTCGCCGTATATCGTGTGTTTCAGGCAGGATGCTGCTGCGGCGAAGTCGAGCGCCCGCCGGTCGTCTGCGGGGTACGTTATCAGGCCGTAAATCAGTCCGCCCATAAAAGCGTCGCCGCCGCCGACGCGGTCGACGATGTGCGTGATGTCGTAGCGTTTCGACTGTTTCAGTGTGCCGCCGGAGTAGAGGACGCCGCCCCACGTGTTGTGGTTTGCGTTGATGGCGCCGCGCAGGGTGACGATCATTTTCGTGCAGCGGGGGAACTTCCGCATCATTTTCGTGCAGACGGATTCAAATCCGGCGGCATCTACTTCGCCGCCGGTGGCCGTTACGTCGAAGCCTTCCGGCTTGATGCCGAAGACTTTTTCGCAGTCTTCTTCGTTGCCGAGGATGATGTCGCAGCCTTCGACGAGCGCGGGCATCACTTCGGCGGCTGTTTTGCCGTATTTCCACAGGTTTTTGCGGTAGTTCAGGTCGCACGATACGGTGATGCCTGCTTCCCGGGCCGCCCGGACTGCTTCGAGGCAGGCGTCGGCGGCGCCCTGCGACAGGGCGGGTGTGATGCCTGTCCAGTGGAACCACTGCGCGCCTTCGAAGATGTCTTTCCAGTTGATCATTCCTTTTTCGACGGTCGCGACGGACGAGTTTGCGCGGTCATAGATCACTTTTGAGGCGCGCGCCACGGCTCCCGTTTCCAGGAAGTAAATGCCCAGGCGGTCGCCTCCGCGGACGATTCTGTCCACGCGGACGTTGTGCGAACGCAGCTCCATGATGCAGGCTTCTGCGATGTCATTTGCGGGCAGGCGTGTTACAAACTCCGCGTCGATGCCGTAGTTGGCCAGTGATACGGCGACGTTGGCTTCGCCTCCGCCGAAGGTTGCGCTGTATTGCCTCGCCTGCGGGAAGCGAAGATAGTCCGGCGTTGCCAGACGCAGCATGATTTCGCCGAATGTTACTACTTTTTGATTCATTTTTATGCTGTATTATAAATTCATGTTACTTATCGACCGGTTTTTCTTCTTCATGATGCGAAATGAAGACATACACTGTGTATATTTCTTCCCGATGCCGTCGGCAGAAAAAATACACTGTGTATATGGTTTTTCGGCGACGATGTCAGAACCGGAAGAAATTCTTCGCATTGTAATAGCTTATGTTTTCCACCATTTGTCCGATAAAGCCTGTTTCCGAGGCCGGGAGCAATCCGTTTTCCACATCGTTGCCGAGTAAATTGCACAGCGTACGGCGGAAGTATTCGTGTCGGGGATACGACAGGAAGCTGCGCGAGTCGGTCAACATGCCGACAAAGCGGCTCAGCAGTCCCAGTACCGACAGGGCGTTCATCTGTTTTTCCATTCCGTCTTTCTGATCCAGGAACCACCAGGCGGAGCCGAATTGCATCTTGCCGGCGGTCGTGCCGTCCTGAAAGTTGCCGGTCATCGTTGCAATGACTTCGTTTGCGCAGGGATTCAGATTGTAGAGGATTGTTTTTGCGAGTTTTCCGGCACTGTTCAGCCGGTTAAAATACTTCGACATGGCTTTGGCGGTGTTAAATTCACCGATGGAGTCGAAGCCGGTGTCCGGGCCGATCCGGTCGAACATTTTGGAGTTGTTATTGCGGATGGCTCCATAGTGAAACTGTTGCGTCCATCCTGTTTCGGCATCCATTTCTCCGAAAACGACCAGCATCGCCGATTTGAATTTCAGCGCTTCGTCCTTCGTGAGCGCTGTCCCGCCGTACACTTTATTGAATATGGCTTTTATTTCGGCTTCGGTATAGTCTTCCGCATAAAACTCTTCCACGCCATGATCGGAAAGTTTGCATCCCTGCGCCTCAAAGAATGCATGACGCCTGCGCAGCGCTTCTACCATGCCGTCGAACGACGAAACGGTAACGCCGCTTACTTCGGCAAGTTTCTCCATGTAAGCGCGGAAGCCGGCCGGCGATTCTACCGCCATTGCCCTGTCCGGTCGCCAGGTGGGGAGCATTCTGATTTCGAATCCGCTTTCGCGTGTGCGGATGTGATGTTCCAGCGTATCGACCGGGTCGTCGGTAGTACAGACAACCCGTACATTATAACGGCGCATCAGTCCGCGGGCGGAATATTCCGGCTCTGCCAGCTTTTCATTGCAGGCATCAAAGATTTCCCGTGCGGTTTCCGGACTTAACAGTTTGTGAATGCCGAATGCGGTTCTGAGTTCAAGATGTGTCCAGTGATAAAGCGGATTGCGCATGGTCCAGGGAACGGTTTCGGCCCATTTTTCAAATTTTTCCCAGTCGGAAGTGTCATGGCCTGTACAGAAGCGTTCATTGACTCCGTTTGTCCGCATGGCGCGCCATTTATAGTGGTCGCCGCCAAGCCACAGCTCCGTTATTGATTTGAATTTGTGGTCGTCGGCAACCATCCCGGGCGCCAGATGGCAATGATAATCGATAATCGGCATCTTTGCCGCATGATTGTGATACAATTCCTGCGCTGTTTCTGTTTCAAGCAGGAAATTTTCGTCCATAAATGTTTTCATGCAATTATTCATTTAAATTGATCGTTTGCTATAGTAGCGAGCAAAGATAGGCCTTTTTTTTTATTCTGCTTATATTTTGCCCGCATAAACCGATTTTTATACAAAATGGAAGATTCCGGCTACAGGAGGATTTTAAAAAGGCAACGGACTGTCATTGATAAAATCTTTGTTGTTCCCGATCGTTTGCGTCGGTACCTGACTGTCGGAAGTTTTGTTTATTTTTGAGGTAAATTCCCGGCTGTTATTTGAATCGCTGCAGTTTTCAAACCGGACAAACCGGTTCTTGAAGGTTAGCCACAGGTCTCCAACGGCGCCGTTACGGTGTTTTGCAATGATTATTTCCGCCAGGCCGGTCAGATCCCGCCCGTCGCGGTCTTCTTTTATTCCGTAATATTCGGGGCGATGAATGAAGCATACCATGTCGGCATCCTGTTCGATCGCTCCCGATTCCCGCAAATCTGCTAATTGAGGGCGTTTGCCTTCGGCTCCGGTACGGGCCTCAACGCCCCGGTTCAGCTGGGAGAGCGCGATGATCGGGATGTTCAGTTCTTTGGCAAGTCCTTTCAGCGAACGGGAGATCATGCTCACTTCCTGTTCCCGGCTGCCGTAGGTCATGCCGCTTGCGTTCATTAGCTGAAGGTAATCGATGATGATACATTTTACATCGTGTTCCCTTACTAACCGGCGGGCTTTCGTACGCAGTTCGAATACCGACAGGCTGGGTGTATCATCCACATAGATGGGGGCATCATAGAGTTCGTTTATTTTATGATCCAGCTGCTTCCACTCGTAAGGTTCGAGACGGCCGCTCTTAATCTGTTCGCCGGACAGCTCGCACACATTGATGATAAGGCGGTTTACTAACTGAACATTACTCATCTCAAGCGAGAATATGGCGACAGAGGTTTTGAAGTTTATAGCCATATTTTTCGCCATGGATAATACAAAGGCGGTTTTTCCCATCGCCGGACGGGCGGCTATAATGATCAGGTCGGAATTTTGCCAGCCGGAAGTGATTTTGTCCAGATCCATGAAACCGCTGCTGAGTCCGCTAAGTCCTTCCTTTTTCTGCGCCGCGTTCTGTATCGCTTTGATCGCTTCATTGATGACCGGGTTTATCTGGACAGCATCCTTTTTGATGTTGCGCTGTGATATTTCGAAGAGCTTGGCTTCCGCTTCCTGCATCAAATCCTCGACATCCAGTGTTTCATCAAAGGCTTTTCCCTGTATTAGCCCCGAGAATCTGATTAATTCACGGGAGAGGAATTTCTGGGCGATGATCTTGGCATGGTATTCAAGATGGGCTGTGCTGGCGACATTATCCGTCAACTCCGATATGTATAATAAATCGCCGACCGTTTTCAGGTTGCCGTTCTTTTTCAGCTGTTCGGTTACGGTGAGCATATCAATCGGACGTCCGCTTACGGCCAGATCCATAATCGCCTCAAAAATCAATTCGTGCTTTTTATCGTAAAAACATTCGGGCCGCAATATTTCATTAACGTTTGAGTAGGCGTCTTTTTCGAGCATCAGGGCGCCCAATACTATTTTTTCGATCTCCAGCGCCTGGGGCTGCACTTTCCCGATGTCGGGAATGACAATGGTCTCAATTATTTTCTTGCTGTTTTTTCTTTTATCTGTTGT
This sequence comes from Tannerella sp., assembly GCA_031265585.1. Taxonomy (GTDB): domain Bacteria; phylum Bacteroidota; class Bacteroidia; order Bacteroidales; family Tannerellaceae; genus Tannerella. Next base: position 15,465 of record JAISCL010000060.1, on the reverse strand, counting down.
CATAATGACTTTTTTGGACGGCAAATGTATGTAATTCCGTGAAGAAGCAACGGCTTCTCCATAGAAAATTATAAGCATGTTATGAACAGTTGCCTTTACGGGCCTGTATATTCGGCAATCTCACAGATTTCTTCCTTTCCGATTGAGTGTATGATTTTGAAAGAATCGGGATATTTGGTCTGAATGAAACTGATATACTGATGGATGGTATTTATATACCTGCCCGTGTTCTGGGGTGTGTATACCCTGATTTTGGGCAGTAAAAGGTATTTTATATTGCCACCTTTTATCGTTTCCAGTAACAGATCAGGATTTATGATTTGATAATTATTGTTTTTGTCATTTATATACTGGCTGATAAAAGTTTCATGATCTAACGTATAATTTACATTGTTCTGATCCAGTCCGTTTATCAAATAACCGTTTTCCAGTAAGGCTTTATTGATTTTATAGATGACGGCCGCGTCCGCCTTCTCGTTATTAATCGAAAAATTACCCCCGGTTTTAGCAATCAGGATGTGTTGGACATAAGGAGATAATTCCTGTATTTTTGTCCTGTTTATATCCATGATCAGGAATGCGTATTCGTCCTTTCCTTCCTCAAACTGTCTGATCACATTCTCTAAAGCATCGTTCGGAACATTGAAAAGACCGAAAAATTCCCGCCCCGTGTAAATATAGGACATGCTTGGCTTACGGCTCGCAATAACTGCGTTTTTATCAAGGTGATCATTCGCCCACTGACTCATCCTTATAAAGTTTTCCCAGTCCGGCGTCAGTCCATACAGGTCATTACCCGATATGTTTTGTTGCAGCACAGGCAGATTTCGCGCCACCTTATCCTTTAAATGCAGGCCGGTACCAATAAATAAAACAATCAGTATCAAGGGGTATATTCCCGTCAGTTTTTTAAGCGCCTTGTTTTTCAACAGATAATAAACTCCTCCGAGAATAAACAGTAACATAAGCGGATAATAAATCATGATCAGCCGGTCCTGCACCCAAATCGTCTGCAGAAGGACAAAGCTTGCAAAATTCATCACCCCGACATAGATGCCGGTAAAAAACAGGGATCTGTTCCTTTTAAATGTTATGATTATACATCCGGTGAACAGCATGTATGTAATGACTGTCAGCACCGGTATATTATCAAAAGGAAGATCGGAAGAAGACCGGAATCCCATGAATTTGTACAGGAATCCGGATAGATAGATATGGGAATTTACGACCAGCCTGTTCACAAATCCCGGCAAATCTTCCATCCCCTGCTCTATATTGTAAAAATTTTTGGCTAAATAGTTGTTTATATTATAGGCAGCGCCGGATTCGGGCCATACGGCGCTTTTCAGGATGCTGAACAGGACAAAGACGAATACGGATGCGACAAGTGAACAGATCAGGTTTTTCCATTGCTTTTGAAAACAAAAATATACGATAATAGCGCCCATCACAGCGTATCCGATGGTTCGCGTAAGCCCCATTGCCAGGAAACAGAACCCGATAAACAGAAACTTTTTCCAGTCTATTTTTAACGGTAGCGAGTCCGTTTGCTCTCTGTTACAGAAATAAGTGGAAAATAAATAAATGAACAGGGACTGGGTGAGCATAAAGAACGGCTCGCTATAGGTATAGCTGGCATAAAAAAATATATAGGGACAAATGTTTGTAATAAGCAAGACAGGCATCAACACGGACGCCGGAACCGCACCCCGGAACGCTTTATACATAAACCACATGGACAGGAGAATAAAAACGGCGGAAAGGGACTTGAGTAAAATCAGGTTCAGTCCGCCGATCAGGAACGGAGAGATAACGATCGGGTATAAAGCGCCCCGGCCTCCGGGATAAGCGAAATGATTTATAAAATTCTGGGCATTTACGACATAGTCACAGTCATCTCCGCTAAGGCTTACTTTACAGTCAAACATCAAAAAACTGATAATCGCTCCCGATACAAGTGATATCCAAAGAAAAATTTTTTCATGCTTTTCAAAAAAGGAATCCAGGTTATCTAATAGATTAAGATCCTCACTTTTTGCAGATACGACATTTTTTGTTTTATGTGTCTTTTTTCCCATCCTATTATACGTTAAATATCTTAGAAACTGTTTTGAATTTATAATTATTACTGAAAAACGGCGGCAAGTTATAGAAAAAATCGTAGACTGCAAAAAAAAGAAAGAGCAAACATTCATTACGGGAAACTTATAAATGTGTAATTGAAATGTTATAGACCGGATTTTTCATCGGCACATTTGCTTTCTTCGGAAAATCATCTAATCTTGTATTACGAAGAGTTTTGGGGTATTCCATTGCGAAAAACAGGGGAAATCCCATTATCCCGGAACTTCGCTGTTTTTATTTTTTTTGGTTTTTTCTTGCAACAAATAAAAAAAATACTCTATCTTTGCCCCGGCCAAAAAATAAGAACGGTTGATAAACAGAAAAACATGAGATCCGAAACATTATTCATACAGGAAACAAAAAACAGAAAGGCATTAAGTATTTTTATGCCTCTTAATTTGTTTGCTATGAATATATTTACTACTCTCTCTCTCTCTCTCTCTCTCTCTCTACATTAATATGCGCATACGCGCTACGCGCGTTATTGATCGTGTGCGAAACGCATACGCGCGTCAAGATACATATTTTTTCAAAACAAAAAGTCATACGGCTTATCCTGATTTTCAGACGGACGTACGAGGCTCGGAAGCAAGTATGCAAGAATTAACAAAATCAGAATTTTCAATAATCGCGAAGACTTCCCCAGAGTGTTTAACAGCGCTGAAATGCGCATTCACAGTTATGCAACCGCATTATCCGCGGAAATGCTGACCGCTAAGGTATGAATTTCATATTATTATCCAAACTATATAATCACATGATGAACAGGAAAAACAAAATGAGTATGTCGCGACTGAGGCAATGGAAAATGATTGTCGTCAGTTGCATGTTATTGGTATTCGGACTGCCGGAGACGGCGCTGTCCGAAACAGTGAAAGAGACAGTGAACGGTACGCAGCAAACGAAAGGGAACACGGTTACCGGCACCGTGCTGGACGAGAACGGCGAACCGATTCCCGGGGCTACGATTACCGTCAAGGGGACTACGCGCGGTGTGATAACCGACATGGACGGGACATTTACCATTCAGGCAATGCCCGAAAACCAGCTGGAAATATCCTATCTGGGCTATCAAATGCTTACGGTGCCGGTGGAAAATCAGACCCGTATCAATGTGACGCTCGAACCCCAGCTGAACGAACTGGACGAAGTAACCGTCGTAGCTTTCGGCAGGCAAAAGAAGGAAAGCGTGATATCGGCTATCCAGTCGGTGAATATGAAAGACTTGAAAGTGCCGAGCAGCAACCTGACGACCGCTTTTGCAGGTCGCATTGCGGGAATGATTTCCTACCAGACCAGCGGTGAGCCGGGACGTGACAATGCCGAATTTTTCATCCGCGGAATCACTACTTTCGGAACAGGAAAAGTCGATCCGCTGATCTTGATTGACAATGTGGAAGTCACTTCAAGCGATCTGGCGAAAATGCATCCGGACGACATTGCCAGTTTTTCCATCCTCAAGGACGCGACGGCGACCGCCCTGTACGGCGCACGCGGAGCGAACGGAGTGATTCTGGTGACAACGAGGGAAGGAAAAGAAGGTAAAGCCCAGTTATCGGTTCGTGCGGAAAACTCATTTTCGCAGCCGACAATGACCATTCAAATGGCAGACCCGATCAGCTATATGTATCTTGCCAACGAGGCGGTATCTACCCGTAATTCGTTAGACCCTGTGCCTTACCTCCAAAGTCAGATTGACAATACGATGAATCCCAATCGGAACCAATATGTGTATCCAGCCGTGGACTGGATGAATATGTTGACTAAAGATGTGACAGCCAACCAGAGGATTAACCTGAATATCTCCGGCGGCGGTACGGTGGCGCGTTATTATGTCGCCGGCTCGGTTTCGCAGGATAACGGTATTCTGAATGTTGATAAGCGAAACAATTTCAATAACAACATTGATTATAAAAAATACCAGCTCCGGTCGAACATCAATATCAACATTACAAAATCGACGGAGATGATTGTCCGCATGAGCGGAACTTTTGACGATTATACCGGGCCGATTACCGGCGGTGATGACATGTACAAGCGGATCCTTCAGGTCAGTCCCGTGCGTTTCCCCGCCTATTTTGAGCCGGACGAGACGTATGCAAAAGTAGGCCATATACTGTTCGGAGGCCATGAGAGCGCCAATTATATGAATCCTTATGCCGAAATGCTTCGCGGATACCGTCAGGAAAGTAAATCGTCGATGGTGGCGCAGATAGAGTTGAAACAGGATTTCGGCAAATGGGTTGAAGGTCTGAGCGCCCGCGTGCTGGGAAATACTACCCGCTATTCGGCTTTTGATGTGAGTCGCGCCTATTCGCCTTTCTATTATCAGGTAATGCAGTACGACCGTTTTGCAGACAGGTATATGCTTTTGGAACTGAATCCCGAAGGAGGAAACGAATACGTCACCTACAATCCCGGATATAAAACGGTAAACAGTTCGTTCTACGGCGAGGCTTCCGTAAACTATAACCGCATATTTGCCGAAAAACATGCTGTCAGCGGGATGTTAGTAGGCATTATCCGCAATTCGATTACGGCCAATGCCCTGACCCTGTCCGAATCGCTTCCGCAACGGAATATGGGCTTATCGGGCAGGTTTACCTACTCTTATGACGACCGTTATTTTGCAGAATCCAATTTCGGATACAACGGTTCCGAGAAATTCGACAAGGGTCATCGCTGGGGATTCTTCCCTTCCGTAGGTATAGGCTGGCTCACATCCAATGAGTCATTCTGGACGGCCGAATTAAAAGAAACCATATCAAAACTGAAATTCCGCTATACTTACGGTCTGGTAGGAAATGACGAGATAGGCTCTGCCCGATTCTTTTACCTCTCGGACGTAACGCCAAACGGGGGAGGCAATTTCCTCACCGGTTACAACTTTAACGGATTAAGCCGGAATGGCGTTTTAATCACCAATTATCCAAACTCCGAGATCGGATGGGAAATCGCCTATAAATCCAACCTGGGTATAGAGCTGGGATTGCTTAAAGGAAAAGTGGAAATTCAGGCGGATCTGTTCCATGAACATCGCATCAATATCCTTCAGACAAGGGCGGATATACCTGTGGAAATGGGTTTGTGGCGCACTCCCCAGGTTAACGTGGGTGAAGCCAACGGTAACGGAGTAGATGTTTCCGTGGACTACAATCACTCTTTCAATAAAGACCTTTGGCTGATTGGCCGGGCAAACTTCACGTATGCACATTCTTCCTACGCCTACTACGAAGAACCCGATTATGAAGGCATGGGAGCGCCGTGGCGATCAAGAATCGGCTATTCCGTAAAACAGCAGTGGGGGTATGTAGCCGAGCGACTGTTTATCGACGAAGATGATGTTGCAAATTCTCCCCGTCAGGATTTCGGCGAATACCTGGCAGGAGACATTAAATACAAGGATATAAACGGTGATAATGTGATAAACGAGATGGATCAGGTACCGATAGGCTATCCCACCACTCCCGAAATAAACTACGGTTTCGGCGTCTCGGCAGGATACAAAAACCTGGATGTTTCCGTCTTTTTCCAGGGCTCGGCCCGTTCATCCTTTTGGATAGACGCCGACGCCATGTCGCCTTTTGTCAGAAGAACAGCCGACGGAAGAGTGCTTGAAACCGGTCTGGCGAAATTTATAGCCGACGACTACTGGTCGGAACTGTCGCAGAATCCGTATGCCGGATGGCCCCGTTTGTCGAACACGCTTATAGCGAACAACAATGTCAGAAGTACGTGGTTTATGCAGGACAATTCTTTCCTGCGACTGAAAAGTGTGGAAATCGGATATGCTCTGCCGCAAAAGTGGACGAACAAAATCCGGCAGTCCTCCTCTTTTCGCTTCTATCTAAGTGGCACCAATTTGTTACTGTTTAGCAAATTCAAGCTCTGGGATGTGGAAATGGGCGGTAACGGACTGGGTTATCCTTTGCAGCGGGTTGTTAATTTAGGTATAAATCTTTCATTTTAATTGATATGAAAACAAATAGAATTAAAAATATTTGCCGGTATCTGGCATGGATACCCTGCATGTTCATTTTTTCCTGTAACTATCTGGATGTAGTTCCCGACAATACGCCTACGATAGACGACGGCTTTAAAAACCGATATGAAGCGGAAGGATTCTTGTATGGATGCTTTTCGGCTCTGCCTTCCTTTGCAGACCCCGGCGTAAACCCTGCGCTGCTTGGAGGAGATGAGGTTTGGGTTATTGACCCTGTCGCTCAAATCAACCCAAGGCTTTGGTATATTGCCCGCGGCGATCAGGGAACCGTCGCGCCCTTAGCCAATTACTGGTCGAGTCAGCAAAGCGGAAACACAAACGGAGGAACTGCCATGTTTACCGCCTTAAGCGATTGCAATATGTTTTTTGAAAACATTCATAAACCATACGATTTGGATGATTATGAACGTGACCGCTGGGTTGCCGAGGTTAAATTCATCAAGGCTTTCTATCATTTCTGGCTGCTTCGCATGTACGGGCCGATCCCTGTAATTGACGAAAACCGGTCAATCAGCGCCAAGGGAGAAGACGCCCGGATATACCGCGAGCCGGTGGATGAGGTGGTGGAATACATTGTGTCCCTGCTTGACGAAGCGACCGTGAATCTGCCGGATGTCATCGAAGACCCGTTGCGTGAAATGGGGCGTCCAACCAGGGCGATCGCTCTTGCCCTGAAAGCCCAGACATTGACACTGGCGGCAAGTCCGCTGTTCAACGGTACGGCCACTGAACCTCCTTCATTTTCACTGGTGGATAATCGCGGCATCGAGCTTTTCCCGCAAGCTTATGATGCAAATAAATGGCAAAGAGCCGCCGAAGCGCTCAAAGAAGCCATTGATGAGGCACATGGAGCCGGACACCGGTTATATGACTTTGTACGCACAAATCCCGCTTACGTCGGATTTAACGAAAAGACCATCCTCTCCATGCAGGTAAGAGGCGCCGTAACCGAACGCTGGAACGAAGAAATTATCTGGGGCGATTCGAGATCCAATCCTTCCGCTTTGCAAAATTCATGTATCCCTGCCTTTTATACCGTTCATAATAACGGTTCCGCAGGCAAGTCGTATGCACCGACTTTGCAGGCAGTCGAACAGTTTTATACCAAAAACGGCTTGCCGATAGAGGACGATCAGGACTGGGTGGGAGTTGATCCGTACGCAATCCGGACAGCCACAGCCGAAGACAAGTATTACGTACAGCAGAATTATCAGACGATACAGTTACATTTCGACCGGGAAGCCCGCTTCTACGGCTCCATACTTTTCGACGGAGGCTCATATTATGGGAACAACCGGATTAATACGGATGACAATCTGTGGTATATCCCTCTCCGGGCCGGAACGATAGCCGGAGGCACCAGCCCTTCCGACCGTCATTCTTCGACCGGTTATTTATGTAAAAAACTGCTCCATTTCCGCAGTTCGATGCCTGATAATGCCGCCTCGAACAGTAACGAACGCTATTCTTTCCCGATCATTCGCCTGGCAGACCTTTACCTGATGTATGCCGAGACTTTGAATGAGGCGGGAGGCGACGCTCCCCAGGCCGACGTATACAATTATGTGAACCTGGTAAGAGCGCGCAGCGGACTGAAAGGCGTCGTGGAAACATGGAATGACCACGCCGTTGCTTCACAACGGAACAGGCCTTTAAGCAAAACCGGCATGCGTGAAATCATCCGCCGCGAACGTCTCAACGAACTTGCCTTCGAAGGCGCTCGCTTCTGGGACTTGAAGCGCTGGAAACTGTCGATGGAATACATGAACCGCCCCGTACGGGGATGGGATATTACCGGAGAAACGCCTGCCGATTTTTATAAAATGACGGAAATCTATCCTTTAACTTACGAAACAAAGGATTATTTCTGGCCGATCAGACAGAGCACGCTGTTAAGAAATAAAAACATGGAACAAAATCCGGGATGGTGATCACAAATTAAGAATTAAAAATTAAACGATATGAAACAGATATCTAAAAACAGGAAAAGACATCCGGTTATGTATTTTTTATGCCGGTTGCTGATGCCGGTAATTCCGGCCGCGCTGATGTGGAGTTGTACGGAAGTGAAGGATTGGAGTGATCCCACGGATAACATTCCGCCGGGAACAGTAACGAATGTGAATGTCCGGAATCTCAACGGAGGAGCAATCATCCATTACACCCGTCCGAACGACGGTGACTTGATGGGGGTGAAGGCGGTCTTTTCATTCGGCGAAAATGACGTACCGCAGGAAGTCTATGCTTCGGCTTTCAGGGATTCGATTGTGGTGGACGGATACGCCGATACCAACGAACATACGGTGGAACTGTATGCCATAGACAAAAGCGGGAACCTGTCCGCTCCCGTGCCGGTCACCATTAAGCCCGAAACGCCTCCTGTCGAACTGATCAGGCAAACATTGAACGTATCTCCTACATTCGGGGGAGTCTATGCAAGCTGGGACAATCCGCTGGGTAAAAGTATGGACATTGCGCTTTATACCATTGATTCGGTCGGCGACAGGGTACTGCATGACCGGTATTATTCAAGCGGCGTAACGGGCTGGTACACGTTCAGGAACCTCGAAATCAGGGAACAGCCTTTCCATATCGAATTGCGCGACCGCTGGAATCACTACGCTCTTCCACTGGATACGGTCATGGAGCCTTTGTTTGAAACGCAAATTATGGGACGTGATGAAATGGGCCGTAATATCTGGTCTTTATATGGTTTGGAAGATAAAACCAATACCTATCGTGGAGATTCGAATGTGCCGTTGAACAGTACTCCATTCAGTGTTCTTCACAATGGAATTCTTTATAACAGTGGAGACTGGTGGGCAACAGATGTTTGTATGCTGCAAAATTATATTCCGGGAGGAGGCACTAATTACCTGTATCCGGTTTATTTTACGATTGATATGGGAGTGCCGTCCGTTTACAGCAGACTTGCTTATTACACAAGAAACAGAAGCCCTTCCTATTCCGCATGGTGCTGGTATGAATTTGAGGTATGGGGAACGAATACCAGACCAAAAGATCCTGCTGAAGTTGGAAATGGCAGCGTGCTGGATAATCTGAAATACTGGACAGGCTGGGAAGCCGTTGAAGCTACCGATGCCTGGAAGAATGACTGGATCAAACTGGCCGACTGTGTCATTCAGTTTCCATCCGGCACGCCGAATAATGTAAGCAGCGTCACCAGCGCCGAAGACATTGCATTTGTGCAGAACGGATTCCATTTCGATGTCGACACCGACAAAACGAGTGTCCCCTGTCGTTATATCCGCTTTGTTGTCAGAAAGACAAATAACGGCGCCAATTATCTTCAGGCAAGCGAACTCTGTTTCTGGGGCGCCTATGTGAATTAGAACAGCCATCTTTGTCCCGCTCCGCCCGGACATGCCGGTGGAGCGGGCAAAGACCGGTGCAGATATGGAACACAAAACTCTATTATTAACTGATATTACGCAGTAAATCCGGCTTCTCAAGCCGCACAATGACATCACATAAAAAAAGAATCCTTCCCGGGATGAGATGCTAATCGGGACGGGAAGTCGGCTACCGGATTGAAATGTTGAATAATGAAAAGGAACCATGAATACATAAAAAATTACTTTGCTCCCAATAAAGATTTTATTTTTTTTGTTTTTTTCTTGCAGTAAATAAAAAAAAATACTTTATCTTTGCCCCGACCAAAAAATAAGATCGGTTAATAAATAAAAAACATGGGACACAATACATTATTCATACAGAAAACAAAAAACAGAAAGGCATTAAGTTTTTTTACGCCTTTTAATTTGTTTGTTATGAATATATTCGCTACTCTCTCTCTCTCTCTCTCTCTCTCTCTCTCTCTCTACTAATAGTATACGCATACGCGCTACGCGCGTTATTGATCGCGTGCACAACGCACACGCGTGTCAAGATACATTTTTTTTCAACACGGAAAGTCATACGGACTTTCCTGTTTTTCAGACGGACGTACGAAGTTCGGAAGCAAGTCTTCCCTGCTCCGGCGTCCGTCCGGCTTTTCAGGACGTTCTGTACCCCTGTGGCCTGATCCGCCCTCACTGTTCGCTAATCACTAATTACTATAAATACTATGTTTTACACAAGAATTAACAAAATCAAAGTTTTCAACAATTGCGAAGGATACTGGCAGATGACCCTCAACCGTGCCGAACACTATCCGCACGGCGTCCGCGACCGGCAGGACACGGCCGATACAACGGGAAACATACTGGTAGATTATACGCTGTTCGGATTTGAGAATAAGGTCGGGAACATTTAATAAAAATCTTTCATACTAATTTTATAATAAACACATTTAAAACACAATTTAAATCATGGAGAAGAAAAAATTCATTAAGGTTTTAGCGGTATGTTGTTTTTTCACACACCTGTGTGCTAATTGCAGCGACACGAATGAGAGCAGCGGCAGCGGGATGCCTTACGACGCGTCCAAGCCTGTGACGATTAACAGTTTTTATCCCGATTCGGGCGGATTTGCCACCCGGATTATTATCGAAGGTTCCAATTTCGGGAATAAGCCGGAGGAGGTGCGTGTATGGTTTAACGACAAACAAGCATCCGTAATCGGGACAAACGGTGATCATCTGTATGCCATAGCGCCCCGTACGCCGGGTGACGAATGTATTATTTCTGTGGCTGTCGGAAACGATTCCACATCAATCAGTCACCCGTTTATCTACCGGACGACGACTACGGTCACGACAATTGCCGGACAGAGAGGGGTATCAGCTTTTCAGGCGGGAACACTCACGACGGCAACATTCAGCGAGCTTCGATATCTATGCGTCGATTCGGAAGGTAATCTTTATGGCTCTAACTGGAGAGCACATGTTACTTTTATGCTTAACGAAGAAAAGGACATCGTGATGCAACTGCCCGGCGCTACGTATGCCGGAGGAGTCCCCACTATCGACATTACCGGGAAAATCATATTATTTCCTGATGATGGAGGAGACGGTTTTACTACTTACGATAGCGACATGCAATGGGCGAGCCGGACGAGACAAATTATTCACCCGACAGCCGAAGACATCGCCGCAGGAAAACAGGATTTTTCCATCGATTGGAAACAGGCTTTAGCCACCTGTCAACTGGACGGAATGGTATATACCTACGGCTTGGGTACAGGGGATCTGGTAAAGTTCGACCCCGTTTCACGCAAGGGAGAATTAGTCCGAAGGTTTGAAGGCAATACTCATGCCCAGTTGCTCTTTCATCCTGTAAATAAGGAAATACTTTATATTGGATATGTAGGTAAATATGCGATATACACGTACAATATCATAACCGGGGAATACAAACCGTTCGCAGGAACGCTGGGTGTTCGCGGTTATCGCGACGGGCCATGCGAGGATGCGTTTTTCGGAGAAATCGGGCAGATGATTATCGACGATAACCTCGATCTTGTATTTACAGATATGAGCAACCACTGTATTCGCAAGGTAAACATCAAAGATGAGATTGTTACAACACTTATCGGTAAAGGCGGCGTAGCAGGATATCAGGACGGCAATCCTGACGACGCGCTGTTTAACATTCCCATCGGCATGTGTATTGATAAAGATTATAATATCTATATTGCGGAAAGCGGTAACCACTGTATCCGCAAATTAGCCGTACAATAGATCGTTAACTGTTTAATACCCATATATTATGACAAGAAAATTTTTATTTCCGGTAATATTCGCACTGTTTATTGTAATGTCCGCTGCTGCTCAGCAGCAATTCACAATTGAAGGAACCGTTTATGATGAAACCAATGAGCCGCTTCCCGGTGCAAGCGTATTCATACTGAACAGCACCCGTGGAACTTCCACCGACATGAACGGGAAGTTTTCAATTAAAGCCCCGTTTGGGGCGACACTGGCCGTCTCGTATGTCGGCTACGAAAAGTATGAAATGATTGTAAAAGAAAACGTCAGCAACCTGAAAGTAACCCTTACTCCGAGCAATGCTCTCGATGAAGTGCTGGTTACGGCTCTCGGCGGCACGCAACGCAAAATAAGCGTCGTGGGAGCCATTACGACTGTGGACAGTAAGGATATACAGGTTCCCGCGACTTCCATGTCGAGCATCCTCGGCGGTCGCGTGGCCGGTATTATCAACCTGCAGACGAGCGGCGAGCCGGGCAAAAATCTTTCCGAGTTCTGGGTGCGCGGTATCGGCACGTTTGGCGCCAATGCCTCGGCACTGGTACTGATTGACGGCCTAGAAGGAGACCTGAACTCAATTGACCCGGCAGACGTGGAATCGTTTTCGGTGCTGAAAGACGCTTCGGCGACAGCGGTTTACGGTGTACGTGGTGCAAACGGTGTCGTCCTCGTCACAACAAAGCGCGGCAGCGTGAGCAAACTCAAAATCACGGCGCGTGCAAACGTGACCTTCTCGACGCTGACGAAGATGCCCGAATATCTCCACGCATACGACTATGCAAGCCTGCTGAACGAAGCGCTGGTCGGACGCGGCTCCGTCCCCCGATATACCAATCGCGAGATGGACGTGATCCGGTATGGCCTCGACCTCGACATCTATCCCGACGTCAGCTGGCAGGACGAAGTGATGAAGGATTGGGGCTTGCAGCAGACCTACTACCTCAGCGGTCAGGGAGGCGGCGAGATCGCTCGGTATTTTGTCAGCCTGAACATGTCTAACGAAAATTCGGCCTATAAAATGGCACCCGACAGCCGGTACGGTTCCGGTGTTGGCTACAACACTTACAGTTTCCGCATGAACCTGGATTTGAACCTGACGCCTACCACTACCTTGTATTTCGGCACTGATGCTTACCTGACATCGCGCAGACAGCCTGGACTTGCAAATACGGATTACATCTGGGATGCGCAGTCGCAACTGACACCCCTGCTTATGCCGACGGTTTATTCGACGGGGGAATTGCCGGCTTACGGTTCGAACGCCGGCATTTCTCCGTACGTCATAATTAATCATACCGGTAATGCGACGAATGAGACGTTTACGGGTAAGATGACCATGTCGCTCAACCAGGATATGAAATTCCTGCTCGACGGACTGAAACTGCGCGTGCAGGCAGCCTACGACAACAAGTCTTATTTCGATGAAACCCGTTTTGTGATGCCTGACCTGTATTGGGCTTCGGGTCGTAACGTCAACGGGGGGCTGCTGCTGGCAAGACGGGTAAACAGAATTGCGGCGCAATATTCTTGGTCGCAGCGCCAATATCGCAAATACCATTTGGAAAGTACACTGAACTACGAAAAACTGTTCAACGATGCTCACCGCGTTTCGGGCTTAGTCTATTACTACATGAGCGATGACAAGGATACCGACCAGATAGGGACGGGCGGTGTCAATACGAGCATGTCGGCTATCCCGAAGCGTTATCAGGGCATATCGAGCCGCCTGTCGTATGGATTTCAGGATACTTATTTCCTCGACGTGAACTTCGGCTTCACGGGCAGTGAGAACTTCCAGGCAGGCCGCCGTTTCGGCTTCTTCCCCTCAATAGCGGGCGGCTGGGCGCCTACGCAGTATGACTGGCTGAAGGAAAAGCTGCCGTGGCTGACATTCCTTAAGATTCGCGGCTCATACGGTACGGTAGGTAACGACCGCATTTCAAGCCGTCGCTTTCCGTATCTCACCATCATGAGCGAATCGGCAGCTGTAGCCTGGGCAAGTGGAATATCGGGAATAACCGAGAGCGGGGAGCTTGGGGCAGACAACCTGATGTGGGAGCGCGCAACAAAAGCCGACATAGGCGTTGATGGACAACTTTTCGACAACAAACTTTCGTTTACGATGGACTGGTTTAGCGACTACCGCGACGGGATCTTCCAGCGGCGCGCCACCATACCTGCTTATGTCGGACTGATCTCCATGCCCTACGGCAATGTCGGAGAAATGAAGAGCTGGGGTTCGGACGGAAACATCTCTTTCCAGCAGGACATCACGAAAGACCTGAGCATCACACTCCGCGGTAACTACACCTGGTCACGCAACAAAATCCTGAACTGGGAGCAGGCCGAACAGAAATATGCCTACCAGGAATATAACGGCTACACCAACGGCACCATGTGGGGATATATTTCCCGGGGCCTTTTCCGGGATGCTCAGGATGTAGCGTCAAGCCCCGTACAGTCATTCGGCGGGACGGTGCTGCCCGGCGACATAAAATATAAGGACGTGAACGGCGACGGCATCATCAATACCGACGACCGGGTTCCGATCTCCGGCCCGACCTACCCGGTCATCATGTACGGCTTCGGGGGCGAAATTCAGTACAAGGCATTTACGCTTGGCCTCCTGTTCAAGGGCAGAGGTCATACGCCGTACTTTCATGTCGGTCAGGGCGGTAACGGGATGGGTTACGTGCCGTTCCACGGGGGCGACTACGGCAATGTGCTGTCGATGGCAGCCGATCCGAAAAATCGCTGGATTCCGTATGACTACGCGATGGCAAACGGGATAGATCCTGCACTTGCCGAAAATCCCGATGCACGCTTTCCGCGCCTTGACTATCAGTATAACGCCAACAACTCGCAGCTTTCCACCTTCTGGCAAAGCGATGCCTGGTACCTGAGGTTGCAGGAGCTTACGCTGGACTATCGCATCACAGGCCCGATACTGAAAAGACTGGGCGTCGAATCGGCAAACCTGCAGTTTGTAGGCAACAATCTTTACGTCTGGGACGGGGTGAAGCTTTTTGACCCCGAACAGGCACAGAAAAACGGACAGGTCTATCCTATCCCTGCACGCTATACCCTGCAATTATATATTAACTTCTAAAACTTATATAAAATGAGAAAAACAAGTATAAAACTGAAAAACAGTTTGGCAGGACTGTTTGCGGCCATCCTCCTGTCCGTAACAGCCATACAGTTCAATTCCTGCGATTTCCTCAGCGTTGACGACTATTTCAACGAAACGCTCAAGTATGATTCCGTATTTGCAAACAAATACAATATTGAACGCTATATCTGGGCGACGGCCGCCACGTTCCCCGACGAGGCAACCATTTGGGGCAACAACTATACGCCCGGCCCGTTTGCCACCGACGAGGGATTTACGCTGTTCGGTCAGGGCGAGTTTAGGGGTATGGCTTATACCATCGGCAATATCACTCCCACTAATCTGTACGGCATGAATACATGGAACGGCATGTATCTCATTATCCGCAAGGTGAATACCATCCTTTCGCGGATTGATGAAGTGGCAGACATGACGAGTTTCGAGCGGATGGAATTTCTGGGCTATGTCTATTTCATGCGGGCTTACGCCTATTATCACCTGGCAATGAAATACGGCCCCGTCGTACTGCTGGGCGACGAAGTGCTGAACAACAACGA
>JAISCL010000026.1 GCA_031265585.1 Tannerella sp. | reverse complement strand
ATATACGATGTAGCCTTCAAGTTCATGATGGAGGACAATGAGGTGGCGAAGACGTTTCTCTCGGCCATCATTCAGGAAGAAGTAGTGGAGCTGGATTTTGCTCCTCAGGAGCGTATGGTCCGCATTCCTCCCCGGGAGGAAAAAAAACAGCAGGAAGAGCCGGAAAGTTCGGGCATAAGTTATACGGTATGCCGGTTTGATTTTTTGGCCCGTATAGCAACATCAGGAGGAGGATACAAGACGGTGCTGATAGAATTGCAAAAGGCGAAGCTGGCATCGGACATCATGCGTTTCCGCCGTTACCTGGGAATCCAATACCAAAATTCGGCAAATGTGTACGGCGACGGAAAGGACCGGAAAGCGCGTCGGATCTACTGCATCTTCCTGCTGGGCTATGACATCGGCGTCCCGGGCTGTCCGGTCATACAGGTAGACAGCCGTGCAAAAGATGTGGCAACGAGCGAAAAAGTAGAGATTTCGTCGAACGAATTTATCAGGAGTCTTCACCACCATTCATGGATCGTACAGACCAGCCAGTTGAATCCACCTCACCGCAACGACCTGGAAAAACTGCTGAGCATCTTCGACCAGGCAAACCGTTCGATGAATTATCATTTTATAAAAGTGAACGAAGAAGATTTTCCGGAGAAATACCGTTCGATCATCCGCCGATTGCGTATGGCAGCTGAGAGTGAAGATATCCAGATTGAAATGGAGATGGAAGACGACTACCTGGAAGAGCTTCGGGACAAGGAACGTAAAATTGCCGAGAAAGAAAAAGCGCTTGCAGAAAAAAAGAAAATTATCCGGGAACAGAAGAAAACGATGAAAGAACAGGGAAAAGCAATGAAAGACAAAGACAGGGTAATTGAAGACAAAGACAAAGCGATAGAGGAATTGAAAAAACAGTTATCGGAAATGCAGCGCAAATGACAAAAATACAGGCGGGCAAACTTCCGAAAAACAAACGGTAACAGCGCTGCAAATTCCCCGATCTCTCTTTTTAATGCAAAAGACAAATTTTAGAGGAACTGCCGGAATATGATTGCGATGAAAAGCAGATCTTTTTTCAGGAGGTGGTTTTTCAGGTCTGTCAGGGTTTTTGTGATGTGTTTTTCTACGGCGTTGATACTGATGCCTAACTGTTCGGCGATTTCACGGTTTTTCAGGTCATGCGTACGGCTAAGGGTGAATATTTTTTTGCGCCAGGGGGGGGCAGGGTTTCGATAAATGCGGCGATCGCTTCTTCCAGTTCTTTTAACAGTAAGGACTGCTCTTGGTCGGGGAAATGCGAATGAATATCTTCGTCGATATCATCCAGTGAACGCCGGATACCAACGTCGCCGGCATTTAAAACATTCATTGAACGGTTAAATACTGATTTAAAGAGATAGGATTTGACAGAAACCGGATCGTCGAAACGGATGTGATCACGCCTGTTCCACAGCTCAAGGAATACATCCTGCACAATGTCTTCCGCCACATTCGTGTCATTTACGTAGCGGAACGCATAAGTTCTCAAAGCTTTATAATATCTTCTGAAAAGTTTATCCAAAGCTAACAATTGATGGCTGTGCGTGCTGTTAATCATATCCCTTCTTATCACGCCCCAAAAGTAGGCTTTTATTTTTTTGTAACCTATTTTTTAGCCCGCGTTTATTTAAAATGACGGAGAAAACGGTCACTTCTGCAGGGAGAACAGAAATTCCAGTCCGCCGTTTGTTTTGTTTTTGACGGTGATGGTGCCCTTGTGGAAAGCGACGGCATTTTTCACAATGGAAAGGCCCAGCCCGGAACCTCCCGTGTCACGTGTACGGCCTTCGTTGATCCTGTAAAAACGTTCGAAGAGACGGTTCAGGTGCTGTTCGTCCGGAATGCCCGCACCGGTATCGGAATAGGAGAAATAGTAGAAATCCCTGTCTTCGGCATATTTGTTTATGTCGATCCGGATGTTTGTTCCTGCATGCCGGATCACGTTATCCGTCAGGTTCCGGAAAATGGAATAAAGCAGGTTTTGATTGCCTTTTACAATAATGTCGCCGGTGATATTCCAGTGCATGTCAATGGATTTTTCTTCCAGCGGAATGTCCAGGTCGTTTTTCAGTTCTTCCAGCAATTCCCCTATCGCAACCTGTTCCAGCCGGAAGAACTGCGGGGCGGCTTCTATCTTGCTGATGAGGCTCATGTCCTGTATCAGTTCGGACAGGTTCACCGTCTGGTCGTAGGCATAGCGGATGAAATGTTTTTCCTGTTCGGCGTTCAGGTCATGCTTCAGCACCGTTTCGAGGCATCCCCGGATGCCTGTTACCGGCGTTCGCAGTTCATGGGTGATATTGCCGGTCATTTCCTGTTTCAGCAGGCGTGTTTTTTCTTGTTTTGTGATATCGTTGATGATGATTTCAAAACTTTTGTCTTCAAAGATATTGGTACGGACAATGAATGTGCGTCCCTGTTTCCCGACTTTTGTTTCGAAACAGGGTTCCTTTTTTCCGGTGTCGGACAGGAAGGCGACTGTTTTTTCAAACAGGGGTTCCCGGAACAGGATGGAGGGGTTGTTTTGGGCGTCATCGGCCAGGATATGCAGGTAGCGGATGAACAGTCCGTTGAAGAACTCGACACTCCGGCCTGCGGAGAAAAAGCACAGGCCCTCTTCGGAACTGTGGACATGCCGGAGGAGTTTTTCCCGTTCCAGGATGATTTTCTTTTCACTGTCCTTGATGCGGGTATAGTTTTGGGCAATTGTTTTTCCGATTTCTCCCAGTTCATCATCCGGGAAGTTCATGGCCTGCAGGTCGAGCGTGTTGTTTCCGGCGGCGTCGGCGAAGCTTTTCAGTTTCCGTATGGAGTTGCCGAATCTTCCGGCGGCATAATTGATGATCAGCAGGGAAAGGACAAAAAGTGCAAGGATATGATAAAGGAACAGATGATCCGGCTTAAGAAAAGACCGTACCTGTACGTCGTAAGGGAGCGCCACGCGCACGTAACAGCCGTCGAATTTTTTTGCGTAATACAAATACGCTTTTTCGTTGGATGAGGAAACGCGGATGTCGCTTCCGCTGTTTTTCTGACGTGCATGTATGATTTCCGGTCGCGTCTGATGATTCTCCATACCGGCGATATCCCCGACCGTATTATCATAAAGGATGCGTCCTCCGTGATCAATCAGGGTGAGCCGCAGGTTCTGCGGAAGCAGGTGATGCAGGCTGTCTAACCCCGCCTGCCCCACGAGGGCTTTGTTTACGAGGCCGGCGTAGGTATCCAGGCGTTCTTCCAGGATTTTTGTTTTATATTCTTTTTCCCGTGAACGTTCAAGAAACAGGATGCCGGTCGTAAAGATTGAAAAAATGACGACGAAACTCAAGGTAAGTTTTTGCCTGTAACCTATTTTCATGCTTTCAGAGATTAAACCGGTAGCCAAACCCGGAGGTGTGCGAGATGAGCCGGGCGTAATCACCCAGCTTTTTACGCAGGCGCGTGATGTGGACATCGACCGTCCGTTCCGTGATGTAGGGATAGTCTTTCCATATTTCATCAATAAATTCATGGCGGGGGATGACCTTGTCCCGGTGCCGGATCAGGAATGCCAGTATTTTAAATTCGGTTTTTGTCAGTGCGACTTTCTCATTGCAGAGGGTGATTATTTTCAAGTTAAAGTCAACGGTCAGGTCTTTGAAAATAAACCGGTCGGATTCGATTGCCTTCCGGCGTTTCAGCACGGCTTTTATACGGGCGATCACTTCTTTGATTGAGAAAGGTTTGGATATATAATCGTCACCTCCGACGGAGAATCCGGTCAGCATATCGTTTTCCGTGTCTTTGGCCGTCAGGAAGATGATCGGGGTCTGGTTATGCTGATTGCGCAGTGTTTCTGCAAATTTATAGCCCGACATGCCCCCCATCATCACGTCCAGAAGGATGAGCGAGTATCCGGCGTCCATTTTCGCCATCGCCTCTTCCGCCGATTCCGCGCCGGCCACGTCGAAACCTTCGCTTTTCAGGTTAAATTCGAGTACTTCCCGGATGACCGGCTCGTCGTCTACAATGAGTATTTTATGTTGCATGATTTTTTAGGGCAAATGTAGTCATTTTTTACCGGTATGTTTTAAAACTTCTGCATCGATATGGAAATTTACTGATACCTTAATTTATCCGCCGCAAAAGTAATTCCCCGTTATTACAGGACATCAACCGTACTGTTACAGTTCGGTTAAGAATTGAAACCGATACTGCGTGCAGCAATGCACTAATCCATCCATGCTTTAAATGCGGCTACACGTTCGCGGCTGACTGTGATGTCACTGATTTCCGGCAGCGGGTGGTTCAGGCGGATCTTCAGCCGGTTTGACGAACAGGCGATGATATCCCGGATGGCATGAAAGTTCAGGATGAAATTCCGGCTGATCCTGAAAAACAGGTTCGGGTCGACCAGCTGTTCTATTTTGTCTAAAGAATAATCGACGGGATAACTTTTCCCCCGGTCGGTCAGGACAAAGGTATTCCGTTCCAGGATAAAGAAACACTGTATGGAAGAGGTCTGCAGCGACCGGAAATGTTCGCCGATTTTAATCAGGAAGCGCTCTTTTGTCTTCGGCTGCAGCCGGCTGATGACGGACTCGATCCGGAGGTAATCCGTCTTTTGCCGGTGATACGTATTGAATTTGTCAATGGCCGCCTGCAGATCCTGCGGAGCGACGGGTTTCAGCAGATAATCCACACTGTTCACCTTAAAGGCCTTCAAGGTGTATTCATCATAAGCCGTCGTAAAAATAACCGGCGTCCGTATCTCCGCATTTTCAAAGATCTCGAAACTGATCCCGTCTTCGAGCTGTATATCCATAAAAATAAGATCGGGCGGCGGGTTTTCCGCAAGCCAGTTGGCAGCCCGTTCTACCGAGCCAAGTACCGAAACAACCTCCATCCGGCCGTCAATATCTTTCAGCAGCCGGATCAGCTTTTGCGCCGCCGGACGCTCGTCTTCTATAATCAGTACGTTCATTTTTAATCCTGTATTTTTATTACCGGCAACGCAACCGTAAACCGGTTATTTTCCGTTTTTACGACCATCTCCCGCCCCGTGATCAGCTTCACCCGCTCTTTCAGGTTGGCCAGGCCTGTTCCGTTCGGGCCGGTCAGCGTGTTTCTTTTCCGGATGCCGTTCGCCACAACGATATGCGTATCGTTCCGGTTGCAAACGGAGATTTCCAGCGGATCTTCCTCCGATGCGGAATTATGCTTGAGGGCGTTCTCCACCAGCAGCTGCAGGGAGATGGGGATGATCCGGAAGCTGCCGGCATGCGGGAAATCGACCGTTAAGCGGATCCTGTCGCCGTCACGTTCTTTCTGCAGTTCAAAATACCGGCCGGTAAAGCGAAGCTCTTCCTCCAGCGAAATCAGGTCGGTGTCCTCATTATCCAGGATATAGCGGTAGATAGCGGCCAGTTTCTGTATATAGCGGTCTGCTTTCGCGGCGTCGGTATAGACTGTTTCAGAGAGCGTATTGAGGCTGTTGAATAAAAAATGGGGATTCACCTGTGCTTTCAGGCTTTTGTATTTATGCTTCAGGTTCTCCTCCCGCAACTGTTGTTCCCTGCTGATCGCCTCCCTCCAGTGCAAATAAAAAAACAGGGAGAAAGCGATGAAGACGGCAACCGGATAGACCCTGATCATCCCGGGAAATTCATTTTCTATCAGCAATTCCCGGACGCCGCTCACATCCAGTCCCAGCACCAGGCGGCGGAGGTATGCTTCCAGGGCGACGATACAAAACGAAATAATCAGAACGACCGCCAGGTAAACGGCAAAAAGCGGGATAATGATTCTTTTCAGTTGACGGACCGGCCGGTCCATCTGTTTCCGGAAAAAGACCTGCCAGACAGTCAATGATGCCAGAACCATGAGAAAGGTAAGGAATCCGGAAAACAGGGTGGATGCCCGGAAGGGATTCCCGGTCTGCCACCACTTGAAAAGCAGGGTGAAGACAGTGCTGAATAACAGCACCTGAAGAACGATTCTCAACTTGTTATTTTTTCCCGTCATGCCACAAATATACTGCTTTTCATTCACATTTCAGATAATCTGCCGGATTACCCGCCGCAACCTGCCGGCATTGAACGGTTACGGTAATAAAGGTAACGGCCCATACAGCCGCCGGGGACAAAACAAACACCCACCAGTACAACGGAATCCGGCAGGCAAAAGACTGCAGCCACTGTTCCGTTCCATACCATGCAAGCGACGCTGCCGGAAGAAAACAGACCGCAATGATCCGGGCAAATTTCCGGTTAAACAGCCACAGAATTTCCGCACCGGTAGCTCCCATTACCTTCCGCAGGCTGATTTCTTTCCTGCGGTACTGGGTTTCAAACGTAACCAGTCCGAACACACCCATCAGGGAGATGATCACGGCCAGCAGACAGAACAGGGTGATCTGTGCCGAAGTTTTCCGCTCCTCCCCGTACGCCTCCTCAAACAGCCGGTCATAAAACCTGATATCGACGGGATATAGCGGATCGATTTCCGCAATGGCGGCCTTGATCTGTTTCACGGCCCGGCCGGCGTTCCCGTCCGTCCGCACATAGATGGACGGATGCAGCGCTCCGTTTTGAAACTGTTTTACGGTGAGCGCCACCGGTTCGATCTTCCTGCGGAGATTCATAAAATGAAAATCCTCGACAATCCCGATGACCAGACTGCCGTTCGCCAGTCTGTCGCCCGGCTTCACTCCGAACTGCCGTGCAGCCAGCTCATTCAGTATTAACCGTTCTTCCGGCATCGACACATCCGTTTTTTCAAAACCCCGTCCCGCTGTCATTTTCAGTCCCGCCATCTCCGGAAAATTATACGAGACCGGAAGAAAGTAATACATCATATCTTCATTCTCCGGCGATTTACTGTACGTATAGGGATAGTAATCCAGGAACCCGACAGGCCAGTCGGAAAATGCCACATCCTCCACGGACGGATCCGATTTTAAGGTTTCGACCAGCCTGTCCGCATGTCCGGCCATCAGATCCCTGTCCAGGCTGACCGTCGCGATCCGGCGGTCATTCATCGTACCTTCCATATTATACATATACCGGTTTTGTAACCGGATAAAAAAGACGGTAATGATCAGTCCGGTCGAGATCATAAACTGAAATCCCGTCAGGATGACACGCAGCCTGCGCCCGGCCGGACTCACGCCGAACGTACCCTTCAGGAGAAGCGCCGGCTGAAAGGAAGTCATATAAAATGCCGGATAGACGCCCGCAACGAGTCCCGTCCCGCACGCCAGAAGAAATGCCGGCAGCCATTTCTCCCCGATACCGGCAGACGCAGGAAGGAGGAACGGAAAACCGGCCGCATTAAAAAGCGAAACAATACCCAATGCCAGCAAATAAGCGGCCAGACAGATACCCAGCGCCTCGAAAACAAGCGCCACACGCAGCCTCGCCGTTGATTCGCCCAGTATTTTGCGGGTATTGATACTCTTTATCCGCGCCGGCATAAGCGCTGTTGAGAAATTGATAAAATTAATGGCCGCAATAACAACGACCAGCCAGGCGATCAACAGCAGGACACCGGTCATCGTGCGGTTTCCTTTGGGAGCAATATCAAGGCTTGTGTCATGACGGTAATAGATCTCTTCCACCGGATTCAGACGGAAAGACGTTTGTCCGCTTATCCCCATTTGCTTACCCATCCCGGTCTTTTCAAAAAAATCCGTCAGTATCCCGGCCGCCTCATCCGGTGAAGCGTCCCGGGCAAGCGCCACAAAGAGAAGAAGCGCCCACTCCGTCCAGTCATTCCGGTACGCATCTCCCAGGTTTATCTTTACATCGTTCCCAATCCCGGTATTCTCCGGAAAATCCCGGTACACTCCACCGACCGTCAAAGACGAACCGTCGGATCGGACGATCCGCCGACCCGCAGCCGGAGCCTCTCCATACATCTTCCGCGCCAGGCTTTCCGGCAAAAGCGCCTGGCCCGGTTCGGCAAAACGCAACACATCCCCTTCAACGATCTCCATATCGAACACTTCCAGAATTCCGGGCGAGACCATCCGGAAAGGCATCATCATCCCGGCCTGCTCCCCCGCTGCCGTCTCATATTTTACATAACCTTCCGAAGGAGCGCTGTACATAATCGCATACGATTCGATCTGCGGAACGGAAGGAATCATCATCTCCATCAAGGGACGCGCACAAAAAGACGTATAGGCCTCCCTCGACGAAAGACCGGCTCCGGCAGGCACCAGCGTAGACTCCACGCGGTAAATGCGTCCGGACTTTTTATACGCCGTGTCAAACGTATATTCATAATCGACCCGGATCAAAATAATAATAAATGCAGCGAACGCGACGCCAAGCCCCAGCACATTAAGCGCCGAAGCCAGCCTGAACCGGCTGACGGTTACCCTGAAATTACGGAATATTGCTTTCATAAAAAAACCGAATTAACTGCCCGCAAAGAAACAGCATAAACCCGGACATACATAATCACAGTTGCAGAACCGTCACTTCAGACGTCCGAATGACCGGAATAACCCCCCGATCCGCTAAAGGGGGAGGACAGTTCCACAACCCCGAAGGGGTTGAATGGCTTTGCGGTATAGCATACGGACGCCTCCCGGCGTCGAATCGTAAGCGTGAAGCAAGGCGCAAAACCAGGCTGCGCGGAGTATAAAAAACGGAAATTTAATGGGAATGAAATAAAAAAGTAATACGATGTTATTTAATTTGCATCAATATTGTAATAATGAATTTTTAATTTTGTTGACAACGGGCAGGAAAGCCCTTATTTACCTGAGTTTTAGATAAGAAAAGTTCAAAAAAAAGTTGCATAATTGAAAATCTATTGCCATCTTTACAGGTGAAAATCAATAAGATAAACTAAAATTTCCAATTATGCTTACCAACGACAAAATTACTGAAATTTTCTGTATGACGGACGAATTTTGCAAGAAATTCAACGAAGAAGTAAAAAAACTCCAGAAATTACCGGGAGACGGCATACGCCACCGTAA
>JAISCL010000016.1 GCA_031265585.1 Tannerella sp. | reverse complement strand
TGTACGACCTGTACAGCGTGTATGATCTGTATGACCTGTACGCGGATATGTACGGCGTTCATCGCTGCATTTATCTGTTATGGAAACGCGATGTATCGCGTTTCCACAGGGGTAACCCCTGTCGTTTTGCCCGAATCGGGCGTTCGTGCGGGAGGCGTCAACCGTTGCGCCTCCGGAATTGAAATTTTGCTTTATCATATAAATAATATTTAGAAATTATACCTGTTTGATTTGTAGAGACGCGATGCATCGCGTCTCTACGGCGACGGCGACGACGGGGGCACCCTGTTTTTTTCATGTCCCGACGCCGTTCGTTCAAGGTCGGGACATTGATCTCCCGAAGTCCCGACTTCGATTGCGCGAAGTCCTGACTTTGGAAGATCGAAGTCCCGTCATGAAAAGATTGAAGTCCCGTCATCGTCTGCAAGATTTTCAGGCATTGCCGTCCTGATTTTTGGACGGGGCTGTCTGCAAAGATTCGGCGGGGGTGAAATGGGCTTTTGCCAGCGCTTCCTTGAGACTTTTACCGGCGGCGAAACGGATGTTGAGATGCTGAATGCTGCGACCCGTCACCTCTTCGCGTTTGTCGTGCGCCGCGCTGTTGCAGGTGAGGCTGAACGTTCCCCAGTCGCCCAGCTGTACGGTGTTGCCGGCCAGGAGTTCGCGGATGAGGACTTTCTCCAGCTGGGAGAGCGCCATTTCGGCTTCCTTGGGGTTAAGCGTGGTTTCGTCGGCTATGAGCTGCGCGACCGCCTTTTCCCTGATTAAACTTATACGCTTGAGCGAGGCGTACCACTTTTTTACCGTGGGATTTCCCGGTAAGGCTCTTTTTACTTTATTGAAAAATACAGACATGTTGAATTATATATGAATACTGCTGTTTTCCTTTTGACCCGGCACAATAAAAAAGCCGCGCCGGAACTTGATCATCTTTATATTTTATTTGCCCGAAAGCGGGCAATGCGGCGCAAAGGTACAGCCGGAAAAGCCGTATACGGAACAGGAGACTGTCGAAAACAGGAAAAGTTTTTGTCGAAAACAGGAAAAAGTTTGTTTTACCCCGTGTTTTGTAGAGACGCGATGCATCGCGTCTCTACAAAACCAACAAATTGTCTACGTCCCGCCGCCGCCGCAAGGTGCCGGACGTGGACAATCTCTTCTGTATCGGCAAGGCGGTGGACAAATTTTTCCCAGCCTTCAATCAACTGTATTTCATCAAGAAAGACCACAGGGCGATGATCGAACATTTCCCGATAACACTCGAGCAGCACGGAAAGGTCGCCGAGCCGGATTTCTGACAAACGCTCGTCCTCAAAGTTGATATACAGTATTTCCCTGATGTACATTCCCTCATTCAGCAGTTCCCGGATTCGCTGATACATCAGGTAGGTTTTTTCCGCCCACCGTAAGCCGACAAAAACGTAATTGCTCTGTTTCTCCAGCTTTACTGCACGGGGCAAAACGTTATACTCTCAACAAATTAGTGATTTTCAATAATCAAATCTTTTATTAATGCTTTATCCATAACGATATTTGTCTTATATGCGGGACAAAAATAGTGCTTTTTTGTTCAATACACAAGACATTTTCCGTCAGGATACTGCCTGGATGGCTGTGCTCTCTCTGGGAGCCGGAGCAGTCGAATGTGCATAACCATTCCGCGTGAAGTATGAAATAAAAGCAATCATTCATTTTGTAATCCTCGCAACTTGCCTTATCTTTGCCCCCTCATATTAAAATGAATGGTATGTTGACAAAAATAATTGATAGCGACAGGATACATAAACTCAAAGCATATATAGATAAGGGAGATAAGTTTGTCATTGTCTCCCATGAGATGCCCGACGGCGATGCGGTCGGATCGTCTTTGGCGTTGTACCATTACCTGATGTCTTTTGACAAAAAATCAATAAAAGTAGTCGTTCCGAATAACTTCCCGGCATTTTTGAAATGGATGTCCGGAGCAAAAGATATGGTTCTTTATGAACAGTATCCGGATTTTGCTACACAGCTGATCAGTGAAGCGGATGTGCTTTTCTGTCTTGATTTTAATGCCGTGAAGAGGGTTGGGAAAATGGCTTCCGCAGTGATCGCTTCCGATGCGCGCAAAGTGATGATCGATCATCATCCCGAACCGGAAGATTTTTGTAAAGTGATTATCTCTTACCCGGAAATGAGTTCCACGAGTGAACTTGTTTTTCGTATTATCTGTGCATTGGGTGATATTGATCTGGTCGAAAAAGATGCGGCGGAATGTATCTATACCGGGATGATGACAGATACGGGGTCATTCGGCTATAATTCCAATAATGCGGAAATATACATCATTATCAGTGAACTGATAAAGAAAGGGATTGACAAGGATGAAATATACCGGAACGTCAATCAGGTCTATTCCGAATGCCGTTTACGCCTGATGGGTTATGTGCTGTATGAAAAGATGAAAACATACCCGGATAAGAAAACGGCAGTGTTTGCCCTGACCCAGGAAGAATTGAACCGTTTTAAATATAAGAGCGGTGATACGGAAGGGTTTGTAAACCTGCCGTTGAGTATCGGCGGCATCTTTTTTTCCGCGTTTTTCCGTGAAGAGACAAATCTTATCAAAATCTCCCTGAGATCGGTCGGCGATTTTCCCTGCAACACGTTTGCCGCCGAATATTTTAATGGCGGCGGACATAAAAACGCTTCCGGCGGCGAGTTTTACGGAACACTGGAAGATGCACTCCGGGTCTTTGAGAAGGGATTAGCGCAGTTTAATCCTCTTAATTTTGAGAAATCCTGAACCAATAGCCTTTTGTTATAAATAATTATATACTTTTGCCCTGTAATTTTCATTTTAAATAGTAGATATGAAGAAGAGTTTTTATATTTTGGTGTTGATAAGTTGTGTCATGAATTTTATGTTTACCGTTTCATGCAATAAATATCCGACTTATGAAGAGTTAAAATCCGATGAAAAAAGGGTTATTAACAGGATTCTGAGCAGGAAGGATATTACCGTTATATATGAATATCCCCCGGACGGCGTCTTTAAAGAGAATGAGTTTGTTCAGTTAAGCAGCGGGATCTATCTGCATGTAATAGATTCCGGCAACGGAGACCGCGCCCAGGCCAGCGTCAGTGGCGCAACAGAGGTGCTGGTTCGTGTGAGCGGGGAGTATTATTATTCGGATTCGACCTATTTGTTCAGTACGTTTCCAAATGGTAATGATCCGTTTTATTTTAAGTATGGCTCGGCTTACAGTGTTGTAAGCGCTAACAGTAATACATATAATTCATATTATTATCTGTTTAGCATGGGACTGGAATCCATTTTATCGTATGTCGGCGACAGCGCTGTTGTTCAACTGATTGTGCCCGGATATTCCGAGATAAACAGTTACCCTGCGGGGAGTACGATGCAAAATGCCGACAGGTATAAATATGTTCCCATTTATTACGACAGAGTAAAATATACATTTTATAAATAAGGAGTTCTTATGACTTTAATTAAATCTATTTCAGGTATTCGCGGAACAATTGGAGGGAACCCGGAGGACGGATTGAGTCCGCTGGCTATCGTAAAGTTTGTATCCGCTTATGCCACATTTATAAGAAATCATACGGCCGTTCGGACAAACCGCATTGTGGTAGGCCGTGATGCGCGTATGTCGGGACAGATGGTTAAGCAGATCGTCGTCGGGACCCTTACAGGTATGGGATTTGATGTTGTGGATATTGATCTTGTAACTACACCGACTGTGGAGATTGCCGTAACAATGGAAAGTGCATGTGGCGGGATTATTATAACGGCAAGTCATAATCCCAAACAGTGGAATGCATTGAAACTCCTGAATGAAAGGGGAGAGTTCCTGAACGCGGAAGAAGGAAATGAAGTGCTGGAGACCGCTGAAAAGGAACAGTTTGAATATGCTGCGGTAGACCGGCTGGGTAAAGTGATAACCGATACACGTTATAAGGAGCGTCATATAGAGAGTGTTCTTAAACTTGATCCGGTTGATGTGGACGTGATACGTGCGGCCAATTTCCGTGTTGCGATCGACTGTGTAAATTCCGTGGGAGGGACTGTGCTCCCCGATTTACTGTATGCATTGGGAGTTAAAGAAATATTTAAGCTCCATTGCAATCCGCATGGAAACTTCTCTCATAACCCGGAGCCATTACCGGAGAATCTGACGGAGATCTCGCAGTTGATGACACATGCCAAAGCTGATGTTGGCTTTGTCGTTGATCCGGACGTGGATCGCCTGGCCATCGTTTGTGAAAACGGAGAGATGTTCGGCGAAGAATATACGCTTGTTTCCGTAAGCGATTATGTCCTTTCCTGTACGCCCGGTAATACGGTCAGTAATCTCAGTTCAAGCCGCGCGTTGCGGGATGTAACGCTTCAGCATGGTGGACAGTATTATGCCGCAGCAGTGGGAGAAGTTAATGTGGTTGCAAAGATGAAAGAAACAAATGCCGTGATAGGCGGTGAAGGGAATGGAGGTGTTATTTATCCGGCAAGCCATTACGGTCGTGATGCATTAGTGGGGATTGCTCTGTTCCTGACAAATCTTGCGAAGAAAAAAATGAAAGTGAGCGAACTGCTCGCTACGTATCCCCGGTATTATATCTCAAAACAAAAGGTGGCGCTTACGCCTTCCATAGATGTGGATGCGATACTGACAGAAGTAAAAAAACAGTTCGCGCAATACGATATTACGGATATTGACGGGGTGAAGATTAATTTTCCCGATAAATGGGTGCATCTGCGCAAGAGTAATACCGAACCGATCATTCGCATCTATTCGGAAGCGCATACGATGAAAGAAGCGGAGGAAATGGGCGGCGAGCTTATCCGGGTGATCAACAAAATAATCCGTTGATGAAAAAGCGAATCATCTTCCTGTTATTAAGTTTATTAATTTCCCATTTTAGCCGGGCGAATGATGTTGTAGCGAAAAATACGGTGTCTGTCATGAGCTATAATATCCGCAATGCCAAAGGTCTTGACGGGATCACCGATTATCAGCGTTTGGCGGATGTTATACGGCGGGAGGCGCCGGATGTGGTTGCTGTTCAGGAACTGGATAGCGTTACAGGAAGGAGTAAAGGCGCTGATGTGCTCCGTGAAATAGCCGGGAGAGCGCTCATGTATTCTGTTTACGGCGCTTCCATTCCTTATGACGGAGGAAAATATGGATTGGGCGTTTTATCAAAGGAACGTCCGTTGAACTGTTATTCGGCCGTATTGCCGGGGCGCGAAGAACAGCGCCAATTGTTTGTCGTAGAGTTTGAAAGGTATGTGATCGGTTGCACGCATTTATCGCTGACCGAAGAAGACCGGATATCGTCCGTCGATATCATAAAAGAGGAAGCTGCGAAAGCGAAGAAGCCGTTTTTCCTGGCAGGAGATTTGAATGCGACGCCGGAATCCGGTGTGATGAACCGGTTACAGAAAGATTTTTTACTGCTTAACAATATCAAAAACTTTACGATTCCTGCCGATAAGCCTGCTCACTGTATCGATTATATCGCTTATTATACCGGTAAAAAGGGGGGCGCCGAAGAAAAGGAAAAGCCCTTTACGGTTTTGTCAAATCGTGTCGTGGAAGAACCTGTCGCTTCGGATCACCGTCCGGTGATCGTGAATATACGTTTCAAGGTAAAACAGTCGGAGATCTTCCGCACATTGCCTTATTTGCAGAATCCGGCAGATGACGGAATCACGATTATGTGGCAGACGCATGTTCCCGTATATAGCTGGGTGGAGTACGGTACGGATACCGTTCACGTGGAAAAGGCTCATCTCCTGTGGGATGGACAGGTTATCTGCAACAATACGAATCATAAAATACGCCTGACGGATTTACAGGCCGGACAGCGCTATTATTACCGGGTATGTTCGCGCGAGATGACCTTATACCAGGCCTATTATAAGGAATTTGGCGCTACGGCCGTATCCCGTTTTTATTCGTTTGCCTTGCCGGCTCCCGGACAGACGGATTTTACGGCTTTGCTGTTTAACGACCTGCATAAACGGCAGGCGACATACGATGCACTGCTGAAGCAGGTAAAAGATGTGCCATACGATTTTGCAGTCTTTAATGGAGACTGTATTGATGACCCGGCAAGTGAAGATCAGGCGCTTGAGCATCTGTCCCTTTACTGTGAAAAAATAAATGCGTCGGAAAAGCCAGTTTTTTTCCTGCGGGGAAATCATGAAATACGTAACGCCTATTCCATCGGCTTGCGTGACCTGTTTGATTATGTTGGCAATAAAACGTATGGCGCGTTTAACTGGGGAGATACGCGCTTTGTAATGTTTGACTGCGGTGAGGACAAGCCTGATACGACGCAGGTTTATTACGGATTAAACGATTTTGAGCAGTTACGGCTTGACCAGCGTGAATTTCTGAAAAAGGAAATAGTGGGAAAAGCCTTTCAGGAAGCCTCAAAGCATGTATTGATCGGACATGTTCCCATTTATGGAAACAGTGACAGGTACAGTCCAGGCGTTGAATTATGGGCTGATGTATTGGCGAAGGCGCCTTTTAATATATCCATAAGCGGGCATATACATCAGTATTCCTATCATCCGAAAGGAACGGTAAAAAACAATCCGTTTCCGGAAATAACAGGAGGGGCGCCACAGCTTGAAAAAGCGACCGTCATGGTGCTTCGCAGAAAAGGCGCCGTTTTAACGCTGACCGTCCTGAATGCGCGGGGTGAAACAATCCTTGAGAAAGAATTACAGGATCCATGCGAAAACTGAAAATAACGGAGCTGAACCGTTTGTCCGCCGACGAATATAAAGCAAGCGCCAAAACCCCCATAGTTGTTGTACTAGATCATATACGCAGCCTGAATAATATAGGTTCCGTATTCCGGACAGCGGATGCTTTCCGGATGGAAGCTGTTTATCTGTGCGGTATAACAGCGACCCCTCCCCATGCGGAGATTCATAAGACAGCTCTTGGAGCGGAGGATACGGTCGAATGGCATTATTTTAAACAAACCCTTTCTGCCGTAACCGGGTTGAAGCAGAATGGATATGTCGTTTGTGCGGTAGAACAGGTGGAAGGCAGTATTTCACTAGAGCGATTTGTGCCTGAAAAAGGTAAAAAATATGCGGTTGTTATCGGACATGAAGTGAAAGGGGTACAGCAGGAAGTGGTGGATCTTTGTGACATGTGTATCGAAATTCCTCAGTCCGGAACGAAACATTCCTTAAATGTATCGGTAGCTGCGGGCATTGTACTTTGGGCTTTCTTCGAGAAAACGACGCTCGAAGTCGACACCGTGATCCGGGCGGAGTCGATACCATGATCCGAAGGGAGCAGGCATCATGATCCGGAGGAAGCGCCGTTCATAACACAGAGTGATATAATTATTCCATTTTTTTCGATGTGACAGCTGAGGCGTCCCCGTCCCGGATGCTATATCATTCCGTGTTCGACCAGCTGGACAATGCGTTCGGTCATTGCATCTTTGCCTTTGGGGTCATATTCGGTTTTAAGGCTGGCGCCAAGCATGCCGGCAAAAAGATTCCAGAACCCGGCCCTGAATTTTCCCAGAAATGCACCGATCAGCATGTAGCTGGACTGGTTACATTCACGGTCAATCAGCTTTATCAGCAGTTTTCCCTGTGACAGGGTGAGTTTTTTCAATTCCGGCTTATACTCTTTGAAAAGATCCTTTTCCATTCTTTTCAAATGGGCGTCTTTCGCTTTGTCATCCGGCAGTGTTTCTATGTATTCGTAGGTTTCGATGAGTGTTTCGTAAACCGTTTTCGCGTAGGGCAATGTTCTTTTTACATCGCGTACCAGCCTGTCGTACTCCCGCCGTTCTTTTTCGTTTTTGAATTTTAGCGGAGGAAAGACCAGCACTTCTTTCAGGTATACAAACGGAATGGTATCCTGTCCTTCGACGGTTCCAAACTGCTGGCTTTCGGGACGTATTTTCTTCATGTTCGGAACCGTCGTTTTTAGCGGATCCTGTGCATGAACCGTCATAACGCACGCCATTATACATGCGGCTGCCAATAATACAGTGCGCTGTTTTCCGGAAAATAATCTTACGGTTATGATGCCTGAAAGGATTTGAATGCCGTAAAATACGCTTTTCATGCCATTATTTTTTTAAGATTTTTACCTTCTTAATCTTAACGTATTTCAGCGGGTGATCGGTAGGATCCGTACTTACCAGTTCTATTTTATTTACAACCTGCATGCCTTTTATGACCTCTCCGAATACGGTATAGGTTCCATCTAAATGAGGAGCGCCTCCGGCAACTTTATAGGCTTCCCGCTGTTCGGGCGTTAGCTGTATGTTTTTTTCCTTTTCCATTTTATCCAGTTCGTGATCGGAATAATGCTTGCCGGTTACGATATAGAACTGATTGGCCGAAGAAGCCCGTTCCGGATTGACGTTATCTCCCGTGCGTGCGGCACATAGCCGGCCTCTTTTGTGGAAATATTCAGGATAGACAATTTCTGCAGGCACCGTGTAGTCCAAATTCCGGGCTACCGATTTATTGGCAATGGAGTCGTCCGGCAATATTTTTTCGCCCGCCTGTATCATAAACTGTTTGATGATACGGTGAAATACGACGCTGTCATACGCATGTTCCCGCACCAGTTTGATAAAGTTGTCGCGGTGCTGGGGTGTTTCGTTGTATAGTTTTACGGTAATCTTTCCCATATCCGTTACGATCAGAATCTTAGGCTCTTTTTCCTGGCCGGACACGGAGGTGGTAAACAAAGCAATGTATAATAAAATAAGAACACGTTTCATTTTTATTTTTTTAGCATGTAACCGCGCAAAGATAGTAATAAGTTGTTATAATTCAAATACGGCAGACTAATTTCAGCCGTTCGGGGCGGAATTATTTTCAGTGAATTTTGTACAGGGAGATTGAAAAATATGCCGGATACCGCTTTTTTCCTGCTGTTTGCCCACTCTTTTTCCGGGTCTCCTGCGGCTTCCGTTACTTCGGGCTGTAAAAATGTGATTGGATGAAGAAAAATATCTTATTGGCCGTTATTTGCCTGTTTTCGGCCGGCAGGGTTTCGTCGCAGACGAACGATACGGTTTCAGTCAACGAAAACTATATACATGCGCCCATACTCAAAGTGCTGAAAGACTTCGAGATGAAGTACGGCATGACGCTGAAATACGATTCGGCGGCCGTCGCCGGCTTTGTGTACGAGGGGATTTTCTTTTCGGCGCCGTTGCAGATTGCGTTCGAGCGCGTGTGTCAGGAGGTGAAAGGGCTGTCGTGCTACGTCGACGATGACGGCATTTACTGTCTCGTCCCGACGAAAAACCTGCCGCGCAACCGTACGAAACTCGAAAACAAGCGTTACGAAGGCAACGCCTCCCGCCGCAACCTCACCGTCACGGGACGCATCAAAGACCAGACCAACGGCGAGTTCCTGCCTTATGCCACCGTCCACGTTGAAGGCCACGTCACCATTGCCACCGTCACGAACAACGACGGATATTTCACCCTCTACAACGTCCCCTCCGATACGGAAGTGCTCGTATTCAAATACCTCGGCTACGAAACGCAACGATTCTTTCTCTCGCCCGAAATCAATGTCGCCAACCTCTTTGTTGAGCTGCAACCCGCCGTCAATGCGCTGGACGAGATCGTCGTGGTGGCCGAGCGCGAGGATGTGCTGAAAATTCCCGAACTCTCGGTCGGCATCATCCAGACGACTGCCGCCAAGATCGCCGACCTCCCGGCGCTTGGCGAGAAGGACCTGTTTCGCACCTTCCAACTCATGCCCGGCATTTCGGGCAGCAACGAATCGTCGGCAGGCATGTACGTCCGCGGCGGCACGCCCGACCAGAACCTCGTCCTCTACGACGGATTCACGATCTATCATCAGGAACACCTGATGGGCGTCTTCAGCGCCTTCAATACGAATGCCATCAAGGACGTCCGGCTCCACAAGGGCGGTTTCGACGCCAAGCACGGCGGACGTCTGTCGAGCGTGATGGAGATTGTCGGGAAGACGGGAAACGACCGGGAAGTGAACATTGGCGGCGACGTCGGATTCCTGGGATTTAACGCCTTTGCCGAAGTCCCGTTCGGGAACGAGAAAGGCTCGGTCTTTGTCGCCGGACGCCGCTCGTTCCAGAGTTTTATGTACGACAAATTCACGGATGTATATTCCAATACTCAAAGTTCGGGCGGAATGGGGGGGCGAGGGCCGGGAGGCGGATTCAATCAGCGCAATCAGGAAAAGCCGGAATCGTACTTCTACGACTTGAATGCCAAAGTGACCTACAATCCGACCAAACGCGACATCGTCTCCCTGAGCTTCTTCAACGGCGAAGACATCCTCGACAATTCCCGCGAAGGATTCGGCAGTTCGTCCACGAGCGGGAGCATCACCGACAAAACCAACTGGGGAAACATCGGCAGCAGCCTGAAATGGTCGCGTAACCGGGACAACCGTTTTTATACCAACGCGCTCGTCTCATTCTCCAAATACTACAGCCTGCGCGACCGCCAAAACAGCACAACAACCACCTCCGGAGGTGCAGCCGTCATGTTCGACATGAATACGGACGAGCACAACAACCTGTGGGATTATTCCCTGAAACTGGACAACGAATACAAAATCAGCGGAAACAACCGGCTGGAGTTCGGCTTGAACGCTTCCATCTACAACATCGACTACCGCTATGTGCAAAGCGACACGTCCAACATCCTGAACATGCAGAACAGCGGGAATCTGTTTTCTGCTTACATACAGGACCGCTGGACGCTCAGCGGCGGAAAGTTTACCCTGACGCCCGGCATCCGCCTGTCGTACTACGACGTTGCTTCGCGGATGTATGGCGAACCCCGCCTGCAGGCGTTCTACAAGGTCAACGGGGAAATCAACCTGAAAGCTTCCGCCGGTTCTTATTATCAGTTCGTGAACCGCATCGTGCGCGAGGATATTTCGGCGGGAAGCCGCGACATCTGGCTGTTGTCCGACAACAAAAATATTCCCGTCAGCCGCGCCATTCATTATGTTGCGGGAGGCAGTTACGAGACAAAGAGTCTCATTTTTGACGTGGAGGCCTATTATAAAAAACTCCGCAACCTGAGCGAATACACACTGCGGTTTGCGCCGTCGTTTACCGACAACGCCGGATACGAAGAATTCTTCTACACCGGCAACGGCTATTCGCGCGGAATAGACTTCCTCCTCCAGAAGAAGTACGGCAAGCTGACCGGCTGGATCGGCTATACGCTGGGCGAGACACGCTACAGCTTCCCCGTCTATGGCGACGGCTATTTCCCCGCTAACCAGGACGTAACCCACGAGTTCAAGACCGTCCTGACCTGGAAGCCCGTCCGCGACCTGACCCTGTCTGCATCGTGGATCTACGCCACCGGCAAGCCGCACACCGAGCCGATCGGTGCCTACACGCTTACAACACCCAATAGCGGCAACATGAATTTCATCGTCGTGGACAAGAAAAACAACGCCCGCTACCCCGACTACCACCGCATGGACTTGCTGGCAAAATACGACCTGTCCTTCATCCGCGGCGTCAAATCAAGCCTCAGCGTGTCGCTGTTCAACCTCTACGACTACCCCAACGTCTGGTACCGCGAATATGCCTACGACCAGTCCGTCGG
This sequence comes from Tannerella sp., assembly GCA_031265585.1. Classification (GTDB taxonomy): domain Bacteria; phylum Bacteroidota; class Bacteroidia; order Bacteroidales; family Tannerellaceae; genus Tannerella. The sequence continues at coordinate 14,493 of JAISCL010000016.1, read as the reverse complement.
CGTTACGGAAACGAATATCAACCTGCTGGGATTCACACCCAACATCACATTAAGCATACAACTGAAATAACTGCTGAAAGCACCCATAATTCATAATTAATAATTAATATGCAAAAGATAATCAAACTGTCCGCCATACTGTTCCTGGTCTCCGGTTGCGGCGAAGCATTGATGGACTACGATATAGACACGCAAACGCCCGTCGTGGAAAGCTATTTGCAGGAAGGCGCAGACGGCCTGACGGTAAACGTTTACAGCATGGAAGAATATTTGAAGGACGAGTACAAACTGTCCAAGCCTGTCGCCGGACTGTCGATCCGGGTAAACGGAAAGGAACTGACCGAGACGTCGGCGGGCATTTACCGGCTCGAACTGGGTCTCGACACCCTCCGCGAAGGGCAGACGTACGGGCTGCAGTTTGAGTACAACGGCAAAAGCATCGAAGCCTCCACGCAAGTGCCTGCGCCGGTACGCAACCTGCGCGTCGAACCCGAATCGATGGAACTGTCGTCGTCCTATTTCTACTGGGACAACACGGACACGACCGAAATCACCGTCTCCTGGGACGACCCCGGCAACAGTTATTACCAGGTATACATCGAAAGCCCGAACACCTCCGACATGCCTTCGCTTGGCATTTTCGGCCGTCGCATGATACAGCCTTTTCGCGGAAACACATACAGCACAACCGCCCGCGAATTTAGATCGACCGGCGTCCACTGGATCTACGTCTACCGCGTCAACAAAGACTATGCAGACTTGTACGAGCGCATCAGTTCCTCCGACCTGGCAAACCCCGTAAGCTCGATCAGCAACGCATTCGGAATCTTCACCGCTTTGAGTGTTGCAAGCGTGAGGTTTTGGGTTTATGAGAGTAGCGAATGAGAGGAACTGCGGTTACGTTCACGGTGAGTCTGCTCCGCTGGGCGTAGCGTCCACGCTTGCGAATAATTATGATAAAATTTACGTAAGACAGGATCTCAATGCCGTCAACTTAATGAAAATAATAAGGCCGGAGAGGGAAAAGTGATCGGAAAACAGGATCATATTTCAAATATATTTAATACTTTTGCATCTGTAAAACTGTATTTTTTTATTGATTATGAATACAGCAGAAAACTGCCCGTTGGCATACAGGATTTTGAGAAACTGCGTACAGAAAATTGCCTTTATGTAGATAAAACGCAGTATGTTTATCAACTGGCTCAAATAGTCAGTCCCTATTTTCTCGGTCGTCCGCGCAGGTTTGGAAAGAGTCTGTTCCTTTCTACGCTCAAAGCCTATTTTGAGGGGAAGCGCGAACTTTTTGAGGGACTGGAAATTGCCGGACTGGAAAAGGACTGGATTAAATACCCGGTTATTTATTTGGATTTCAACAGCTCGGAATACAGCGATGTGCAAACGCTCGAAATCGTGCTTGACTACCTGTTGAAAAAGTATGAAAAAGAATACGGCATGCAGGATATTGAGGCAAAACCGTCCATCCGTTTTGACAACCTGATTACAGCAATGCACGAAAAAACAAGTCGAAAAGTAGTTGTTTTAATTGACAAGTACGACAAGTCGCTGATCAATACAATGGACAAACCCGATGTGAATGGAAAAAACCGGGATGTGTTGAAAGGATTCTACGGCGCGCTCAAAGGCGCTGATGCACATTTGAGGTTTGTGTTTTTGACGGGCGTCACACAGTTTTCAAAAGTCAGCATTTTCAGTGACCTTAATCAATTGAGAGATATTAGCATGAGCGAGCAGTATGCCGGCATTTGCGGCATATCGGAAAGGGAATTGATACGCAATTTTGAACCTGAATTACAGGCGTTGGCAGCCAAAAGAGGCCTTACCCGCGATGAAGCTTTTGCCGAAATGAAAAAACGGTATGACGGTTATCACTTTGCCAAAGTAAGCGAAGATATGTATAATCCGTTCAGTATCCTGAATACGTTTATGGATCTGGACTTCGCCTATTACTGGTTCGCCACGGGCACACCGACGTTTCTGGCAGAGGCGTTGAGAAATCAGAATTACGACATCCGCAAATTTGAGGATGACGTATATATTGCTGCAATCTCTGTCATGGACTACCGCTACGAGGATCAAAATCTCGTGCCGCTGCTTTATCAAAGCGGTTATTTGACCATCAAGGCATACGACAGCGTTTTGGACGAATATACGCTGGGCTTTCCCAATGAAGAAGTAAAATACGGTTTTTTGAACGAACTTTTGCCGGCGTTTGTTCTGACGCCGATTGCCACGGGTAAATTTTCGGTAACCGGTTTTTTACGGCAGCTGATGAAAAACGATGTCGAAAGCTTTATGACCTCGCTGCAGACGTTTTTTGCTGCCATTCCCTACGATGCAATCAAGCAGAAGCACCGCGACGAGCAGTATTACCAGCACGTTTTTTATCTGCTGTTCATACTGATGGAGCAGTTTGTCGAAACCGAAGTAAAAAACAATAAAGGCAGAACCGACGCCGTAGTAAAAACGGCCGGCAACATCTACGTTTTCGAGTTCAAAATGGACAGCAAAGCCACTGCCGAAGATGCCCTGAAACAGATTAACAGTAAAGACTACGCCATCCCTTACACTGCCGACCACCAACAAGCCGTAAAAATAGGCGTTGAATTTTCGCAAACAGAATGGGGTATAAAACGGTGGTTGACAGAATAACACCTGCACCCTGCTTTTAACACTGTGCCGGGCGGGGGGGGGGAAAATAAAGCCGAAAAGGGAAATGTGATCAATGTCGTCAACTTAAGGGTTAACGCCCTGATGAAGATAATGGTGTGTACATGCCACACGTGAAATTTTTTATACTTATTTACTGGTTATTAAAATATTCAATCGCTGCTTCTAAAATTTCATCCTTTCCGGCTTTGATAGATTCTAGTGAAGGATGTACTTCTATATCCGGAATAATCCCTTTCCGTTGCAACTCGGTTCCGTCATGTGAAAAAAGACCGACTCCGGAAAAGCACGCTGTATAATTTCCCGGTAAAGGAACTTTCACAATCCGTCCCAATGCGCCTGACGTCGGTCTTCCGATCAAGGTTGCATGAAGATTGGTTCGTGCGTTCAATGCAACAGTTTCATAAAAACTTTGAGAAAATTCGTTGATTAAAAACACCATTTTCTTTTTAAACTGAGGACATTTTCCACTGTTCGGAACTGAAAATCCTTCCGTCATATAAAAAGAACCGGGATGCTCAAAGTTGTTGAAAATGAAAGGCTCCATCCGGATAACATCCTTATTAAGATGGCAGCAAAATAATATGTAATCGAAAAAATTCGGCCCTGATTTCCTCAAATCAAAAATGACGCCTGACACATCCGAGAATGATTGAAACATAGAATCAATTTCCTCTGTTATTAAAAATGAAATATCGACATAGGCTGTCTTGTCTGAAATCCTTTTGAATGAGCCTGTATACGGTTTCCCTGAAGTAACGGGTGAGGTATGAATTTTAAGTATGCGGTCATTCCTTGCAACCGTAACATCCGTTTCATTTGAGAACATCATTTTTGCTACTGCACAGTTGATTCGGTATTCTTTGTTGCCTTGTGTGGAAGCTGGAATCAAAGCAGACAGACTGTCACGGATGCAATTTATATCCGTTTCCTCTATACAGTTGATTATATCGCCTTTATTTAATCCGCCTGCGTCAGTCCTGATTATTGTTTTCCCTTCTACCTTTTCAATGATATACTGATACTCCTCTTTATATGGATAATCATCAACATTGAAAATGAAGGCATGTCCATCGTTGAGGGAAGTGGCCAGTTTTAAAAGCGCAGTTTCAAGAGACTGTTTATCTGTGGCATTGAAAAACGGGAATACAGATTCGGCCAGTATTTTGTCCCACGATTCATCCATCAGATATTTATGTGGAGAGTAATAATAAATCACGTTCCAGTATCTGAAAAGGGTTAATAATTGATATTTGTATGAAGTGTCGGCATAACAGGAAACGTACTCTTTTTCATTTTGTATCATAACAGTTTCAAAATCCAAACCGTAATAAGACGGTCGTTTTACCGGCAGAGAAGCGATTTTTTTCAACTCTTCCCGCAGTGTTTTATCCAGATACGAATTGTCCAGCCAGCACAGGTTGACATTCATGCTCAGGAAGTCAACCCATTCTTCATCCCCTTTTATGTAGCTGTATTTTCCGGCTGCATCAAGCATTTTTTCGAGTTCTGTGTTGACCGCTTCAGGGGAGGAAGCGGAATTAACAGCATCCAGTCTGTCCAGTAAGACCTTATCCCAGTCAAGTGTACCGGCAGTAACATTGGGATGAAAGTATTTCAGCAATCCCCATACGCGACAGGTAATTGCCCATTTGGTTGTGTCGTTGAAAGGATAGTCGCAAACAAATTCGCATTGCCGGACAAAAATTTCCAACTTTGGTTTCTTATGGAAACTGTAACCAAACAGTACACAACTTATAAAAACAAAAACTAATTTGTATTTCATTTCATTGAAGATTTTCACAAAATTGCTTCAAAGTTATATTAAAGCAGAGTGATTTCAAAATAATCTCTGTTTTTTCAGCGATTAATTCTTTTCTCATAGCTCCATTGTTGATAAAAGGTCATTACATACATGAAACGCCATTTCGTTATTAATGGAAGGTCATTGCAAATGTGAAATGCCGTTTGCGGGGCCGCTGCCGATGACAATACCTCATATATCAGGTAAATGCTGCTGGACTTTTAATCTGATGGAAATCAGTTGTATATAATTTTAGTGAAATTTTTTTTCGATAACGATGGGGTAAAATTGTTTCGTGAATGTTATCTTTGATGACCAAAAAGCAAAGGAGGACATTTAAAACAAATTGTTTTCCTGCTTTTTTGAGGCCGGAAAACGAAGCCGGTTTTAATTCGCTGATTTGACCGATAATTATATGAAAACTATTATTGATTTATTTGAGACAAGTGTTAAGAAATATGGGAAAAACACGTTTTTATGGGAGAAAAAGACGACGAAGTATGAACCTGTCACTTACGAAGAAACACAAAGGCAGGTCTATCGTTTTGCCGCCGGTTTGATGAGTTTGGGAGTTCAGGCAGGAGATAAGGTGGCATTGTTGTCGGAAGGGCGTAATGACTGGGTAACAAGTGAGCTTGGCATATTGTATACAGGAGCTGTGAACGTTCCGCTTTCGGTTAAGCTGGAGGAGAAAAATGACCTTATATTCCGTCTTAAACACTCCGAAACAAAATACATCGTAACTTCCGGTACGCAACTCAGAAAAATCCGGTTGATTGTTCATGATTTACCTTTCATAGAGCGTGTCATTGTGCTGGATACAATTGATGCCTACGATGGAAATGAAATTCCGGTTGAAAATATACTGACGGAAGGAGACCGTTTTCTAGAAACGAACTACGATGACCTGATTGCCCGGAGCAGGGCCGTCAAAGACGATGATATGGCGAATATATCCTATACTTCCGGCACAACGTCCGATCCGAAAGGGATTATGCTTTCGCACCGAAATTATACGGCCAATGTGGAACAGTGCATGTCGCTGGTCAAAGTGACACCGGGCGACAGTAACCTGATCGTCATACCGCTGGATCACTGTTTCGGGCATGTGGTCGGGTTTTATACGTTTATGGCCTATGGCGCCAATGTCGCAACTGTTCAGACCGGGAAAACGCCCATTGAATCCCTGAAGAATATACCATTGAATATAAAAGAATTTCAGCCGACAATCATGATGAGCGTGCCGGCGCTGGCAAAGAATTTCAGAAAGAATATAGAAAGTACGATCCGGAAAAAAGGGAAGAGGACGGAAAAGTTTTTTCAGAAAGCATTAAAGACAGCTTATGAATACAATAAGGAAGGGTATAATAAGGGTGGAATTGCAATGCTTCACAAGCGGATCCTGCTGGCGGTCTATGATAAACTTTTCTTCTCTAAAGTAAGAGGCGCCATGGGGGGGAAGATGAAGTTTTTTATAGGTGGCGGCGCATTGCTTGACATAGAACTCCAGCGTTTCTTTTACGCAATCGGAATACCGATGTTTCAGGGCTACGGGTTATCGGAAGCGACTCCCGTTATTTCTTCCAATACCCCGGGGAAACATAAACTGGGTTCGTCCGGTGTGTTGGTGAAAAATCTGGAGCTTAAGATTCTGGATTTGAAGGAAAAGGAACTTCCGGTTGGAGAAAAAGGGGAAATCGTTATAAAGGGTGAGAACGTAATGCTGGGTTACTGGAAAAATCCGGAGGCGACTGCCGATACCGTGCGTGACGGCTGGCTTTATACCGGCGATATGGGGTATCTGGATAAGGATGGGTTCCTGTATGTATCAGGACGTTTCAAGAGTTTGCTGATTAGCAGTGACGGTGAAAAGTACAGCCCGGAGGGGATTGAAGAAGGCCTTTGTGACGGTACGAAATACCTGGAACAGATGCTGCTGCATAATGATCAGGATCCGTATACCGTAGCACTTGTTGTTCCTGAAAAAGCACAACTGAAACGGTATGTGGAACGTATCAGACCCGGTCTCGACTGGGATACGAGAGAGGCAAAAGAACTGGCCCTTAAGAAAATTCAGGAAATCATTAACCGATACAGGAGCGGAGGAGTTTATGCCGGCGAATATCCCGAACGCTGGCTTCCGGCTGCAATCGCAGTGTTGCCGGAACCTTTTACGGAGCAGAATCATTTACTCAATTCTTCCCTGAAAATGATACGTGGAAAAATAGAAGAACGGTACAAAGACCGTTTGGAATATCTCTATTCGTCCGAAGGTAAAAATATATTAAACGATAGAAACATGTTTTCCCTTAAATGACGGTAATGGTAAATAATTCCGAAAAAAAACCCGGTAACAGTCAATATATTCGGAAAATACCGTATATTTGCCAGCCAGTTTAAATAAAACTTTTTAATATTGTAAAATTGTTATGAGTCGAGTTTTAGTGATCGGCGCCGGAGGCGTCAGTACTGTGGCTGTTAAAAAAATGGCAATGAACGCTGATGTTTTTATAACTGTCATGGTGGCAAGCCGCACGAAAAGCAAGTGTGACAGGATTGCTGCGGACAGTAAGAATATAACCGTACAGACAGCTCAGGTTGATGCGGATAAAGTGGATGAATTATTGAAACTGTTTGAGGCGTTTAAACCGGAGCTGGTCGTGAATCTCGCCTTGCCTTACCAGGATCTGTCTGTTATGGACGCCTGTCTGGCCTATGGTGTCAGCTATCTGGATACGGCTAACTATGAGCCGTTGGATGAAGCGAAATATGAATATAGCTGGCAATGGGCATACAAGGATCGTTTTGAAAAAGCCGGCCTGACAGCCATTCTCGGGAGCGGATTTGATCCGGGTGTGACAAGTGTTTTTACGGCTTATGCGGCAAAGCATCATTTTGATGAGATTCATTACCTGGACATCGTTGACTGTAACGGGGGAGATCATCATAAGGCCTTCGCAACAAACTTTAATCCGGAAATCAATATACGTGAGATCACTCAGAAGGGGAAGTATTATGAAGATGGAAAATGGATGGAAACGGAACCGTTATCCGTGCATAAATCCCTGACTTATCCTGCTATTGGCGCCCGCGAATCTTACCTGATGTACCATGAGGAACTGGAGAGCCTGGTAAAGAACTTTTCGACTCTCAGGCGCGCCCGTTTCTGGATGACGTTCGGTCGGGAATACCTGACTCATCTCCGTGTGATGCAAAATATCGGTATGACAGGTATCAAGCCGGTTTTATATGAAGGAATGGAAATTATCCCGATCCGGTTTCTGAAAACCGTCCTGCCTGACCCCGGAACGCTCGGAGAAGACTATACGGGAGAAACGTCGATCGGCTGCCGGATCCGCGGTTTGAAAGACGGGAAAGAACGGACTTACTACGTATATAACAACTGCAGTCACCGGGAAGCCTATAAGGAAACAGGCGCCCAGGCCGTGAGCTATACAACCGGCGTTCCGGCCATGATCGGAGCAAAAATGTTTTTAAAAGGAATATGGAAAAAGCCGGGTGTCTGGAATCTGGAAGAATTTGACCCGGATCCGTTCATGAAAGAATTAAATAAACAGGGATTGTCCTGGAATGAAGTGTTCAACGAAGACCTGGAATTTGAAAAATAGTTATTCATAAAAAATAATCGTTATGGCAAAGGAAAAAGAAGAAAAAAGCATCCCGGCAGAGGGTGGTGTAAATGTAGATAAGCTGAAAGCATTGCGTGCGGCGATGGATAAGATAGAAAAGAGTTACGGGAAAGGCTCGATCATGAAGCTGGGTGACGAGCAGATTGAGAGCATAGAAGTGATACCGACGGGTTCAATCGGACTGAACGCGGCGCTGGGCGTAGGCGGTTATCCCCGTGGACGTGTGATTGAAATCTACGGGCCGGAGTCTTCCGGCAAGACGACACTGGCCATTCATGCAATAGCTGAAGCGCAAAAGGCCGGTGGTATTGCCGCGTTTATTGATGCGGAACATGCGTTTGACCGTTTTTATGCGGCCAAGCTGGGCGTAGACGTCGAAAACCTGTGGATCTCGCAGCCGGATAACGGAGAACAGGCGCTGGAAATAGCCGAACAGCTGATCCGTTCTTCTGCGGTGGATATTGTAGTGATAGACTCTGTGGCGGCGCTTACTCCGAAAGCGGAGATTGAAGGAGATATGGGGGACAGCAAGATGGGTTTACAGGCGCGACTGATGTCACAGGCCTTGCGCAAGCTGACTGCGGCAATCAGCAAGACGAAAACTACCTGTATCTTTATTAACCAGTTGAGGGATAAAATCGGTGTAGTGTTCGGTAATCCCGAAACGACGACCGGCGGAAATGCGCTGAAGTTTTACGCATCGGTTCGTGTTGACATTCGCCGTATCGGTTCGTTGAAAGACGGTGATACCGTGTTCGGGAACCAGGTGCGTGTAAAGGTCGTTAAGAATAAGGTAGCTCCTCCGTTCCGTAAAACGGAATTTGATATTATGTTCGGCAAGGGGATCTCCCGTTCGGGCGAGATCATAGACCTTGGCGTAGAACTTGCCATTGTGAAGAAAAGCGGGGCCTGGTTCAGCTATCAGGATATGAAGCTCGGACAGGGGCGCGACGCGGCGAAAAAGTGTGTGGAGGATAACACGGAGCTTGCCGAAGAACTTGAAAGGCTGATTTTTGAGGCATTGAAGAAATAAAAAACCTGCCAGATACGTTTCTTGTAGAAAGGTTATGTCAAAAGATCTGTATCGGAAATTATGCGCGAAAGAAGATTCCATTCCTGTTTTTTCGCGTGACTGGTGGCTGGATGCTGCCTGCAACAATGACTGGAAAGTTTTGATGCTGGAAAAGAAAGGCAGGGTATATGCTGCGATGCCACTGTATATACCCTGTAAAAATGTCGTCACAATGCCGGATTATACGCAGACAATGGGGATATGGTTTGCTGCTGGGACGGAGGATGCCGGGTATTTGTCCGTGCTTGAGCGGCGTCAGGCTGCCTGTAAGAGTATCATTGAGCAAATGGGCCGTTACCGGTCGTTTCTGCAGAACTTCAGCTACGGATTTACCGACTGGCTGCCGTTTTACTGGGCGGGATACACACAGACGACACGTTATACCTACATACTTTATGCCATTGGTGATTTCGATAAAACCCTGTCGCGTATGAGCCGGCAGACAAGGCGCAATCTGAAAAGGGCCGGAGAACGGCAGCTAACGGTGCATCGTGGCATTGACACGGATGATTTCATAAGAATACAGTCTCTGACGTTCGAGCGGCAGCATGTGCGTAATAAGCAAAGTCCGGCGGTGTTTCGCAGGCTTGTTAACGCGGCGCGTGAACGCAGGCAGGGCGAGCTGTTCGGCGGTGTAGACCGGGATGGAAACATACATGCGGTTGCATTTGTTGTCTGGCAGAACAGCTCGGCTTATTATATCGCCGGTGGCGGAGATCCGGCGTTCCGTTCTTCGGGAGCGCACAGTCTTGTTTTATGGGAAGCGATCAAATATGTTTCGCAGTATACCGGTCAATTCGATTTCGAAGGCTCCATGCTTCCCGGGGTAGAGCGTTTTTTTCGTGAATTTGGAGCTGTACAGACGCCCTATTTCAGGATATGCCGCGGAAAACCGACCCTTTTAGACCGGGTACAAATAAAGTTAAGAGCCAGATGACAGAAATAACACGCTACATACTTCGATTTATGACAGGCGAGCACTTGCCTGATGATGTAAGCCGGTTTGTCGGATATACATCCGACAGCTCTTCCTTCCCGGATTATAAGGTCGTGATCATTCCTTCCGGTTTTTTTGAAGAAGGCAGCTACGGGACGGCTAAAACGAAGCCGTCTATTCCTCCCGGCCATATTGAAGGTGTCCCTTTTTTATACGGGACTCCCGATGTGGAGCGGGTAGGGGACACGGTTGTCGTTCATGCGGATCTTGTCGCAAGCACCTACTTTCTGTTAAGCCGTTATGAAGAAGTGCTGCACCGTGATATCCGTGATGAGCACGGGCGTTTCCCCGGTCGCGAATCCCTGCCGCGGCGTGCGGGGTTCATAGACCGTCCGGTCGTTGACGAATACGGAAGGCTGATCCGCGGCTGGCTCGGCAGCACGGGAGTTCCCCGGCAGGAGCTTGTCCCGTTTATACGGAAGGTAAACCTGACCCACGATATAGATGTCCCGTTTACAGGGCGCACATGGCGAAGCGTAGCCGGTAAAATCCTGTCGGGACGGCATCCGGTCGCTGCCGTCCGTGAAAAATACGCCCCGCTGGAAGAAAACCCGTATTATACGTTTCCGTGGATGCTGGAACAGAACCGGAAACTGCAATGCGCCACGGGAGAGGAACGCTGTCGGATGCTGTTCTTCTTCAGGGCTGGCGGGAAAACAAGGCAAGACAGGCCCCGTTATGACCCGGGTGGGAAAGACATCCGCTCGCTGTTTTCCCTGTGCAGGCGGTACGGGGCGGAGGTAGGCCTTCACAGTAGCTATCAGGCGGGAAAGGAACCGTCCCTGATCTTATCCGAAAAGAGGAGGCTGGAAGAAGCGTTCGAAATGGAAATAACGCAGAACCGCCATCATTTTCTGACCGCACGCGAGCCGGAAGACATGGAATACCTGGAAGCAGCCGGCATAACGGACGATTATACAATGGGCTATGCGGATGTGGCCGGGTTCCGTCTGGGAACGGCCTTGCCGGTTCGGTACATAAATCCTGTCACGCGCCGGCTGTCCGCCCTCCGGCTTCATCCCCTCACGGTTATGGACAGTACGCTGAACGAGGTTAAATACATGAATCTGACCCGCGACAGGGCGGAAGAATATTGCATGAGGCTGATAAGCAGCACACGGAATGTGAACGGCGAACTGACCCTCCTGTGGCATAACACGTCGGCAATCGAACGGAGCGGGTACCTGCGCCGGTTATACGCTGTGCTGACCGGTAAACTGGGAGAATAAAAACGGAATGAAAATAGTAACGGTTATAGGCGCAAGGCCGCAGTTCGTAAAGGCGGCGATGATCAGCAAAGCGATCGGGAAGCAGAACGCAGCGGATGGAAAGCACGGAATCCGGGAATACATCCTCCACACGGGACAGCATTACGACCCGAACATGAATGACATTTTCCTGACGGAACTGGGTATAAAAACGCCGGACTGGCAACTGCACTGTGGAGGGCTGTCCGGTAATGCGGCAATGCTGGCGGAAATGCTGATCGGCATAGAAAAGGCTCTGCTCGAATGTCGTCCCGACGGCGTCCTCGTCTACGGCGATACCACGTCCACGCTGGCGGGCGCCTTGGCTGCTTCCCGGTTGCAGATACCCGTATTGCATGTCGAGGCGGGGCTGCGCAGTTTCAACCGGCAAATGCCGGAAGAGATAAACCGTATTCTTACGGATCATATCGCTTCCCTGCTTTTTTGCCCGACCTGTCGGGCCGTCCGGAACCTGGCGCGGGAAGGAATCACGGATGGCATTTTCCATACGGGAGACGTGATGTATGATGCAGCCCTGGCCTTTGGAAAGATCGCGGAAGACCGCTCCGGCATCCTGTTCGCCCTTGGGCTGCAGCCCCGGAAATACCGCCTGTGCACTGTTCACCGCGCCGAAAACACGAACGACCCGGAGCGCCTGGCGCAGATTGTCCGGGCGCTTGTGGAAATCGCAACATCTGCCTGTCCGGTTATTTTCCCGCTTCATCCGCGTACGGAACGCTGCCTCCGCAAGTATAGCCTGAACGCGGCGGCCGCTTCCTGTGAAGCGCTTCGGATGATCGATCCGGTTAGCTATCTGGACATGATAATGCTCGAGAAAAATGCCGAAACGGTATTGACCGATTCGGGGGGAGTGCAGAAGGAAGCCTTTTTCCATGGTACTCCCTGTATTACACTGCGTGAGGAGACGGAATGGGTTGAAACCGTTGAAGCCGGCTGGAACCAGATCGCCGGCTTCCGGATGGAAGCGATCATCGAATGTCTCGGCAACAAACCGGAAAAAACCGGCATCAGCGAATACGGCGACGGCGATGCCTCCGGAAAAATCGTTCGGGCGATCGTCCGTTGCCATGAAAACAGCCTCTTATGAGTCAGAGATCTGTTCTTATCCTCTGCGACCTGTTCCCGCCAGCATTTGGCCCGCGCATGGGATACCTCTGCAAATACCTCGGACAAAACGGCTGGCGTCCGGTAGTTGTGACGGAATACGTGGACGATGGGGATCTGTTTTCCTTCCTGGCCGGAGACACGGAAGTTACTCGCATCCGCTATTACAGACGGAAAGGCCTCGCCGGAAAAATAGAGTGGGGGTGGACGTTCCTGCGTAATATCCTGTTCGGCTATAAAGACAGGCGGATGTATCGCCAGGCGCTGGAAACAGCAAGGCAGCGCCGTTTCGACCTTATCCTCTGCAGCGCCTTCCGCACCTTTCCGCTGCCTGCCGCCCGCCGCCTGGCCGCCGCGACGCGCCTTCCCCTGCTGGTAGACTTGCGTGACATCATTGAGCAGTATACGGGAAACGAATTTATTCGCCGCTCCCTTCCGAAGATCTTCGGCCTTGACCGGCTGATTGCCGCCGCCTTCCGGGCGCGGAATCTCCGCATAAGAAACGCCATCCTGCGCGAAGCAGCCAGCATCACCACCGTTTCGCCGTGGCACGTATCGGTCCTCAAAAAATACAATGCAAACACGCACTTGATATACAACGGCTATGACCCGGACGTATTCTACCCTTCCTCCGGCAAGATGAAAAGCGATACGTTTTATATCACCTACACCGGCCGTCTGCTGAGTACGGCCATGCGTGACCCCGACCTCCTTTTCCGGGCCGTTGAAAAGCTCCTGGAGGAAGGCGTCATATCCCCTGGCCTGTTTCAGGTGCGCTGGTTTACCGACGGAAAGTCAAAAGAAATCCTCGTCAGCGCCGCCATCCCATATGCCCGCCTGAATGCCTGCATGAGCTATTACGATTACGTACCCGCGACAGAGATTCCCCGCATACTGAACGAAAGCGAGATCCTGCTGTTGCTGACGAACAAATCCGGCGCCGACGGCCCGAAAGGAGTAATGACCACCAAATTCTTCGAGTCGCTGGCCGTCGGCAAACCCATCCTCTGCGTGCGCGGCGACGAGGGATGCCTGGAAGAAATCATTCACCGCACCCGTTCTGGTCTGTCGGCCCATTCCGTAGACGAAGTCTGCGAATTTATAAAAACCCATTACCTCCGCTGGAAAAAAGGCCTCCCATACGAAGACCTCTCTGACAAAGACCAAATCAAACAATTCTCCCGCGAAACTCAGGCCCGCCATTTTATCCTCCTCTTTGAACAGCTAGCCCCCCACCCATAGCAATCAAAAATCCTATGCCGGTCAAGAATCCCATCGGGATGCCATGTCGGTAGCAATCAAATCCCATCCATGCCGGTTAAAAATCCCGTATGGGATGGCATTTTTGTAAGCATCTTTTATTGGGTTTGACGACACAAAGATGCTTACTTTTTTTCGCTTTTCATCTCACAATTTTAACCCGCGCGGAGTATAATAATGATTCGCAGCAAGTTCCTGCCTGTCCGTAACAGCTTCCTGCCGGCACGGAAAATCATACCGGACAGCGACCTGTCGGCAGGTAAAAATAAAGCTGGAGTACATTGGGGATCATTTTTTTGTATGTTACGCGCACACGTGCGCCTGCACATTAATATATACGCCTGCGCGTCTCTCTTTCTCTTTCTTTCTAAGAAATATCCGGAACTAACCAACACAGACGTGTTAATTAACTCAAACAGCGATAGATATTTTACATTAGAACCGACCATCATTTCTCAACATTCAAAAGGTGTTCCATAACATGACCGCAAATATAAATCATTTTTTCAACAAACAAAATAAAAACGGGTGCAATTCAAATTGTCGCATCCACTAAGCGGCGCTCCTCAGTGGCATTTTGAGAAAATCAATGACTTTCGACCACTGTTTATTCATGGATAATACCCGTAAGCGGAGCATGTTTTCGG
>JAISCL010000355.1 GCA_031265585.1 Tannerella sp. | reverse complement strand
CAGTAAACGGGCAAATAGTCCAGCGGCAGCATATCTCCTACCCTCTGGTCTCCCATCACGCCGCCTACGCGCAAGCCCCGAATGTCGTTCAAATCGGTATTTCCGTATCTGTCCACACGGAAAGTGTCGACTGTAAAAGACAGTTTTGATAATGTCCTGGAATAAAAATGTGTATCGCGAACTTCCGATCCCATAAACAAACTGCTGCGTTCTATGTACCTTTTCGCTCCCGCCGGGACTTCCACAACGTTTGCCACAAATACTCCGATTGAACCGGTGCTGTCCCTCTTTTCCGGATTCATCGCAAACGCTGCGACCGCCGTATCGGACGGGGTGTTTATCAATGTAAACATGCTGTCGACGGGCAACGGCTGCACGCCGCCCGCCGCTTTCACCTCATCGAACAGTCTGAAATCGGACTGCGCAAGTGTCCCGTCCGCCAACAGTTTAAAGAAGCGCCGCTGAGAAATGTCATAGATTTTCCGCCGCCGGGTTTCATATTGGATGACGTATTTCTTCACATCCTCAAAAAAAGGAAAGCCAAATATATAAACGGAATCCACATTCTTACTGTCCAGTGACTTGGGCGATTTCAGATAAAGCGTAAATTCGACAAGATCCCACTGTATCCGGTATCCGAGGCGCCGGTTTTCTATCTCGACAGGGACATCGGCATAACCGTGAAGCCGCCGGGTTTCCGGGTCGTAAACCAGGCGTATGGCATCTTCGTTAAGGATCCGGCACAAGCTCCCCGCTACCGACGAGCCAAGAAACTGTTCGCAAAAAGCGTTCCTTTTTTGCCTTTCGGTAAACGCCGACTTGCCCGTAACAACCACTTCGCTCAATTTATTTTCCATCTCCGTAAGATAAATAATTTCAGGCATCGTTTCAAAAGGATTGGAAATGACAACGGTTTCGTATCCCGTATAACTGACAATCAGCCGCGTGTTGATGCGATTCTTCACGGAAATGGAAAATTCGCCTTCCGGGTTAGTCGCCGTTCCGAAGGTCGTACCCTCCAGATACACATTCGCAAAGGCGACAGGCTCTCCCGTCCCGGCGTCAAGAACCGTACCCCGTAGCGTCTGGGCGGAGAGGGTTACAGCAGAAGCTGTCAATAAACATAAACATACCAAAAAAGTCTTCATCGCGCTATTTGTATTTCTTCTTTTTTACACCCCATCCGCCGGGTATATTTACAGTCCCACGACTGTAACGGTTTTCCCATCGACGCTCTGCCTGTTCATGTAGATTTTCTCCTCCCATGAAAGTTCGGGTTTCCGGTTGAAAAGAGCGAGCCAGCCTTCGGTCACACCGTACACGTCTATGTAGCCGAGGGTTTGCCTGATGCCTTTTTCCAGCGACTTTTCCCCGCGCCACAGCTTGAGTTCTATCGGATATTTCTGTCTTTCGTAAACCAGGCACAGGTCAAGGCGTCCGGTGCCTGCGCCCATATCGCGGATAATCTGCCCGCCGCCGTTGATGACACGCTGCAGGAAAGCCATCAGGATCAGGTGTGGGGCGGCTTCCTTATAGTTAAAACGTTCTCCCCAGATGGCGCTGTTTTCACGCCAGAACTGCTGGAAGTCGCGCATCAGGAAATCCATATCTATATGTCCGTCCTTCAGGTAGCGGGGTAGCCGGTATTCTTTGCTGTCCCGCAACAGTTGCTGCTGCATGCTGTCGGTTAATGTGCGGGCGATGACTTCGGCATAAATGGGGTTGGACGGGCCTATCCGTTCCGGGGTATCGGAGATTAATCCCAGATCCTTGACGTACTGGAAGTCGTCGGACAGGGTATCGAAATCAAATTCGCCTATGATAATGGGTTCGATGATTCTCCGGACCCGTTCTTCCTTCAGCCGTTCGAGCAGACTGTCGATATGCGTGTCCCTGCGCAGGATGATGGTTTGGACGGCTTCTGCGACCCGTTCGGCGGTGACCGGCTGTGTATAGTCGGAGTGCAGCATCTCGACAATCACTTCGCGGGCAACGGCGTTCACCAGCCACGGCTGTCCCTGCGTCTGTTGCCAGACCAGTTCAATGGCGTCTTCCTCGAAGGTCTGTCCCGTTTCATCGGTGTGCTGCTGATAGAGTTGGCGGATTTCTTCTTTTGTGAAGTTTTTCAGGGTATAGGTTTTGGTCACGATATTAAACGGGCTGGCGGAACCGAGCGACTGGCTTTCGGGACGTACCTGCGCCTTGTAGTCGCGGATGTTGCGCATGCCGACCAGGGCGATGGAATGTACAAAAGGGTATCGGATCCGGTTATTATAGCCTTCGCGCAACTGGCGGAGAAAGGTAATCAGTCCGCCTTCGCTTAAACAGTCCACCTCATCGAACAGGATGATTAATGGCTTGTCCAGCAGCATGCAGAACCGGGTGAGCGACATGTTCAATACGCTTGTAAAATTACTGTAATCCGCATCTTTCGCAAAATTATTTTTCTGAGGAATACCGGACAGGGCGAGTACTTCCTCTAATTTTTTCACAATCTCGGGGATCGCTGCCTTCGGATCTGTAATGCCCTGCATGGATTCCAGCGAACAGTACAGGGCGTAATACTTACCGGATGCGTTCAGCCGTTCGGCCAAATCATTTAAGTAGGTGGTTTTACCGCTTTGGCGTGCGGCATGAATCACAAAATACTGCTTCATGTCAATCAGTTGCTCTACACCTTTCAGGCGGGTAGCGGCTTCTATCATATAATGTTCTGCCCTGTTGCAGGGGCCTGCAATATTAAAGTATCTCATATTCGTGAATTTATTTTCGTGCAAAAATAGCATTTTCTGATGTAAAATCAAAAAAACAAGTGACTTAAGGCAGGGCTGACGCATCAAAATATATTTTCATAAAATGATTAAAAGTCTTATCTTTCGGCCCCCAAAGCATTATGGAAAGCCCCTTGCGTTATTTTTCGAATTTGACGTTTCCGCAAATTCTATATAACCTTTTAATTGAAGAGTCAACTATATTGCAGACCGTTCAAGTCATGAAGTTGTCGGAAAAGGAAGGGTGCGGAATGTTTGTACTTTTATTATTCTTAATGATTTGGATTTGCAATTTTACCGGTCAGGAGTTCCTGATTCGCGGCGGTTTTTATTTTTTTGTTTTTTTATGATTCATCTTCTTGCAATAAATAAAAAAAATACTCTATCATTGCCCCGACCAAAAAATAAGAACGGTTAATAAAAGAAGGACATGAGACACAGTACATTATTCATACAGGAAACAAAAAATAGAAGGACATTAGGTTTTTTTATGCCTTTTAATTTGTTTGTTATGAATATTTTGTGTTCTCTCTCTCTCTCTCTCTCTCTCTCTCTCTCTCTCTCTCTCTCTCTCTCTCTCTCTCTCTACTAATAATATACGCGCACACGCTACGCGCGTTATTGATCGTGTGCGAAACGCATACGCGCGTCAAGATACATATTTTTTCAAAACAAAAAGTCATACGGCATCTCCTGATTTTCAGACGGACGCACGAGGCTCGGAAGCAACTCTTCCCTGCCCCGGCGTCCGTTCCGCTTTTCAGTACCTCCTGCAGCCTTGCAGCCTGATCCGCCCTCACTGTTCATTACTCACTAAATACTATAATTACTATGTTTTACACAAGAATCAACAAAATCAAAGTTTTCAACAACCGGGAAGGATTTCTCGGACTGTTCAATCGCGCGGAACTGCGGATTTACAGCCATGCAGCCGGCTATTCCGTCGGGATTGAACCATACATCTTTCCGCTGACCCTGGCAGACCTGATTGACCTGGACGACAGTGCCCGCAGGCAAAAATTGCTGGATAGCGTCCTGTCGGAAACCGACCGATTTGCCCAAAGCCACAGCCTCGAAATCAACGGCGTGAAGGACAACCAGACCCTCACCTTTGACGAAGCGGGACTGGTACTCTATCAAAGTGAAACGATCCCCGACAGCCTGCACCTGCAGGTGTGGGTCATCGAATCGGACGAAGACGTGCGGAAATTCGCACTCGACGCTGAAAAGGTAATGCAGAGCGATGCCTTTCAGGGACTGGTCGCTTCCGTCGGCGCAGTGCTGGCCGTGACGAATCCGCTGCTGACCGGCGCCATTGGCGTGGGCGGCGTGGTGGTCAGTCTGCTGCGTCAGAAACTGAAAGCCAACCGCGACGATCTGGTCGGCTACTGGCAGGCGACGCTCAATCGCACGGAACACTACCCGCACGGTACGCGCGACCGGCAGGACGT
>JAISCL010000291.1 GCA_031265585.1 Tannerella sp. | reverse complement strand
CGAATAATTTACCCACTTCTCCTGTGCAAGAGGAAGTAACTGAAATTTTGAAATATACGAATAATGAGGAACTAATCTCCTTTTTAGCTCAATATGCCGATAAGCATCCCGATTTCTATCAGGCATTGGTATCTCTTTTTCACCCTAAAAGGAGAACAACTTCTCAAGTAAATTACAAGAAAGGAATACAAGAATGCTTTGAAGACTCATATGACGGCGACGATTTTCGTCATGCCGGACAATTTATTGCTTATAAATTAGATGCTTACATCGAAAGAGCTAAATCGTTGACAAAATTGAATTGCCAAGAAGAGGCCATAACTATTTTGCTTCATATTATCAGAGAAATAGGGGAAGGGTATGAAGGATATTACGATTATGATGGTGATTTAGGTGGTGTATGCGGAGAGGCTGGAGAGTTAATAGCCGGAATGATTGAAACAGGTTTGCCGAATGACTTACTGGAAAGAATGACCGGCGAAATAAGCAAACTGCTTGGAAACAATAATTTTTATAATTATGATTTAACAGACTTGGAAGAATTGCTTTTTTTGATAAGCCTGAAAACATCAAACTTTGACGATGGCATTCGTATCCTTGATGAAGCGCTAAAAAAGGAATCGGATTCTTTTCGTACTCACTCATTGGTGATGGCTAAAATTAAATTTTTAGAAAATGCCGGCAAAAAAGAAGAAGTGGAAAACGTAATTTCATCCTATTTGCATCTCCCCGAAATCCGAAAAATCAGACTGAAAGAATTGACGTCAGAAAAACAATACGAGAAAGCGCTTGCCTTAATTGATGAAGGAATAAGCCTTGCCAAAAAGAAAGAACATCCGGGAACGGTAGCTGATTGGAAAGATGAAAAATTGTCGGTGTACCGATTGATGGAAAACAAAGAAAAAATAATTGAATTAGCCGAAGATTTATTCTTTACCGACAGGGAGAGTATGGATTATTATCATACGTTGAAAACCGCTGTCCCAACCGAAGAATGGACAAATTATTTGGACAATTTCCTCCGCAAAGCAACAAAACAAAAAAGATGGGGAGTAGGGCCTGTGTTGGCTCAAATTTATATTGAAGAAGAATATTGGGGTAGATTAATGGATTATGTTGAAAAAAATATTCTATTGGGGCAATATAGCTCATTGAGAGAATATGAATCCTACTTGAAACCGCAATACCCGGAACGGATGCTGGCCTTTTATCATAAACAAATTATGGATTATGCCGAAAAAAATATGGGGAGAGAGCATTATCGGTATGTAGCCGACGTTTTGAAGACAATGAAAGAATATCCCGGCGGGAACGAAGTAGTCAATGCGCTTTTGACGCATTTCAAGTCCGTTTATTTCAGGCGCCGCGCCATGATGGAAGAACTGAAAAGATAACTATACAAACTTGTCCGTATAATCGGCAAGGTATAGGGGTAAATTGAGTAAGTCGTCGTTTCTCTCTTCTGATAACCATATCTATCCTTTTCCGGCAAATATACACATTTTTGATAGGAAAAACGTGTGGATACGACATTTTGTTATCTTTGTGCGTTGGCTATCAAAAATGGAACTGTTATGAATAAAATGATTCTTTTATGTTTGTTGGTTGGCGGTTTTGCTGTCGGTGGGTTACAGGGTTCCGGACAGGTGGATTCGCCTTTTCACTGGGAGACGTCTGATTGTCGGATTGCCCTGAAGCATGGAGAGCAAACCGTCTGGCGTTTCAATGCGGATATGTCCGACGCCTCGAAGCCTTATTTCGATCCGCTTTGCACGGTTGGCGGACCGTCGCTTACCTTGCCCAAGCCGGCAGACCATCCCTGGCACCTCGCCCACTGGTTTTCGTGGAAATATATCAATGGCGTAAATTATTGGGAAACGGACCAGGACGGACGTGCGCAGGGCGAGACCTACTGGGAAGCACCGGAATGGGAACCGAATCGCGACGGTAGCGCCCGAATCGTGATAGAACTGGGGTATCGTCTGCGTAACGAGACAAACAAGACGCTGCTGCACGAACGGCGCGAGATTGTAATTTCCGCTCCGGCAAGCGACGGTTCGTATAGGCTGGATTGGACGCAGCAATTCACCGCACAAGAAGAGGCGCTCCTCGACCGTACTCCCATCCCGGGCGAGGAAAATGCTTCCGACTGGGGAGGGTATGCCGGCCTTGCCATTCGGTTTTCCAACGAATTGAAGGAAGTGGCGACGGTAACAACAAAGCCCGACAGCATCCGGAATCGAACAAGCGGAGTGATGGACATTTACGGAGCAACGGCGGCCGAGCAAAACGGCACAATCAACGGACAGGAGTACGGAATAGCTATACTGTCGCATCCCGCCACGCCGCGCAACAACGACTGGTATATAATAATGGTAGACGACTTTACCTATCTTAATCCGGCAACTCTTCTGCGCGGTAAATACCTGCTAAACAAAGGAGCGGCGCTAACTCTCCGGCACCGGGTCCATGTCCACAAAGGACGCTGGAATACGGAACAATTGAACGAGGCAGCAGAAGAGTTTGCAGTAGATTTCAAAAAGAAGACATCGCGAAGATTTTTTTTCTCTTTGTAAAAACGGCTTGGTTTGTAAAAAAAAATCTTTATTTTTGTTCCGAAAACGTTTTCCTTTGGAATAGAAAAACCATACGATAGAGCTATCTGTAATCACGTAAAAATAAAAATGATATGTTAAAACCCAAAGCAATAATTTGCTACTGCCTGTTTATTCTTCTCCTGTTCGGTTTTTCGTCGGGAGCAAGCGCCGGTTCTATTAAAACCCTGATTGTGACCGGACAGAACAATCACAACTGGAAAGTGAGCCATGTGGCGCTGAAACAAATCCTCGAAAATTCGGGATTGTTTACCGTCGATGTAGCCGTTTCGCCTCCCGAAGGTGATTCGATGAGCGATTTTCTTCCCGATTTCAAGCCATACCAGTTGGTCGTGCTCGATTACAATGGCGATGAATGGCCTGCGGAAACACAACGCCGGTTTGTGGAATACGCCAAAAACGGCGGAGGGATAGTTGTTTACCATGCCGCCAGCGCCCCTTTTCCGCAGTGGGAGGCGTATAATCAAATCATCGGACTGGGCGGATGGAACGGGCGAGATGAGAAAAACGGCCCCTGGGTCTATCTGGAAAACGGGAAATGGGTGGAAGACTTTTCGTCTGGTATGGCTGGTTCGCATGGTGCACAGCATGAGTTTGTGATGAATACCCGCGACCGGAAGCATCCGATTATGAAGGGGCTTCCCGAAAAGTGGAAGCATGCAGGCGACGAACTATACGACCGCCTGAGAGGCCCCGGAAAGCTCAACGTGCTGTATTCGGCTTATTCAGACAAAGAGAAATACGGCGGTTCGGGGCGTGAGGAGCCGCTGCTGTTCATCGTCAATTATGGAAAAGCGCGTATCTTTCACACAACGCTCGGACATTCGTGGGAGGGCAATACGCTGGAAAACAATACGGCCATGCAGTGCGCCGGATTCCAGGTCACGCTGCTACGGGGCTGCGAATGGGCGGCAACGGGAAAAGTGAAACAGGCCGTCCCCGACGATTTCCCGACAGCCGAAAAAACAAGTCTGCGCCCGGACTATAAACACTAACTCACTTAAATCTTTAGCATATGAATCGAAGAAATTTCTTAACAAGTTCAGTACTGGCAGGGGCAGGCATACCCTTGGGAATGGCATCAACCGCATCGCTGACGTCATGCGCAGAAGCCGGCGAGGCCAAAGCGAAACCGGTAACACCGGAAGACGCCGGCATGTTTTCTTTTGTAAATGAAGCGCCCGACGGCAAACCGCTCAAAGCCGCCCTGATTGGCAACGGCGACAGGGGAACGGGAGCCGCTATGCAGTTTTTGCAGGCAGGGCCCAACCTTTCGCTCGTAGCGCTGGCAGATGTATTTCCTGAAAAACAGGACAGTTGCCGGAAGTTATTGAAAGAAAATGCCGGCGTCGAAGTGCCCGACAAAAACTGTTTCACCGGCTTTGATGCATGGCGCAAAGCGCTCGACATGCCCGAAGTTGACGTTGTCCTTCTCTGTACGCCGCCGCATTTCTTCCCCGAATATTTCCGTGCGGCCATCGACGCCGGAAAACATGTTTTCGTGGAAAAGCCGGGCGCCATAGACCCCGTCGGCGCGCGCACCCTGATTGCCGCTTCAAAAACGGCAAAGTCGAAAGGACTTTCTGTCGTTGCCGGTATGCAGCGCCGTCATAACCGCACCTACTGGGACGCATACCTACAGGTGCACAACGGCATGATTGGCGATATTACCCATGCTACCGCACGCTGGGACGGCGGAGCGTCATGGTTTAAGAAACGGCTTCCCGAATGGAGCGATATGGAATATTGCCTGCGCAACTGGTACAATATCAACTGGCTGATGGGCGACATTCCGCTGGGGTATGTGATTCACAATATCGATATTATTACCTGGTTTCTCGGACAGCGTCCGGTGTCGGTTACAGGTTACGGCGGCTGCGCAAGGCGTTCGACGGGCGACATGTACGACTTTTTCAGTATGGAATACGTGTATGCGGACAACAAGACAATGCTGGCGACCAACCGCCAGATTAATGGCTGTACCAATGAGATAAGCGAAAAAATTTACGGCACGAAGGGAATTGTAATCTTAAACGACTGGGGGGATAGCCGGATTGTGGACAGGGATGGAAACATTCTCTGGAAATCCGATTATGAAAACAATCCCGTTAAAAATCCCTACGAACAGGAACATGTCCATCTGGTTGAATCCATACGGCTGAATAAACCGATCAACCAGGGAGAAGATCTGGCATATTCGTCGATGATTGCCGTGATGGGACGCGAATCTGCCTATTCGGGCAAAACGGTTACATGGGACGAAATAATGGCTTCCGACCTGCGCTACGGCCCGTCAAAATACGAAATGGGACCCGTGCCGGAGTATGTCGAAGGCCGATTCCCGATACCGGGACGCGATTGAGATGCTTTTCCGTTCGCCTGGACGAAACCACCCTGCAAAATCCCGAAGCGGCCAATACGGCGAATGTCATTTATTCGATAGACAGCATAGACGGGGATTCGTCCGACCTGATATTGAATCCGTATGGCATGGCGCTGCTAACTAATGATATAAAGAATATGATCATCATATTTCCTACCACAAAATAATTTGATAAACAATGAAAAAAGGTATTTATTTATGAAAAAGAAATTGAAAGTTTTTGGATTGATATGCGGCATCATGGCCGTTTTTGCAGGATGCGGAGAGAAGGACATTCGTTTGTCGTCATCTCCGCATGACCTGGTGTTTAGTTCGCTGGCAACCCGCTGGGACGAAGCTGTTCCTCTGGGTAATGCCATTGTCGGTTCGCTCATCTGGCAAAAGGGCGAAGCTTTGCGGATGTCGCTGGATCATGTCGGACTGTGGGATTTGCGTCCGATGATCAACGGCGATTCGCTGTCGAAGTACAACTTTAAATGGGTTGAATCGCAGGTGTTAAAGAAGGATTACCGTCCCGTGCAGTTGCGCTACGACCTGCCTTACGACACGTCCGCCTTCCCGTCGAAGATACCCGGCGGCGCGTTGGAGTTCGACCTGAAGACGATGGGGAAAGCCGGTTCAGTGAGGCTCTACCTGCACAGCGCTGTCTGTGAAGTGCGGTGGAACAGCGGCGCACGCCTGCAGACCTTTGTTCATGCTACCGAAAATGCCGGATGGTTTCGCTTTGACAATGTCCCGAAAGGATTCAAGCCTGTTTTGACGCCGCCGGTCTATCAGACTGCGGATGCCGGCGTCAAT
>JAISCL010000015.1 GCA_031265585.1 Tannerella sp. | reverse complement strand
GAACGTCTTTTCATTGATGCAAACGACGTGGCGAACTCTGCCCGTCAGAATTTTTCGCGCTACGAGGCGGGAGATATCAAATACAAAGATATGAACGGCGACAATGTAATAGACGAACTGGATCAGGTGCCCATCGGCTATCCCGAAACCCCTGAAATAAACTATGGCTTCGGACTTTCGGCAGGATATAAAAATGTCGATTTTTCATTCTTCTTTTCAGGCTCGGCACGAAATACGTTCTTTATCAGTCCGGGAGATATGAACCCGTTTATACGGAGCACTGTTGACGGCATAGACTATGAAGGTGGCCTGGCAAAATTCATAGCAGACGACTACTGGACGGAACAGTCTCAGAATCCCTACGCACTTTGGCCCCGCCTGACGGATGTTACGTTGTCGAACAATACGCAACGCAGCACGTGGTATATGTACAACGGCGATTTTCTTCGCCTCAAAAGTATGGAGCTTGGCTATTCAATGCCTGCAAAACTGGCGTCAAAGCTCAAACTGTCGTCTTTCAGGATTTATGCAAGCGGAACCAACCTGCTGCTTTTCAGTAAATTTAAGCTGTGGGATGTGGAGCTTGGCGGCAACGGACTTAATTATCCTCTGCAAAGAGTGTTGAATGTAGGAATAAATCTTTCATTTTGAAATCAGTAACTATTAAAACAGAATATACAATGAAAAATAGAATAAAGCAAATGATGACGGAAAAGGGAAAATGCAGGAGTCTTTTCCTGTACTTTATACTTCCCTTCCTGGGATTGAGCCTGTTTTCATGCGATTACCTCGATGTCGTACCGGATAATATCCCTACCATCGAACATGCATTCCGTACCCGTACGGAAGCACAAAACTACAAATACGGGTGTCTCTCGTTCATGCCTGATGTGGGAAATATGACAGTTGACCCGGCGATGCTGGGCGGGGATGAAATATGGATTCCACAGATTGTCGCTGGAGCGTCCACTATATTGCGGGGGATCATAGCCGGCGAACAGGGCACGGTCAATCCTCTTGCCAATTATTGGGCAAGTCAGCGCAATTCACAGACAAATGTCGCAAGGCCATTGTGGACAGGCATTTCAGACTGCAATATCTTTTTGGAAAACATAGACAAGCCGTTCGACTTGAAGGATTATGAAAGAAACAAATGGATTGGCGAGGTGCTGTTCCTGAAAGCTTATTTGCATTACTGGCTTTTCCGTCAATACGGGCCGATCCCCCTGATCCGGGAAAATAACGCAATAGACGACAATGCCGACGTAGTACAGCAACACCGCGAGCCGGTAGATTCATGCGTGAACTACATCGCCTCGCTTCTCGACGGGGCAGCCGCATTATTGCCCCTGACCGTCGAAGAGCCTACTATGGATCAGGGACTTCCCGACCGTTGCATCGCCCTTGCACTGAAGGCGGAACTGTTGACCCTTGCCGCAAGTCCGCTGTTCAACTGCAACGAAGATTATGTCGATTACAGGGACAATCGCGGCATACAACTGTTTCCGCAGGACAAGTCGCAGGAAAAAGCAAAATGGGAACGTGCGGCGACCGCGTTGAAAGCAGCGATAGACGTCGCACGTGAAGCGGGCTATGACCTTTATGACTTCCAAACCGCCTATCCTGCCGGCGCCTCGCTCAGCGACGAAACAAAACTCGCCATGCAGGTTCGCGGTGCCGCCACAGAGCCATGGAACCGTGAAATCATCTGGGGCAATTCGCGTATCAATAACAATACGAACTTGCAGCGCATGTGCAGTCCATATTATACTGCTAATCATACCAGCGGCGCTACGTATCATAATTATGCGCCTGCGCTTCAAATTGTTGAACAGTTTTATACCGACAACGGATTACCCATCGAGGACGACGTCGAATGGTTTGGAAGGAACGTCTGGCAACTGCGGACAGCCGAGGCAGACCATAAACAGTATATCCGGCAAGGTTATCAAACGATTCAGTTGCATTTCAATCGTGAGCCTCGCTTCTATGGCGCCATCGGTTTTGACGGAGGAACACTTTTCGGCAACAGTCGCATTACACAGGATAATTCCACCAACACAAACTACATGTGGGTAACAGAGATGAAAAAGGATCAACTGAACGGATGGAGTGTGCCCGAGCGTTCGTCGCTCACCGGATACTTCGCGAAAAAAATGCTGCATTACCGCAGTTCGGTTCCTGATGCCGGCGGTAGTTACACAGCAATTAATTATGCTTTTCCCATCATCCGGCTCGGCGGTCTGTACCTGCTGTATTCGGAAGCGCTTAACGAGTTGAAAGAAGCTCCCGACGCTCAGGTATACGAGTATATCGACCTTGTCAGGGCACGAACGGGACTTGAAGGCGTTGTAAAAACATGGAACGAACATGCCGTAGCGGACAAAAAGAACAAACCGTTGACCCAAGACGGGATGCGCGACATCATCCGCCGCGAACGCCTGAACGAGCTTGCCTTCGAAGGCGCACGCTTCTGGGATTTACGCCGCTGGAAACTTGCCGAAGAATACATTAACCGCCCCATTCGCGGATTAGACATATCGGGTGTAAGCGCCGCAGATTTTTACGTCGAAACGGCGCTCTATCAACCCCGGTTCGAGAAGAAAGATTATTTCTTTCCCGTCAGGACGCAAACACTGATTTATAACCTGAATCTGCTGCAAAGCCCAGGATGGGGAAATTAAGAATTAAGAATTAAAAATTAAAAGATATGATTACAAATATTTTAAAGAAACAGGTTTTTCTGTTTATGGTGGTGATTGGGGGGATGATGTTTTCCTGCTCTTCTCCTGCCGACTGGAGCGACCCGAAAGATGATATTGCCCCCGGGCCTGTAAGTAATGTGCAGATTGAAAATATCAACGGAGGGGCGATTATTTCTTATACTTTGCCGGGCGACAACGATGTGCTGGGCGCAAAAGTTACCTATTCCTATTCCGCAGAAAGCGAGTTGATGGAAAAATATGCATCCGATAATTCGATCGAGCTGGAAGGCTTCGGCGATACGGGTGCTCACGAAATTACGATTTATGCCATCGACAAAAGCGGAAATCTTTCGGAAGGCATCACCCAAACGATCCAGCCGTTGACGCCTCCCATCGACCTGATGAGGGAGACGATTGAAGCGATGCCTGCATTTGGAGGAGTCAGTTTCAGCTGGGAAAATAAAAACGGCAAGGATATGGGCCTTTCGCTCTATGTCCCCGATACCGTTGTTTCCGGCGAATGGACACTGTTTGACACCTACTTTTCGAATGGAAGGGACGGCAAAGTGGTTTTTCGTCCTTTCGATGCAGTGGAACGGAATTTTCGTGTAGAGATGTTCGACAGGTGGAATAATTATTCCCGGCCGTACGAAACATCGCTTGTTCCATTGGAAGAGCGACAGTTACCCGGTCGAGTCGGTTCAACGTATATCTGGAGCCTTTACGACGAAGACAATTGGCTATGGAGAGGGGAAAGTCATGATGCTGAAACGCAGCGCTTTGCCGTGCTACATGACGGACGAGGTCCGGTTACTGGTGATGCTAATTACTGGTGTCCCGGAAGACTTGGCGATTCGATTGGAATGTATGTTCCCGGGGCAGGTACGTCGTTTCTTGTTTTCCCGCTTTATTTCACGATTGATATGGGACGGAAAGCCGTTTACAGCCGGTTTAACATCAAATCCCGGCCTCGCTCCCCGAATTATTCGGCCGCATTGCCCTGCGATTTCGAAATTTGGGGAACGAACAACCCGAAGTTGACTGCTGAAGTCGGCGACGGAAGCCGCGAAGCCAATATGGCTTACTGGACGTCGTGGGAAGCAGCCAACGGAACAGACGCATGGAAAAACGACGGATGGACAAAAATTGCAACCTGTAAATTGATTTTATCGTCCGGCGAATCGAAATACGTTGCAGGCATGGCGCTGTCGGAAACAGACGTGGCCAATTACAGTACAAACGGCTATGATTTCGACATCAATGAAGGTGTAACCGAAGGCTTCCGCTATCTGCGATGGGTCATCAACGATACAAACACAGGTCAGCAATTCATTAACATCTGCGAACTAACATTCTGGGGTTCATACACGGACTGATTAACTAACGGAGTTCTGAAATTACATGCGTATGTAAACGGATCGAGTAATTAAAAGCCCCGGCACAGACAGGGGATAAAATAAGGAAGTTAGAACCCTGCTCAACAGAAAGGAGACAGAAACAGGAGCAGGGAAGTGAGAAATAAAATCAATACTAATTTTAAATTTATAAAAGATGGCAAAAAGTATAAGAAACGTTGTTACCCAGGGATTGAGCGGGACGGTTGGCACATTAGTCTTCAGCCAGCGTGGCGGACAGACGATTGTGGGAATGCGCCCGCAGGGACAGCGTGAATTTAATGAGGAACAGAAGGAGTCTCAGCGCCGCTTCCAGCGGGGGATTCTGTACGGGAAAGCGGCTATTGCCGATGTAGAGATGAAAGCGGACTATCAGCAAAAGGCCAAAGCCGGCCGGTCGGCATTCAATGTGGCTGTTGCCGATTTCCTCAATGCGCCCGTGATCGACCGCGTCGACCTGTCGAATTATGCAGGCAGGGTCGGCGACACGATACAGGTGCGCGTATACGATGATTTTGCAGTACGGGAAGTCAGGGTCAGGATTACCAATGCCGACGGCTCTCTCGTAGAGGAAGGCGCTGCACAGACGGATGCGATCGGATATGAATGGACTTACGTCGCCACACGGGTCAACGAAAGTCCGGAAGGCGACCGGATAGAGATCTTCGTGTCCGACACGCCCGGTAATATAACGCATGAGGAACGCGAGTTATAAGCATTCACGGAAAGAAGGAAAAGGGCAGGCTCTGCAGAGGGTTTGCCCTTTTTGTTTGGAGTATGGAATGAGTATATCTGAAGTGTATACGGAGTGTATACGAAGTGTATCTGAAGTTATGGAAACGGTATAACAGCGTCGACAAAAAGTTCGACACACTGCCGGACGAAGGATGATGAAGCGCGAACGGCCCCACGTCTTGACGGTCTCAACGCAGGCGCGAACAGGGCCGTTTTCGACCACGCGAACGCCCTGCACAGCAGTCACAAATATAAGGCCACTTCGCATAACACAGGATTTTCGTCGAATCGGGGCCAATCCACCAGTAAGA
>JAISCL010000243.1 GCA_031265585.1 Tannerella sp. | reverse complement strand
ATTGAGATGAAAAAATATTTGAATATATTATTGATATCTGTTTTTCTGCTGGGGAACGTTTCCTGCGACGATTACAGGTATTTTGAGAGGGAACAGTACAAGGTGGTGTTTGCCCTCGTCAGTGACGACGACCACAATGTTTTTAAGGTGGTGCACGATCTGGATGAACCGGAATCGGTTGGTTATGTCGCCGCTTCGTGCGGAGGCTCAAATCCGACCGAAAAGGATATCAGCGTAAGGCTGATGCAGGACGTCGAACCGTTTAACAAATACAACAAAGACAGATTCGATGTTGAGACGGACAAGTTTGCGCAGTATCTTCCCGCAGGCAAGTTTGATATCGACAGTTATATCCTTACTGTTCCGGCAGGAGGAAGAGACGGAAGAGTGGCTATCCGCGTGCGTCCCGACGGTCTGTCGCCTGATTCGGTTTACTTTATACCGCTCAAAATAGATTCCTATTCGGCGTATGAGGTGAATCCCGTGAAAAGCGACGTGCTGTATCAGGTGCTTATCAAAAACAGGTATGCTACCCAGGCCACAACCACGAACTATACCCGTCGCGGAAGTTTCAACGGAGTGAATGTGATGGGCGTAAAGCAAATGCACCCGATCAGCAGGAACAGCGTGCGGATTATGGCGGGTAACGACGGTTTTCAGTCCAATATCGACATCATCAACAGATCCTGTATTGTTCTGACAATAGGCAGCGACGGCAGGATAAGCATCTCTCCCTTCAAAAACATCGAAGTGGAACAGCTGGACGGCGATCCCGATTTCCCGAATGTCTTCTTTGTCGAAGATGACGGGTTCAATCTCTATAAAACCTTCCTGTTGAGCTACAGCTACAAGTCGGGAAACAATACCAACACTGTGAAGGAGGAGTTGAGGGTCAGAATTGATGAGAAAGAAAAGGAAAAGTTTAATCTTTAATATGCAAATCGGAATGAAAGCAAGATTTTTTATGTATATCTGCATCCCCCTTATGGGCTGTTTCCTTGCGGGATGCGACGGGGAAGTCAAAAAGGACGCGCTGGAAAAGTATGTTTATGTGAATAAAAATTCACTGGACATGTACATTGGTGACGAGGTACAGCTTACGGCCAGTCCTGTTGGCGAAAGTTTCGTCTGGTCAAGCGAAAGCGAAGAAGTTGTCAGCGTAAGTCAGACGGGTCTGGTGAAGGCTGTCGGCGAAGGAATTTCGTCCGTTGCTGTCAGCCTCGACGGCGACGGGACAAAAATCGATGTAAGGGTCAGGACGTTTATTCCATTGACGGATATAAGCCTGACGACGGCGTCGGTGATGCTGTATATAGGAGACAGGAGGCAGATATGGGCATATCCCGTGCCCGAAAATGCATCGGATGTTACATTTACATGGCGTTCGGAAAACCCCGGTATCGCTACTGTCGACAAGGACGGGATGGTAACGGCTGTCGCAAGGGGAATAACCGCTGTCACGGTAGCTTACGGTGCCATTGAAAAGACTGTAAGCGTCAGCGTCCCCGAACTGTACAAATGCGACAAGTCCGGGTGGTCGATTGAAGTATCCGATGAAAGAGCGGACGACGGCGGTGGAAAGGATAAAGCGATTGACGGAGATTACAGCGACAGGTACTGGCATTCGCAGTGGGGTCCCGACGTCGCATGTCCCCACTGGGCAGTCATTGACATGAAGGAAACGCGGGAAATAGCCAGGATCGTCACTCAGCGGCGCAGTAACGGCGATACCAAAACGCTTCAGTATTTTATTGGCGACAGTCCCGACGCCGATGGCGACTGGACAATGCTAACGGAAGGAGCTTACGCTTCCTCCGGCGCCGACCATACTTTGACGCTGGATGCTGCGGAACCCCTTAGCGGACGCTATCTCAAACTTGTACTTCCAGATTCATTCAGGAATCCGTACACGGCAATCTGCGAAATAGACGTTTACGGACTTATGTATTATTGATGAAGCAATGAAACGCGTTCCCATGATTTCGCTCTATCTGTATCCGCCCGATACGTACCGCAATCCTTACGGAAGCATCGAAGATGGACGCAGTAAAAGAGTAAATAAATTATCCCTGTGGCTCTCTGTGTCGTCTCCAATAAACCGGAGACGGCACAGGGCAACAGCGGATCGTTATACTGCGAACGGGATAAAAACATGAGTATGAAAAATTAAAAAGATTTTATTATGGCAAAACAGAAAAGAAATGTAGTAACCCATGGAATGAGTGGGAAAATTGGTGATTTGCTGGTATTTCGCCAGTTAGCAGGCAAAACGGTAGTATCCAAAATGCCGGCAGTAAGTAACAAAGTGACGGAAGCGCAACTGGCGCAGCGGCGCAAATTCCAGCGCGCCGTGCTGTATGCCGGCGGTGTGGCGACCGACCCCGAGCTGAGCGAAGCCTATGCCGGGAAAACGAAACCCGGTCAGACGTTTCGCAATCTGGCGGTAGCCGACTATCTCCACGCGCCCGACATTGAAATGATAGACCTGTCCGGCTATCACGGCAAGCCCGGCGACGTGATTCGCATCGAAGTGGCCGACGACTTTGTCGTCAGGGAAGTAAAGGTGGTCATCACTAACCCCGACGGCACCCTCGTCGAAGAAGGCTTTGCCACGCCTGCCCCCATCGGCTACGAGTGGACCTATACGGCCACGGTAGCCAATGACGACCTTTCCGGCGACCGGATCGACGTATTCGCCTCCGATACGCCCGGCAACATCACGGAAAAGACGGCGGAACTCTGACACTCTTTCGTTCAGACGCGAATAGTCCTTCAGCAACGCGGATGCGCTTCGGACAGAGCGCTCCGCTTTTGCTATCCTCCGGTCGAACCTTAGTCGAA
The DNA here is from genome assembly GCA_031265585.1 of Tannerella sp. GTDB lineage: Bacteria > Bacteroidota > Bacteroidia > Bacteroidales > Tannerellaceae > Tannerella. The sequence goes on along the minus strand of JAISCL010000243.1, from coordinate 4,066 downwards.
GGCACCTCGAAGGCACGTCGAAGGCACCTCGAAGGAAAGCGAATGTAAATAAATCTTTCAAAGCAGATGAAAATAATTATCTTTGCATCCGGATTTACAATTGTATAACAGTCAAAAAAAAGAATAAGTCATGCAACAGTTAGCGTTAGATACACAGTCGTTTGAGAAATTACGCAGCAGGAACTGCCTGTATGTGGACAAAACCGAAGACATCTACAAGATGATTACGGGTGGAAGGATTTATTTTCTTTCACGCCCACGCCGGTTTGGGAAGTCTTTATTGGTAAGCACTCTTGAGGCCCTGTTCAAAGGACAGAAAAACCTCTTCGAAGGTCTCTATATTTACGACAAATGGGAATGGTCGCAACAGTATCCGGTTATCAAAATAGACTGGGCGGGGATCAACCATTCGACACCAGAAGAAATGGAGAACAGTTTGGCGTTTCATCTGAAAAAAAATGCACAAAGTTATGGGATTACCTTGATTGCCGAATCTGCGATTGATTGTTTTAGCGACTTGATAGAGGAATTGCATAAAAAAACCGGCAAAGACGTAGTCATCCTGATTGACGAATACGACAAGCCGATTACCGCCCATCTCGCCGATTCTCATTTGGCAGCCATTCGGACAAAGGTGCATGATTTTTATCAGATAATGAAAAGCTCCGATGAATATTTGCGATTTGTATTCCTGACCGGCGTGTCGAAATTTTCGGGACTGTCGATTTTTTCGGCGCTGAACAATCCGCAGGATATTACCCTGCGTGAAGAATATGCAACGATATGCGGATATACTCAAGAAGAACTGGAGAATAATTTTACGGAATATATTGACCGTGCCGCCGAACGTTTGAAGATGACGAGGGAATATTTACTGGAGCAAATCCGATACTGGTACAACGGTTATACATGGGATGGAGAAACGGCTATCTACAATCCCTTTTCGACAATGAACTTCTTTCAAATCCGGAAATTCGACAATTACTGGTTTAACACCGGTACGCCAACTTTTCTGATTGATCTTATTCAGCGTCGCAACTGTGTGGACATTGCATTTAATCCTGTTGTTGTCGACAGCAGTGTATTTAGAGAATACGACCCTGCAAATATCAGCGAAGTGCCATTACTGTTTCAGACAGGTTATTTAACCATCAAAAAAATGGAACTGACGCCTGAGGGATTCGCCGAATATACACTCGGCATCCCAAATATGGAAGTCAGCAAATCTTTACTGACACATCTGGTACAGGCCTACGGCAAATATCCCGACGCCCGGTATATTGATGAATTGCGACGAATGATGCAACAGCATATAAGCGCCTGCGACGAAGCCGGTTTTGCACGCAGTCTCGAAAGAATGATTGCGTCCGTTCCTTCCAAGCTCCACATTGCGAAAGAATTCTATTATCATTCTTTAATGCTGATATGGATGCAGATGCTTGGATTCAGGATACGGGCAGAGGAACCCAATAATCTCGGATATTCCGATCTTGTCTGGGAACAGCCCGGACTGACCGTAGTCGCCGAAGTAAAATATCACGCCAAAAAGAAAATCGACACTCTGCTCAACGAAGCGATGAATCAGATACACGAGCGTCGATATTACAACAAATATTCCGGAAAAATCCTCCTTCTGGGCATTGCGTTTTCCGGGAAACAGCCCGGATGCCGGATGGAGGTACTGAACAATTAACAATTTATCAAGTATGAAAAGCAATTGCTGACGCCAGACAAAGAGAAAAACATATAATTGAATCAATAAATAATAGTCATGAAAAAAAAGATTTTAGTATTACTATCAGTTATCGCAGGCTTTATATCCTGTAGCGACCGTTCGGAGATAACGGTCAATCAAGTTCCAATGAAATGGCAGTACGACGTGCCTGCCACTAAGTACTGGGAAGGTTTGCCGATTGGCACAGGACGTTTTGCCGCCATGATTCCGGGGGCGCTTGGTCACGAAGTGATCGCATTTAATGACGAAACGCTCTGGACGGGCGGACCGTACAATCCCAATCCCCCCGACGGTCCGGAAGTTCTCAGGAAAGTCCGCGAACTGATTTTTGCCAAGAAGTATGCCGAAGCGCATAAAGAAGCATGGAATCTGGGTTATCCGGGCCGCCATGTTCAGTTTTACCAGGCGATGGGGAGACTGAATATGGATTATACGGGACACGAACTGTCGAAAACAACCGGTTATCAGCGTTTGCTGGATATGGACAATGCGACAGTTGACGTTTCCTATCAGCTGGATGGCGTGAACTACTCGCGTCGGGTTTTTGCCAGTTATCCCGATCAGGTGATTGTGATACGGCTGACCGCCGACCGAAAAGGAAAAATCAACTTTTCGAGCCGGCTGACAAGTATCCAGCCCAGCGCCGTGACCAGAGTGGAAGGCAACGAAATCATCATGGAAGGAACAACCATTTCCGAAAAGAAGGGCGCTACCAGCGCCGACTATGGGTATAAGTGGACGATTCTCCCGCCGCAAATGAAATGGCAGTCGAAAGTGAAAATCCTCAACGAAGGCGGTACGCTGACTGCCGACGCCGATAAACTCACGGTCGCTGACGCCGACGCCGTTACGCTGATTCTTGCCGGAGCTACCAACTGGGTGAACTGGAACGATGTCTCGGCAGACGAGCGAAAACGTTGCAGCGACTATCTCTCCAAAGCGGCCAAACGATCATATCCGGAACTTTTACAGCGTCATCTCGACGATTACCGTCCGCTTTTCGCCGCCTGCAAGCTCGACCTCGGCGCCGACCCCAATGCGAATGGCACAACAACACAGGCGATGGACGCCATTCGCAAAGGAGCCATCGACCCGGCTTACGAAGCCCGTTATTTTCAGTACGGGCGTTACCTCATGCTTTGCGGTTCGCGGGAAGGGACGCTGGCGTTCAACAATCACAATCCCTGGCTCGACGATCTGGATGGACGCTGGCAGGGACGATGGACGCTTAATTTTAACCTGCAGGTTGACTTCTATGGCATAGAAAATACCCATTTGCCGGTTCTCAACGAATCGCTGATGCTGTTTGTCGAAAATCTTTCGCAGGCCGGCGCCCGCACGGCGAAAGAACTGTTCGGATGCCGCGGATGGTGCGCCTGTCTCGGAACGGATGTCTGGTTCAACACCGCCCCGACCGATGGCAATCCCCAGCACGCAACCTGGCCCATGGGCGGCGCCTGGCTGATGCTGCATCTCTACGAACATTATCTTTTCAATCCCGATACGGAATATCTGAAACGAATCTATCCGCTGCTCAAAGGCGCTACGGAATTTTGTCTTGATTTTCTGGTCAAAGACCCTGTAAGCGGTTACATGGTAACCTGTCCGTCCACCTCTCCGGAAAACAGTTTCAGGGACGAACAGGGACGGGCGGTTGCCGTTTCGTTTGCCTCGGCGGGCGATATTCAAATCGTTAAACGTCTTTTTCGCGACATGATGGCGGCAAGCGAAACGCTGGGAGTCGACAGTGATTTGCGGGAACAGTTATTGCAGACGTTCCGGCAACTGCCACCGCATCAAATCGGGAAACATGGGCAACTGCAGGAATGGTTTTACGATTTTGAAGAAACGGAACCGACACACCGGCATGTGATGCACCTGTACGGCCTGTATCCGGATAACGATTTAACGCCGCAGAAGTCGCCGGAGCTGACGGCAGCCGTTAAGAAAGTGCTTGAACGGCGGGGCGACTTCCATTACCTGGGAATGTTCGGCGCATGGAAAATCAACATGTACGCCCGTCTCGAAGAACCGGAAAAAGCATACGCAATTTTGCACAAAATGCTGACGGAAGTAAGCGTACATCCTCAGCCGGAAGACAGCAGGGTAACGCCGTCGATGGAAGGGAATCAGGGCGTGCCGGGTATCTCTGCGGGCATTGCCGAAATGCTAATACAAAGTCACAACGAAGAAATTTCGCTGCTTCCCGCCTTGCCCGTACAGTGGAAAACCGGCGCTGTCGAAGGACTTCGCGCCCGTGGAGGTTACGATGTGGATATGGCATGGGAAGAAGGGAAACTCTCCAAAGCCATCATCAATGCACATTACGAC
>JAISCL010000235.1 GCA_031265585.1 Tannerella sp. | reverse complement strand
CAAAATTCTTTATTCCCCGAAATGCAGGGGGCTTACTTTTGAAATTGAAAAGAAAAACAAACTGTAAAGGCTTGTGGTTTGACTTAAATTTAATTTCCCGCTTTTAGCGGACAACAATGTTTGTTTTTATATATTGCAATCATTTTAAGTGCGGTCAACGTATCCGGCGCTTTTGCCCGCGAACAGGCGGAAAGGCTTCCGGTTACCGTTCGGAAATATGATTCCGTTTCGGGCAAATATATCACGGAACGTATGGTTTTGAATCCGTCAAAGACTGCGATTATTGTTGTCGACATGTGGAATTACCGCTGGTGCATGACCGCTTCGGAGCGCGTGTCGGCTATGGTTCCGCGTATGAACGGCGTGCTGGCGGTTGCGCGGGAAACCGGAATGCAGGTCGTGTGGAATCCGAGCGACGTGGCGACCGCCTATTCCGACTATCCGCAATACGAAAACGCTGTCGCCGTGAAACACGGGGAAAGTTCCCCGGATGCCATCCGGGGGAAAAATCCCTGCCCCGCAACGAATTGAACGGCTTTGCGGAGCGTCCGGCGACCGACTGACAGCGTACAGTGGCTTCCCGGAGTGTCCCGGACACCTTCCAATCGCCTGCATGCACAAAACCATCCCGCGCCGGGAAGGATGGCGGTTTGTCATGCTCAATACGAACGAGGTCGCTTCCTGTGCCAATGTTGTGGGAACGCCGCCGGCCGGAAAACCGGAAGAACTGATGGAGCAGATTCGCAAAACCGGTCGCGAAAACGGGGCCGGTTACAATGGCGGCGTAAGTAAAAAGCAGCTGGAGTGGCTGAAAAACGAACTGGAAACGGCTGAACATAAAAAGGAGAAAGTGATTGTTTTCTCCCATCATCCCCTTTATGCGGCGCCCGGCCTGACGGCGCTGAATGACCGGGAGATCCCGGCTGTCCTGGCCGCTTATCCCTGCGTGAAAGCCGGCATCAGCGGCCACCATCATCCGGGAGATTTCGGATTCCATGAAGACATTCCGTTCATAACGACAGAGGGGATGATTGAGACGGAAAAGGAAAATGCGTACGCTATTGTCGAGATTACCGCCGACCGGATTGTCCTGAACGGGAAAGGACGGACAACATCCCATACCCTCCCGATACGTTAATCTTCTCACGGCCTGCCGCAAACCGCGCTATTTTTTCTTTCATAAAATAATTCCGCCCCGAATCGCTGGATTTCCGGCAAATGTGCGTTATCTTTGCAGCCGGTAATTTAAAATGTAAAATGATCATGCACATAGCGAGTCCCGTTTACGATGCAGTCTTCAAGGACAACCGGGTGGCGAAGGCTTTCCTTCCGGCCATTCAGGCTTCAATAATATGTATGCTCGATGATGGGCCGTTGCCGTTTTACCGGTCGGGAGAATTATAAATCTAATTAATATTACACAATGAAAAAAAAATTTGTTTCCGTAGTTTTTGTGATGATGCTTGTTTGTTTGCAATGTGTTTGCGGGCAGGCGAAGTATGTATTTTATTTTATCGGTGACGGTATGGGTATTAACCAGGTAAATGTGACGGAAGTCTATCTGTCGGCCCTGAAGGGCGGGCGGGGTTCGGCTTCCCTGCTGATGACCGGCTTCCCGGTGGCTTCAATGGCTGCCACGTTTTCGGCAAATGCGGATATCACCGATTCGGCGGCCGCGGGGACGGCGCTGGCGACAGGGCGGAAAACCAATAACGGCTATATCGGGATTGACCCTGAACTGGAACGCCTGGAATCCATCGCCGAGAAAGCCAAAAAAGCCGGACGGAAAGTCGGGATCGCCTCGACCGTCCCGGTTAACCATGCGACGCCGGCCGCCTTCTACGGCCATCAAAAGAATCGCAGCATGTACTATGAAATTGCGCAGGATCTGCTGGCGTCGGGATTCGACTTTTTTGCCGGGGCAGGCCTTTACAACCGCGACAAACTGTATGATAAAACAGACGTCCCGGATATCTACCCGCTGATCGGACAGGCCGGCTATTCAATCTTCAAAGGATATGACGATTTTAAGGCGAATGCGGGTGAATCGAAAAAGGCGCTGCTCGTCCAGAAAAACTGGGAAGAGGCCGGAGCCATACCATACGCCATCGACCGTACGGAAGACGACCTGACGCTGAAACAGATAACCGAAGCAGCCATTGAGGTGCTGATGAAAGACAACAGGAAAGGTTTTTTCCTGATGCTCGAAGGCGGGCGTATCGACTGGGCCGGTCATGCGAATGATGCGGCGGCGATGATAAAGGAAGTGATGGATATGGACGATGCGATACAGGTTGCCTTCGAGTTTTATAAAAAACATCCGAAGGAAACCCTGATTGTGATTACGGCCGATCATGAAACGGGCGGTATCACAGCCGGCCGGGGAAGCCTGAACATCGACGCGCTCCGGCATCAGAAGGTATCGCAGGACCTGCTTACGGAACGGATCAACGAACTGTGCAAGTCCCGGAACGGCCTCGCGTCGTGGGAAGAAATAAAGGGCCTGCTGACGGACGCGATGGGTTTCTGGCGGGAAGTGCCCGTCGGCTGGGAGCATGAAAAACTGCTGCGCGATACCTACGAGGAAACAATCGCTAAAAAGCGCGACGTAAAAGATCACAACCTCTATGCAGACAATTCACTGCTTGCCGCAAAAGCCAAGCAGGTGATGAATGAGATCTCGAAAATCGGCTGGTCGACGGGGTCACATTCGGCGGATTTTGTCCCGGTCTTCGCCATTGGCGCCGGTCAGGAACTCTTTACACATAAGATGGATAATACGGATATACCCAAAAATATAATCAAAGCGGCAAAATATTAATTCTATAATTCTGATGGTCATGAGTGCAAAAAAACTTTTATTACCGGCATTATTGCTGATGTTACTCTCCTGTTCGGGAAGTAAAGACGGAGATTCAATGTATTTCAACGGAAAGTATATCAAGCGGGTCATGGAGCAGGCGGCCGAATGGCAGATTGCGCATCCGAAACATAAACAGTACGACTGGACAAACGGTGCGTATTATGCCGGGATGTTCGCCGCGTGGGAAACGACCGGATCGCAAAAGATCTACGATGCAATGATGGCGATGGCGCGCGATTCCAACCAGTGGCTCCCGGGACGCCGCTGGTATCACGCCGACGATCATGTGATCGCCCAGACCTATATCGACCTCTATCGCACAGCGAAGGACAAACAGGCGGAAATGCTCCGGGCGACGATAGATACATTAAATAAATTCATCGCGGAACCTTATCCCGTAAGAGGCATCGAGGTCATCAAATGGTGGTGGTGTGACGCGCTGTTTATGGGCCCTCCCACGATGGCGAAGCTAAGCCGGACGACCGGCGACAACCGTTTCCTTGAATACAGCGATCTGTATTATAAGGAATGTTACGATCTGCTGTACAACAGGGAAGAACACCTTTTTGCACGGGATCTCAATTATGTGATCAAGGAAGACAGTACGGACCGTTACGAAGCCAATGGCCGGCGGATCTTCTGGTCGCGCGGCAACGGCTGGGTGCTGGGCGGACTGGTGCGCATCCTGAAGGAACTGCCGAAAGACTGGTCAAGCCGTCCCTTTTACGAACAGTTGTACCGGGAGATGTGTACGCGCATCGTGGAACTGCAACAGGAAGACGGCCTCTGGCGCGCCAGCCTGCTGGATCCCGAAGCCTATCCGGGCGGGGAAGTCAGCGGTTCGGGATTCTTCTGCTATTCACTGGCGTGGGGCGTAAACGAAGGCCTTCTGGATGCGGAAACCTGCCGTCCTGCGGCGAAAAAGGCGTGGATATCGCTTAACAAATGCGTAAACGAAGAAGGTCGGGTAGGATGGGTACAGCCAATAGGAGCCGACCCCCGCAAGAATTTTAATGCCGACAGCTGGGAAGTATACGGTACCGGTGCATTCCTGCTGGCCGGAAGTGAGATTATCAAAATGAAATAACCCTTTAAAATATATTTATATGAAAAAGTTATTATTGCTGTTTTTTGTTATATGTGCGGCAGCGCCGGCGGTAAATGCACAGCTGTACGCAGGAGGATCATTGAGCGCCTGGGTCAAAGACATAAATTCGGAGGAAACGGCGACGGTCACCTTTCTGCCGGAAGCGGGCTTTGCCATTTCCGACCGGTGGGCCTTCGGCACCGTCCTCGGATATACCCATCGGTATACCCGGAACGATCGTGATATTAAGGTTACAACGCAAACCTTCGAGTTTGCCCCGTATGCCCGTTTTTCATTTTACCGTACCGAACGGGTTCGGCTGTTTGTAGACGGCGGTTTTTCCCTCTATTCAAACAAAGCCGGTGAAGCAGACCGGACAAACACCTTCAGCGCAGGCCTGAAACCCGGCATCGCCTTAAATTTATCCGAAAAGATCAGCCTGATCGCCAAAGTCGGCTTCCTCGGATTCGACCGGTTCAATGAAGACGACAGGGCGTATGGATTCACAATAGATGGCAACGGATTAAGCCTGGGCGCATATTATGCGTTTTAAACTCTACCCGTGCGCAGAGGCTAAAAAAATGTACTGTATTCAGGTCTGAACAGGGTAATGAAATCCCGGAGGGATGGTCTGCCGGTAAAAAGGAAATCAAAACGGCACCCGATACGCATTAAAATAATCGGCGAATCAAATCCCGGAGGGATGAAATATCGGTAGCAATCGCGCGGCCATAACGGCCGAAAATCCCGTAAGGATGACATGTTAGTAGCAATCATTTAACATGTCATCCTCCGTTAGTGCATTGATTGATTCCTTTCCGGAAAAAGGCCGGCTATTCGCGGGTACCGGCTTCCTGCACGCTACGGGAGGCCTTCACCCGCGGCAGACTGTCTCCCGAAACTTCCGGAGAGGAATCAATGAATGTTCCAATGGACATTTCGGGATAATGTTGCCACAAAACCACGGGGCCATTTACAGCAAAGCAACCCGGACATGGACTTACCCGACAGCGGTGCTTCTTTCGCGCATCGACATTGCGTGTGCAGCGCTGACCCGGTTCCGGAACGAATGGTATCATCTTTAACTTTCAATTATCGAAGCAGCTCGCCAATCAAGCCCGAAGCGCGTCGTTCTATCAACGATTGCAGCTCTTTCTGCAACAGCGGGAACTCATCTTTTGCATACGAACGGGCAATCACACCCCCGTCCAGGTAATGGATAAAATCGCAGCAGCCGGTCAGCGATTCGTAGATGTGCGATGTGACAATCACGGTTTTTCCTTTGGCGCGTAACCGGTCAAGCAGCATCGTGAGCAGATGGACGCTTTCCAGATCCAGCCCGTTGAAAGGCTCGTCCAGAATGAAAACAGGCTTGTCGGTTTTAAACACCGCCATCAGCGCAAGTTTTTTACGCATCCCGGCAGAATAGCTTTCCGTCACTTCGTTCAGCGGCAGCGCGAACAGCCGCTGCCATCCGGCCACGTCAAAACCATTCCGCCCGGACGGGAAAAGTTGAAGATATTCGTGCCCTGTCATGTACGGATAAAAATAGTTTTCGGTTTCCAGGTACGCCAGATCCTGTCGCCGCAGGGGCGCATCGTTGTAGCGCATCTGTCCTTCCGACGGACGCATGAACTGATAAAGGACATTCAGGAACGTCGTCTTCCCCGCGCCGTTCAGACCGACAAGGCCATGTATCATACCCGTCGCAAGGGAGAGGTTGACGCCTTTCAGCACTTCGTTTCCTTTCGCATAGCCAGCACGAAGATTCTCAATGATAAGCATACAGCCAGGGTGTCAGGTTACGAATTGCAAGCGGATAATACCGCAACAGGCACGCCGCCGTGAACGGTGCGAGCACGGGTATCAGCATACCCAGCGCGGAGAAAATGATCGGAATCTGTCCGGCGGTCACCTTCCCGCCCGGACGGTAGTAAGCATATTTTATCAGGATAAACAGTGCAGCATTACAGAGTAACAGGATAAAAAAACCGCACGCCAGCCACCAGCCACCGGGATGTATAAGCGCATAAACTAAACAGACGGGCGCTGTCGACAGGGCGAGCAATCGCAGGTTGACGAACAGTTTCCGTCGGAGAAAGCGCCGGACAGCAAGTTCGCGGCTGCACAGCAGGGCTACCGGCTCACAGTCTTTCAGGAAGTCGGACAGGAAAAGGACGCAAAACCAAAGCGCTGCAAACGAAACATACGGCAACCACAACGCCGCATACGCAATCACATAAAACACCGAAAACAGGCCGCCATACCTGCGGAATCCCGCCCGTATTTCAAACGCTTCCACCGGAATCAAACGCGGGACGGGAAAATGTCTTGCTCGGATATGGGGCTGTCTGATTCGCCCGACCAGCACACATCCCGCAACGATTGCCAGCGCAATCGGCAGGAAGCCCTGCAGTATTTCCATCAACAAAATGGGAAGCGACAGCAACAGATAATCGACGGCAAACACCCGCCACGGACGTTCTTCCACAAGATACACAAAATGATAGTCTTTCCGCCGGAAATGAATATATAACAGGATGAAAACCCAGCATCCGCCCGCGATCAGTCCGCCTTTCTCCGTATCCGTAAAGGCAAACAGCGCAAATCCTCCCGCTGCCAGCAGGATAACGATTATTACCATATAAAGCGGCGGAATATCCTTCACGGCAGAAACAAACCGCCGCAAACGGAATTTTATAAAATCAGTATTTACCACGTTCATAAATAAACACACAGATGACGCAGATTAAAAAGGATGAACGCAGATAATCTGCGAAAATCCTTCAAATCTGCGTCATCTGTGCGCTAAAAGACGGTTATACATAGCTGTCCTCGTCCCAACCCAGCTTGACAAGTTCTATTTTCGACGGGTCGGACGTTCCCAGGTGGTAGCGCGTATCGGCGACAGCGATATGTTTGGCCGGCGGATTCAGCGGACGGTCTTCCTTGAAATACTCCCGGCGTTTGGCCTCGATGATGCGCAAACCTACCGAATCAACGGCCACCGGGTCGAAGCCGACCAGCAGTCCGCCGTATTTCCACGAATATTCCTCCGAGAACTTGCTTGGCGCCACATGATGGAACTGCGGGGTGAACATCACCAGCACATGCAGGCGCGTCTTGCCTTTCACCATCGGCAACTCCTGCAGGCTGCCCAGCACGGCGCAGGAATCTTCATGATAGTCGGACGGTTTTTCGGCAAACAT
>JAISCL010000050.1 GCA_031265585.1 Tannerella sp. | reverse complement strand
TGCCCCTTCTTTGTGTTCTTGCCTGCAAAATTAGCCGGAAATATTTATTTTTCCTAATCTTATATCTCTTTTATTTCCAATTCTTTATACTTTAACTTTTTTTCTCGCTGAATCGCTGTGTTTCGTTCAAAAATACAAAAGCAATTGTATTCTGGTCGAAAAACCCCCAGCCGCTTATCCCGTATCTTCACGAATTGGACGAGCGTGGCATTCATTATTATTTTCAATTTACGCTCAACGATTACGACAACGAGCAATTTGAACCGAATGTTCCTTCGATAGAAACGCGAATAAAGACGTTCAAAGAATTATCCGAAAAAATCGGCAACGGAAAAGTTATTTGGCGTTTCGACCCGCTTATTCTGACTGATAAAATCGGAGTTGATGAATTGTTACAAAAAGTAAAACGTATCGGGAATCAACTGGACGGATACACCGAAAAATTGGTTTTCAGCTTTGCCGACATGGGTAACATTTACAAAAAAGTGGAAAACAATCTTAAACGCCTGCATATCTATTATCGGGAATTTACACCGCAAACGATGAATGAGTTTGCAACAGGACTTCGGGAATGGAATAAAAACCGGAATCTTTCGCTCGCTACCTGCGCCGAACAAATTGATTTAAACCAATTTGGCATAGAACATAACTGTTGCATAGACGGCGAATTGATGAAACGACTTTTTTCCGATGACAGGGATCTGATTTATTATCTGAATTATGGTAAACTGCCCGAAAAAAACTCGCTGTTTGGCAGTGAAACAAACTTGCCACCAGTAGACATTGAAAAATTAAAGGATAAAGGACAGCGAACATTATGTGGCTGTATAATCAGCAAAGATATAGGGATGTATAATACCTGTCCGCATCATTGCGTTTATTGCTATGCAAACACATCAAAAGAAGCAGTCAAACACAACCGTTCGTTATACAGTATTGAAAATGAAAGTATAATAAAAAATAAAGTGTGCTAACTTAGATAAATCCTAAATTCTTTTTATCTTTGTGCCGGAGAAAAAAAGGATTAATAAAATTATAAAATTTTAGATATCAGAATTATGTATTTATTTTTTGACACAGAAACGACAGGATTACCAAAAAACTGGAAAGCGCCGGTTACAGATGTAAAAAACTGGCCAAGACTTGTACAGTTAGCATTTCTTTTGTACGACAGCGAGGGGAATGAAATCTCGTCGGGAGATTTTATCATTAAACCGGAAGGCTTTACGATTCCTCCGGATGTATCAAAGGTTCACGGTATTACAACCGAGAGGGCAATACAGGAGGGATATTCTATTACGAATGTCCTGCAACAATTTGACAAACTTATTCAACAGGCAAACTGCCTTGTCGCTCATAATATGTCCTTTGACGAAAAAATCGTTGGCGCTGAATTTATAAGAAACAGGATGACAAATCCGGTTCCAGATAAAAGGAAGATTTGTACAATGGAAAGTACAACAAATTTTTGTGCCATCAATGGTCCTTATGGCTATAAATGGCCTAAATTGTCGGAATTGCATTATAAGCTGTTTAGAACTTTTTTTGAAGAAGCGCATAATGCAGCAGCTGATATTCGTGCGACAGCAAAATGTTTTTGGGAATTGAAACGGATTGGTAAAATTTGACAGTCACTTCCCCTGAACAGACAGGCCCGGCTTAATCTTTATAAAGACAGATACTCCATTAAATCGCCTCGCCTGAATGTAGCGGACAAACGTCTTTTATCTATTGTGTCGTATGAGTTCGGGGCAGGATACAACTGATTTAAAGCATTTACTAATTTTCCATTTGCCTGTTCAAACAGGGTATCTTTATATGATTCTTTACAATAAGCTATTCCACATGGAAAGCTACACGTAACGCTTCTACTTCTTCGTCTGATATGGGTTGAAGTTTCCCGATACTCATACCCATGATCAGTGATTTGGCGCTAAATTCGGCAACTTCCAGGCGGTCGAATGTATTCAGCAGTCCATCACCTGTTACAACGATCGAATCGTTTGACAGCAACACCGCCGGATTCGTTTTTAATAATTCTGCAACCTTTTTATTGTCTTCATATTGTACGCCGAACGGCACACTCGGAATATCTTTCAGAAAAATCCAGCTTTCCGGAATCGTACGTACATTAAATTTAACTCCTGAAGTACAAAAGCCCATAATACCGGGAGGTTGCGTCAGAATAATAGAATTGATTTTAGGATTACTCTGATATATTTCCTGATGCAAAGCTACCGAACGGCTCGGTATCTTACCGGCTTCCACCTTTCCGTCTTTCACCTGTACAATATTCTCATGTTCCATATCCCAACGCGGGATTCCCGGAGGGGTGACAAGGAAATCGTTTCCTCTCCAACGAACGGAAACCGTTCCGTATGAACTGATCATCAGCCCCTGATCACATGCGCGGTGAATAATCTTTATAATCTGATCACGGATATCCCGTTCGTCAGACGGATGGGTCGGGTTCATAAAATAGGGGAAATCCGTCGGGATGGCCTTGTCATGCTGTTCTATCTGCTTATCCGTAAGATAATTCGGCTTACCCAGTATCTGAGCGTTAATAACCGTTCTTGCACAAAATTCAAGGGTTTCAAACCGTTGATAGGCGTCTTTCATATCCTCGCCGCAAAGAACGACTCCGTGATTTTCCATAATGACGGCCTTATAGTCAGGATTCTTTTTAAATTCACCGGCGATTTTTTCCCCCAGGTCTTTACTGCCCGGCACATCATACGGTGCAAATCCGATTTTCCCGCATATACTTTTAGCCTGCGGGATAATATTTGTATTAGGGATTTGGTGTGTTATGCTGAAAGCAACCAATGCCGGCGGATGTGCGTGGATAACAGCCGACATCTGCGGACGCATTTCATAGATTGCTTTGTGAAAAGGAAATTCCGATGAAGGGCGGTGTTGTCCTGCAACAGTGCCGTCGGCCTTTACACACACAATATCTTTCCTGGTAAGAGAGCCTTTGTCTATACCTGCCGGCGTAATCCAGATATCTCCATTGTCATCCTTAATAGAGATGTTACCTCCTGAAGTAGTTGTCAATCCACTGTTGTAAATGCGGCTGATTACGACGATCAGCTGATTCGCCGGATGCATTAATTTTGTGTCTAATAGTTTCATTTTATTATTTGATAAGAATGGCACAAAGGTAGTGTAAATCAAATACAATACAAAAAAAACAGGAGGATAAACATAAACATTTCATCCCCCTGTTCCCAACCTTATTATTTATGAAGAAAAAAAAACTGTAAACATTTAACAATTAACCTTCTTGTGGTTTAGCCATTGCTATTACTACAATAGACAAAATAAGAACTAATAATCCTGCAACAAGCACAAAAACAGTCGTTTTGCCTACACCTTTCCATTCCTTGAGTATTATGCCCCATACATTACTGAATAATACATTCAATGACATCAAAATACTCCATGAGAAAGCGAGTAAAACAGGACTGTCTGTCAGAAAACTCTTACCGGTTTCAAGTCCGAAAAACTGCAAATACCACAGAAAACCGGCTAAGGCACAGAATAAAAGATTATTCAGCTTAATATTTCCAGGTACTGTAAAATAGTCTTTTCCTGTTTTATTTTTGATATTTTGTTGAATACAATATGCCGCATTAACTAAAAAGCCTCCTAAAGTAACAAGAAAAATAATCGGTAATCCTGCATAAAGAGGTTCTACACCGGCTGCAATTGCGGCAGATTTTATCGGTTCTCCAAATTTCAATCCTAAATTAAAACAGGCGCTCATAACACCTGCCAATAAAGCTATAATCAATCCTTTTTTCAGAGCAAAATCCTTTACCGCTTTTTTCTTTTCCTCCTCTGACATATTGCGGGATTTTAAAGCTCCGGCATAACCGATTATTGCAATACCGGCTATAGCAATACCAACGCCTGTCAACAAAAGAAGTCCATTCCCTGACAATAAATCCTGTTTATCTATAAGTATAGCAACTGCAAGTGTACCAAAAGCGGAACATGTACCTAATGCTAAAGATTGGCCTAATGCAATTCCTAAATAACGCATACTTAAGCCAAACGTTAAACCGCCTATACCCCACAACATTCCAAAGATTATTGACAATAAAGCTCCGCCTGAAGCCCATAATTCAAACAAACTGCTATCTTTCGGAATCCCAAGCAACGAACCCAGAAAAGGAAAAACAAGCCAGGCAAAAATACCCTGTGCCAGCCAGAAACTTTCCCACGACCAGTTTTTTACTTTATTGATAGGCACATACGAACTGGACTGCCCGAAACTACCGACTGCTATGATTAATAGTCCGATTAATGTATTCATTTTTATCCTGTTATATGAGAAAATAATAAGATTCGTTACAATCACCCATTCAAACAGGCGATTGTAACAAATCTCTTATATTCATTTACGTTTTGAAGTTACCGCCTTCTCGTATTTTTCAATCTCTTCGATGTAACTGTCACCGACAAGTACACCGTTCTGCATACAGAACATATCCCATACGGCGCCCCATGGCATATTTTTCAATTCTTCCTGTAAAGCCAGACGCTGGAATAACTTGTCTTTCGCTTCGTATTGCTGCAGTTTTTTCTGCGGCTCAAGCAGCGCCATCAGCAACGCTTTCTGTGTAGAGCGTGTTCCGATCACATAAGCGCCGATACGGTTAATGGATGCGTCAAAATAATCCAATCCAATATGTACGCGATCCAGTGCGTCACAACGAATGATCTCACGCGTAAGATCCAACAGGTCATCATTAATAATTACGACATGGTCACTGTCCCAGCGGATCGGACGGCTGACGTGCAACATGATTTCAGGAGTAAACAGTAACAGGCAGGAGATTTTATCCGCCACGCTCTCCGTCAGATGGAAGTGTCCCGTGTCAAGCGTCACGATTTTACCTTTTTTCGCTCCGTATCCGAGATAAAAATCATAGGAACCGACCGTATAGCTTTCAAGACCGATACCGAACAGTTTAGCTTCGATACAGTCCTTCATATTTCTATATTTGGTCGTAAAGATCTCGTCCAGCGACTGTTCCAGTATCCGGCGATATTTCAGGCGGTTAGCCGGAACTTCCTTGCTTCCGTCATGTATCCAAAGATTCATAATACAGGGATCTCCCTGGAATTTACCCATAGCTTCACTTACTTTACGGCAGCGTTTGGTATGTTCGATCCAGAAATCACGGATTCCCTTATCCGGACTTGCCAGCGTAAGGTTTCCACTCTTCGGATGGGAGAAAGAGGTTGAATTAAAATCCAGCTTCATATTATTTTCCTTTGCCCATTCCATCCAGCTCTGAAAGTGTTTAGGTTCTACCTGATCACGATCCACTATTTTCCCTCCGAAATCTCCGTATATCTCATGAAGATTCAAGCGGTGTGTACCCGGAATCAATGATGTTGCTTTCGTTATATCAGCGCGCACTTCATCAACGCTACGCGCACGTCCGGGATAGTTACCCGTTACCTGAATACCGCCGGTCAGCGAACCGCCCTGATTTTCAAATCCGCCCACATCATCCGTCTGCCAGCAATGCAGGGAAATTGATATTTTTTTCAATTTGTCCATTGCTTTTTCCGTGTCAACGCCTAAGTCGGCATAACGCTCTTTTGCTACCTCATACGCTTTCTGAATAATACTATCGTTCATGTTATTTACAATTTTAATGGGTTTATATATCAATTTAAAAAAATCTCAACTTTTTTCAGGTATAAATGTTTTTACGGCAAAGGCCTTAGCTATCATTTTTCTTATCTCCCAGCGGTCTTTTACCAAACCGGCCGCTTTTGCCTGCATCATACAGTTTCCAATAGCCGTAGCTTCGCTTGGACCGGCCACTACAGGAATACCGAGGGCATTCGCCGTCATCTGGTTAATCAACTCATTCTGAGAACCTCCGCCAATTATATGAAGTTTTTCTATCGGGAAAGAAACCATACCTGATAACATATCTATTACTTCCGCATAACGACGCACAAGACTTTCAAATATACAGCGTATATATTCGGCATCCGTTGTTGGAGGAACCATTCCGTTTTCCACACAAATCCGGGAAATCATTTTAGTCATGCTTACCGGATTCGCCAGACGCGGGTCATCCGGATTTACACAGGTTTTCACTCCGTCATTCTTTGCTGCCATATTCATGATCTCGGCGTATGTATATTTGCGTCCTTCTTTTTCCCATTCTTTACGACACTGTTCCAGAAGCCACATGCCGGTTATATTCTTGAGAAAACGTGTTGTACCTTCGATACCGCCTTCATTCGTAAAGTTTTTCTCAAAAGAATCTTCCGTCAATATAGGGGTTTCCGTTTCGACTCCCATCAGGCTCCAGGTTCCGCTGCTCAGATAGGCAAAGTTCGGATTTTCGGCCGGAACAGCAAGTACGGCAGATGCCGTATCATGTCCTGCGACCGCTACAACCGGAACTTTTCCCAATCCGGTCTCCTCAGCCAGGGCATCCGTCAGGGTGCCGATCACAGTGCCCGGGTCAACCAGCGGATGGAGCAAAGAGGGTGACAGGCCGATAGCCTCCAGCAGCAAAGGTTCAAACCGGCGCGTTTCCGGATTCAACAGCTGTGACGTAGAAGCTTCCGTATATTCGCAAACCTGCTTTCCGGTCAGCATATAAGACAGCAAATCAGGCATGAATAAAATCTTGTCAGCCTGTGCTAAGGGAGAAAAGTTTTCCTGTTTTGCACGGAATAGCTGATAAAGACTATTGAAATTCATGATTTGAATACCGGTAAGACCATACACTTTATCCCGTGGCACCAGCTTGAAATAATCATCCGGCGCTCCGTCCGTATACGGGTCACGGTATGCACGGGGTAAACCTAAAATAGTCCCGTCTTTTCCTATATATCCGAAATCCACCCCCCATGTATCAATACCTATTGATGTCAGTTTAATTCCCTGACGGGCACATTCCGTTAAACCTTCTTTTAATGATTTACCAAGTCCGAACACATCCCAGTAGTATTTTCCGTGAAGTTCCATCATTGTATTTGAGAAACGCGTCAGTTCTTTCATCTCAAAACCGACACCATCCAAAACCCCCAGTATTGAGCGTCCGCTGGTAGCTCCCAAATCAAAAGCCAAAAAATAATGCTTGTCCATAGTATGTTTTTTAATCATGTTGCAAAAGTATTTCATTTATTGATATTATAACTTACCTTTTTGATTTTTATTGTTTCATTTTTGACAGTAACTGCTTTTTTGTATAATTTTGCCCCGTGAAATTAAACTGAGAGGAAAGGACGCTGGCATGCCGGTAATACATGAGAATAAACTGCTTTATCTTTCTATCGGAGGTAATGATGAAGACTGGGGCATTGTGGTTACGACCGTGGGAAGCCAGTCCATACCGCCACAGGCGCAATATCCGCCGGTACAGCATCCCGACTCGCATATTTTCACCCCTGACAAGGGACGTATATTCAACGAATATCAATTAGTCTATATTACGAAAGGATGCGGCTGGTTTTCCTCACAATCCGTAAAAAAGAAACAGCGGGTGAGAGCCGGCACCATGATTTTACTTTTCCCGGGTGAATGGCACAGTTATGAACCCGACTCATCTACCGGATGGAATGAATACTGGGTCGGATTCCGCGGACTGCATATTGATAACCGCATAAAAAACGGCTTTTTCTCAAAAGAAGAACCCCTGTATCACATTGGCGTGAGCAGTTCTATTGTCGGTATGTATGAAGATATTATCCGGATAGCCAGGAAAGAAAAAGCCGGATATCAGCAGATGATATCAAGCACTGTCCTGTCTATCTTAGGTTCCGTTTACTACAAAAATAAGAACGGTCAATATATCGACACCTATATCGTCGATAAAATAAATGAAGCGCGCAATATAATCAAAAGCAATATTGAAAGTACGCTTTCACAGGAAGATGTTGCAAAAAAATTAGGGTTGGGTTATTCGTGGTACAGACGTACATTTAAAGAATACACCGGTGTTTCGCCTGCCCAGTATCAACTCCAGCAAAAGCTTATGAGAGCGAAAGAATTACTGACGACTACCGATAAAAATATTTCCGAGATAGCTTATTTGCTACATTTTGAAAACGTATGCCAGTTTTCAACATTCTTTAAAAAGAAAGAAGGCATAACACCTTCCGAATTTAGAAAACGGGCACACTAATTATAAACCATTAAAAAAAAATCACAATGAAATCAAAAATTTTTATTTTCACAGCTTCGCTCCTTTTTTCAGGAATTATCATTACAAGCTGTAAACAGACTACTGCAAACATAGATAGGGAAAACGACCTCAGGTTTGATTCTATTACCGTAAACGAACGGTGCTATTTGCTGGGTGACAGCGCCAATCCTTACTGTACGCTGGAAGCTCGGTTTATTTATCCGTCCCAATATAAAGATAAAAACATGCTGGATAAACTAAACCGGCATTTTATCAATTCATTTTTTGGCGAAGACAGCGTTTCCGCGACTCCTCAAGAAGCAATGAATAAGTATGTTCAAAAATACATCGCGGATTATAAAGAACTGGAAAGCGATTTTATTGCAGAAACGGAACTGACAGGCGAAAAGCCTCACCAGGAATCATGGTTTGCATACTACGAAATGTCATCGAACGAAATCCTTTATAATAAATGCGACCTGTTAAGCTATACAGTTTCGGTCGAATATTATACCGGAGGTGCGCACGGGACACAAGGCTACAATAATTTTGTGATTAACCTGAAAACCGGAAACGAACTGGAAGAAAAGGATATCTTTATTGAAAATTATCAGGATGATCTTTCTAAAATTATTGTAAACGCAATCGCTTCGAATAATAATGTGACCGACCCGACGGAACTCGAAGGGCTGGGATTTTTCAATGTCAGGGAAATATATCCCAACAACAACTTCTATATAGACGGGAACGGCATTACGTATACATTCAACAAATACGAGATCGCAGCCTATTCCACAGGAAAAATAGATGTTACGCTTCCCTTTGACAAGATACGTCATTTAATGCTTAAAAATTCTCCGGTTGCACCGCTTGTATTTACAAGGAAATGAATATTCTCATCCAGAAATATTTTCCGGAAATAGCCGGTGAGCAAATAAAACAGTTGGATGTACTGGGAGAACTGTATTACGACTGGAATGCGAAAATCAATGTCATATCACGCAGGGATATAAACAACCTGTATGAACATCACATTCTGCATTCATTAAGCATTGCCAGGTTTATACGCTTTACCGGCGGAACACATGTAATGGATGTCGGGACGGGCGGGGGGTTTCCGGGAATACCCCTCGCCATCCTGTATCCGGAAGTCAGGTTTCATTTAGTTGACAGTATCGGAAAAAAAATCAAAGTAGCACAATCCGTTGCCGATACCATCGGATTGAAAAATGTGACGGCAAGACATTGCCGGATAGAAGACGAAAAGGCGACGTTCGATTTTGTTGTAAGCCGCGCTGTTATGACACTGCCCGGATTAGCCGGGCTTGTCAGGAAAAACATCGGGAAGGTGCAGCGTAATGCGCTTCCGAACGGACTGATATGCCTGAAAGGAGGCGACCTGCAAAAAGAAACGGGGCCGTTCGGGAAAAATATAATAAGTACAATGTTGAGCGATTATTTTGATGAACCGTTTTTTAAAACCAAAAAAGTAATATATATCCCCTTATGATAACAGTAAAACAATTCACATTCAACTTTCTCGAAGAAAACACGTACCTGCTTTACGACGAAACAAAAGAAGCCGTATTAATTGATTGCGGATGCATCACTCCGGATGAAGAAAACACCCTGTCCGGCTTTATTGACAAAAACAGCCTGACGCTGAAAAAACTGCTGAGCACACATTATCACTTTGATCATGTCATCGGAAACGCCTGTATCTTCCACAAATACGGCATACGGCCGGAGATCCACAGAGGTGAAAAAAATGTCCATACCCCAACCCTCAATATGCAGGCCTCAAAATTTGGCATCTCCATGAGTTTTGAAGAGATAGAACCGTTACGGAATATTGAAGATAACGAGGAGATTCATTTCGGCCATTCCGTACTGAAAGCCCTCCTTGTACCCGGACATTCTCCGGCCAGCCTTGCATTCTACAGTGAAGCGGATAAACTGATCTTTGCCGGCGATGTTCTTTTCTCCGGCAGCATCGGACGTACCGATCTATGGGGAGGCGATTACGACACGCTGATTAAAAGTATCAAAACCAGATTATTGACACTGCCTGACGAGACAGTCGTTTATCCCGGACACGGACCGTCAACTACCATCGGAGCCGAAAAAACAGATAATCCGTACTTTTCTTCGCAGACATCTACAAAAGCTTTGTAAAGCACTGCAAAAGCTCTGCCGGACATAAAGAATTGGATTCAGGCACGCGAAATAAATAATATGCAGGATCTCCTGTTTCTGAATCAAAAGCTCTGAAAGAGCGGCAAGCATTGGTTATTTAGTTCGTGCGAATAGACCTGTTACGCCCGTATAGCTTTCAGGTATATCAGAAGTATATATCAAGAATCAGTGCAGAGAATTTGGAGAAATTGTTGGTTTCACTCAACAGGGTTGCGGTATCGGAAGGCCTGGAAGATTTGCAGCGTTTGCGTCAGGATAGCACTGTTGTAGAGACGAATATCCATTATCCGACCAACAACGCACCGGTATGGGACTGTATAAAGGAAAGTCATCGCTTGCTGTCTCATTTGCAGGAAGAAATCGAGGGTTTCACCTTTCGTGATTATACGAAATCGGGAAAGCGAACCTGTTACCGTATAAACAATGCGAAGTCGGGCGACAAACGGGTGGATTTATTTAAGAAACAATTGATTACCTTTACCGGGA
>JAISCL010000188.1 GCA_031265585.1 Tannerella sp. | reverse complement strand
AGCGTTGTTTCCCTTTGATTTTACCTGACTTAACACTTTGTTTACATGAACATTTCGGACATTTCATTTTGTGTATTTTTTTGCAAAGATACAAATATATATTTAATTAGCAATACCCACCGTTTTATATCGAATGTTATTCCAAATGGTTTACCGATGATTTGAAGTACTTCTTCGGGTTCTTTTGTTTTTGAAAAATTGCCCGTGTACATGAAATCCAGTTTTGATGTTGAAGTTACATGAATGTCGTACTGCCGTTCGATTTCCTGCACTACGTCTGCCAAAGGCACACCGATAAAGGCAAATTTGTTTTGCGTCCAGCCGGCGGACTGCATGGCGCCGATATTTCCGCTTACTTCCAGTTTTCCATTTCGCAGGCTTGCCTGCATGTTGGGAGTAAGGAGGACGCTGTCGCCGCTTGCCGTTACTTCCACTTTTCCCATGAGGCAGGTAACACGGTACCTGTCGGCGCGTGCAAATATGTTGAAACTTGTACCAAGTACTCTTACGGCATTTGTGCCGGATTTGACGGTAAATTTGCTGCCGGGCTTCACTTCAAAACAGGCTTCGCCTTTCAATTTCACATCTCTTGATGCAAACCACCAGTAAGGCTTGTATGTCAATTCGCTTTCGGCATTCAGGTTCACGCCCGAACCGTCGGGAAGCGTAACGGCTAAATGTTTGCCCCGTACTGCCGTTTCGGTAGCCGTATAGAGGTATGCAAACGCACCCGACGCAAGCATAAGGGCTATGACTGCAGCGGCGGCATACTGCCAAAAGGTAAGGCGTTTCAATTTGGGCTTACTTTCCGAAATATCATTAAGTCCGGAAAAAACTTCATTCCAAATTTCGTCCCTGCTTTTACTCCATTTCGGAGTGATTTTAATATCTTCTGTTTTCATTTTAACTGTATTATAATAGTTTCTCCCTCAAATACTGCAATGCTGCGCTCATCCGCTTTTCAACCGCCTTGACGCTAATGCCAAGACATTTGGCTATTTCCTGATATTTCAGCTCATCGTTCCGGCTCATCAGGAAGACCGTCCGCTACGTTTCGGGCATCTTCTCCAACGCCTGACGTAGGACGATGCAAGTTCCTCAAACAGCAGTTCGTCTTCCGGCGAGGCGGCTTCGCTGCCGTCCCGAAGGCTCATGCTCTGTTCAAAATCACTTCGGGATGTATTTTTCCTGTAATTGCTGATGACCAGGTCATTCGCCATTTTATAAAGCAGGGATTTGAGGTTGTCGTTATTCAACTGCTTCCTTTTTTCCCATACTTTCATAAACACGTCCTGCGCCATATCCGAAGCCGTATCCGTATAAAAGATGAAGGTACGAATGGCGTCGAAATGCGTATCGAACAATTGTTTGAACTCTGCTTCACTTATCATCTCCAAAAGACTTTTCTACTGTTATACCGCATGAAAATGAAAATACCCTAACGGCGACGTATGAGATTTCATACGGTTTTATTGAACGCGAAGCAAACGGGAACGAAGACCCCGGCCAGCGGTGGATTGATGTAACCGGCAGGCAGGGAGCAGCTGCTTACGGACTGACCGTTCTGAATGATGCTAAATACGGCTACGATATAAAGGAAAACGATATGCGCGTAACGATTGTCCGTTCGGCTGTTTTTGCCCATCACGACCCCAAAAAGCTGGATATAGACCAGGAATATGTGTGGATGGATCAGGGCATACAGACCTTCCGCATGATGCTGGTTCCCCATAAAGAGAGTTGGAAAGAGGCCGGTATCCCAAGGATAGCAGAAGAGTTTATTTCATGCCCGGTAGCGCTTTACCAGGGCATCCATCCGGGAAGCATGCCTAAATCGGCTTCTTTTCTTTCGGTGGATAAACCGAATATTATTGTTTCATCCGTCAAGAAATCGGAAGTGGGCGACGATTTGATTATCCGCTGTGTAGAAACAAACGGACAGGAAACAGCCGCGACACTGCAATTCCCCTCTACTGATTTCAGATGGAACGGAAGCTTCGGAAAGTGTGAAATAAAAACGTTACGCTATAATCCGAAAAAGGGAACGGTAAAAGAAGTAAACCTCCTTGAAGAATAGCTTTTCTTGGCTTTGTACATCATCAGAAATAAATTATAATTATGTCACATTCCATTTTGGGGTTAGATATCGGAGGAACGAAATGCTCCGTGGTTCTGGGAAAAATCGAAAACGGATCGCTACGGATCGTTGCAAAGAAATCGTTTCCTACCGAAGTATCGAAAGGATTTACGTATTACATGCATACGATACAGCAGCATATAGATGCAATATTACATGAATCGGACTTAATTCCGAAAGAGATTGCAGCCTGCGGGATAAGTTGCGGCGGCCCGTTAGACAGCAGAAAAGGCATTATTATGTCGCCGCCGAACCTGCCGGGATGGGACAGCATCCCGATCGTCGAGATTATAGAAAAACAGTACGGCATCAAAACGGGCGTCCAGAACGACGCCAATGCCTGCGCGCTTGCAGAATGGAAATATGGCGCGGGCAAGGGCTACAGCAACATTATTTTCCTGACGTTCGGCACCGGCATGGGAGCCGGACTGATACTGAACGGAAAATTATACGTCGGAGCAAACGACATGGCAGGAGAAGTAGGGCATATACGCCTGGAACGCTTTGGCCCGGTAGGCTATGGCAAGGCCGGTTCTTTTGAAGGGTTTTGCAGTGGCGGAGGAATTGCCCGGCTGGCCTGTACCAAAGTGTATGAAAAGATGCAAAACGGCGAAAAGGTTTCATTCTGCCCTACTCCGGAAAATCTCCCTGAAATAAGCGCCCGAACCGTAGCAGACGCCGCCTTTGAGGGAGATGAACTGGCAAGGGAGATCTACCGTATCAGCGGACATTACCTGGGAAAGGCGCTGGCTGTTCTGATCGACGTCCTGAATCCGGAACTTATTATCCTGGGCAGCATTTACCGGAGAGCACAACCATTGATTGAGCCGTCCATGAATGAAGTAATCCGGCAGGAAACGGTTTCCCATGCCCGGGAAGCCTGCCGGATTGTACCCGCCGGACTGGGAGAAAGTATCGGGGATTATGCCGCCCTGTCGGTTGCTTCCTGCCGGTTAGAATGTATGCCATGAAAGGTTCTGTAAAAAAGGAACTGGATCTGTTATTTCTGAACTATCCGGAGCTGGTAATATGTAAAAACGACATTGTGGCGGCTTTCAAATTCATGCTGGCATGCAGCTCGCAAAAGGGACTGATCATGACGTGCGGAAACGGCGGAAGCGCTGCGGATGCCGGCCATATAGTCGGCGAACTGATGAAAGGCTTTAAGCAGAAAAGGCCGCTAACCCCCGAAGAACGTGAAACCTTAAAACGCACATTCCCCGATAAAGGCGATTACCTGGCCGCCCGTCTGCAAAGAGGCATACCCGCTCTTTCCCTGTCCGACCAGGTAGCCCTCACCTCGGCCTTTATCAATGATGTAGCTCCCGATATGGTTTTCGCGCAGCAGGTATTCGGCTATGGCAAGGCGGGCGATGTACTTGTAGCTCTTTCCACGTCCGGCAATTCCCCGAATGTGCTCAATGCCTGCCGGGTAGCCAAAGCCTTCCATATAAAGACAGTCGGAATGACCGGCGAGGCGGGAGGCGAAATGAAGGAGATTTGCGACGTTACCATCCGCGTACCGGCTTGCGAAACCTGTCGCATACAGGAATATCACCTCCCGGTCTACCATGCACTCTGTTCGATGCTTGAAACAGCTAATTATCAGTAAAAAATACCCTTTTCCGCCTCTGCAAGCCACCGTATCAATATGGCATGTATCGAAACCATGCAAAAATGTAAATACGTATTGCATAAACGTAGACAGGAATTTGCCGTTTGCGAACGTATATTTCCGCTTCAAACAGGCAATCCGGCAAAAAATGAAAGTTTTTATACGGTGCGCAATACACAAAACCGCACCGCGCACAGTATAAACCGTCTTTGAATCGTCTTTAACATAATCGTTGTTTTCTAATCTGTTTATATTTATGTAAGAAAGCAACTATTTATAGTTACAAAAAAGCGAGAAATTCATACTAATCTCTCGCTTTATATTTTTAGAAACAGTTTGATTTTATTCTGCCGTGTCCGCTTCGTCTTCACGTCCAACTGCTTCTTCTGCAGGCTTTTCTTCTGCAATAATCTCGGTAGATACGGGAACCTCTGCTACGGTTTCTGGCGCCGTTTCAATCGCAGCCTCTGCTACAGGTGTTTCAACCGGAGTTTTTACTTTTACCGAGATGATGGAACGGTTTTTTTTCGTTTTCCGGAAAATAACTGTTCCGTCAATCAATGCATAAATCGTATGATCTTTACCGATGCCTACATTTTCTCCCGGATGATGCGCCGTACCGCGTTGACGGACAATAATATTCCCAGCTTTGGCAAGTTCACCGCCAAAGAGTTTTACACCCAGTCGTTTACTTTCCGATTCGCGACCGTTTTTCGAACTGCCGACTCCCTTTTTATGTGCCATTTTTATTCTCCTTTCAACGTTTGTGCAATAATCTCTTTAATAGTCACTTCCGTAAACTGTTGACGGTGACCGTTCAACTTACGGTGTCCTTTTCTTCTTTTTTTGTGGAAGATAAGCACTTTTTCTCCTTTAATAAGCGGTGAAACAATTTCACACACTACTTTTGCTCCTTCGACAATCGGCGTTCCTATGGTGATGATCCCATCGGCATCGACTAATAATACCCGGTCAAATTCTACAGTCGCACCACTTTCCGCATTTCTAATGTGGTGTACGAACATTTTCTTTCCCTGCTCAACTTTAAATTGTTGGCCATTAATTTCTACAATTGCGTACATCTGTTCTATATTAACAGGTTATATCCCGAAGGCGGGCATCACTCCGAAGCCTCTTTTCTGCCCTCTGAGGAAAAATCAGGGTACAAAAGTAGTCCTTTTTTTTATTCCGTGCAAATAAATCGGTGCAAATGTTAGCAAGTTATTTTAATTTATTGTTACATTTGCACAATGTGCGACCAAAGGTCGCCCGGGTAGGCCATCGGGAAGTATTTTTGTCAGACGGTGGCCTGTGAAAGCGAAATATAAACAGATTAACAACAAATAAAGAAGATGAATACATTAAAAAAA
>JAISCL010000109.1 GCA_031265585.1 Tannerella sp. | reverse complement strand
TGCAAAGCGCACAGCAGCGCCGCAGTTAATAAGATAATACATTGTCTATTCATGTCTGATATATTTAATATGTTACTTTTTCAACCATAGCCTTGCTCTTTGGCGGATCGGCAAGTCGCGCAAAATCCACTCCGCCGTGTGATTTGGATACGGAAACGGTTCAATCTCGAAATGTCCCGCCAGTCCCGTACTCTCCAGATAGTGTTTCGCCGCGTCAAGATTTCCTTCCTGCGAAAACCAGACGGGACGTGTTCCGAGCCGTTTCAGACGTGTCAGTGCCGAAACGCGGTCGGCGCCGGCATATCCCCATTTTTCATAGACGCCGTCAAGATGGCTGTGACAGAAAAATCCCGCCCACAAACGGGCAATACTGTCGTCGTGCAAACCAATGTAAAAACACGCAATACTGCCGCGTGAAAAACCGGCAAGAATGACACGCTGCGAATCGCCGCCGAAACGCTGGCAAGCATCTCTGACCGTCTCAACGCAATACTGTTTGGTTTTCTCAACACTGCCCCACCACGTTTCGCAGTTTTGCAGCTCTCCCTGTTCTTCTTTGACAAAAGGCATACAAATCCAAATGGCATTTTCCCCGGCGGTTAAACCGTAACCGAGCATGCAGCCGTCAACCGTTCCGTCCGAAACATCCCGACCGTTACGATAATTGCCGTTGCCGGGAAATTCAACAATAACCGGCAAGCGGGACTGTTCCGTCCGGTTCGGCGGAAGGTACAGCGCATGATAAACGTTTGTCTTTTCCCAGCCGGGCGTTGTAAAACGAACCCGCTTTCCCGCCTGCGGCTTTTCATTGACAACCGCCGGAACAGTCAGGTCTGCCGGAATATCATAAAGCGACTGTGCTCCCGCATGTAAAATCATCGCGAAAAAAAACAACAAACAAAGAAAAATACTTATTCTTTTCATATTTCATTCTTTATATTCAATCCGTTCTCTTTGGCACATTCAGATTGCCGAAACCTGGCGTACCGATGCCTTTTTTCATCAATTCCTGCAGCTCAGGCAGAAACGACTGATAGACCTGACGCGGTTTAGCCTTGTGATTGCGGCAAATGGAAGCCGCCATGCCAACCACCTCGCCCATCATCGCCCCCGTCCTCATCACTCGCACGGTTCCCAAAGCGACATGCGTCACGCTGATGTTGCGGCCCGCCATGAACAGATTGCTCACATTGCGGGAATAAAGGCAGCGGTAGGGAACGGCATAAGGTTTGATATTTTCGTGCGAAGCACAGGAAAGGTACGGTTCCTCTTCCATGCCTTCCACTGGCTTGGGATAATGCAAATCGACCGACCAGGTGGTAGTGAACGATGCATCTTCGTACTTTGTACCCTGCAGCACATCCTGTTCCTGAAGTATGATATCGCCGAGCAGTCGCCGGGATTCGCGCTTGCCGCCGATATACGCCACCCACGATAACTGTTTATCCGCATATTCCGCTTTTCGCGAACTGTGATTTTTCAGAAATGACCAGTTACCGAACACGGCCCTCAGACCGTAATCGCGGATATACTCAATATCCTCAATCTGGTTGCTGTTCATGCCCGTTTCCCAGTCCCAGTCGCCGCGCAAGGAATAACTGCAGGTAGAATCGCTGAAAGCCAGCGCCCACGGACAGTCCGGAAATGTGCTTGCAGAAGTCGATTCGGTGGCATACCATTGCACTGAAGTCCCCATTACGAGGCTGTCGGCTTCCGATGGCGCTCTTGGCTCGCCTGTTTCTGCCTTACTTTCACGTCCCATCCGGCAGTCGGCGCCGGCCAGCGCTCCAAGCGTTCCGTCGCCGGTGCAGTCGGCAAATAAAGCGCCCCGAAACCGGTAACGCCTGCCTGTCATAATATCCTGACCCGTAACGGCGCTGATAACATCGCCATGTTTCTCCGCTTCAAGGATCTGCATGTTAAGAAACAGCGTAATATTTTTTTCGTTACGTACTAACTGTTCTTTCTTCTCATCCTCATAATTGGTGGCAGGTCCTGCATTGTGGATATGCTTTTCGGGCGATTGCTCCAGTATCCGGAAAATCTGTTTACTGCGTTCGGTTTCAGGATTTTCCTTTGCTTCAACGTTGTTATGGTAGCCCACTGTGCCAAACTCGTCAAGCAAATTGCCCAGATTGGGATAGGGTTCCTGCATGATTCTGCCCGACAGCCCTACGCGCACCTCCGAACTGTTATTGCCACCGAGAACGGGGCGGTTCTGAATGAGCGCCACTTTACAGCCGAGCCTCGCAGCAGCGATGGCGGCACAGCAACCTGCCATGCCGCCCCCTGCTACTACAAGGTCGTACTCGCCCGCCTCGGCGGGAGGCGCTCCGGGAGCGCGGATGTTCCGTTCGCTAAAAGCCGAATCCTCTCCCACCTGTTTCTTCAAATCCGCAGTCAGATAAACCGCATCGCACCGCCCGTTGAAGCCCGTCAAATCGTGCAGGGCAATCCTGTTGCGCCCCTTTTTCAGCGTAACAGTCCCACCATCCTGCCAGTGCCATTCAGCCCGTTCCGTACCGAAAACACTATCCAAAGCCATACCGTTGAACGCAACAAGAAACCGTCCGGGCGAGCCTTCCCTGTTCCAGGTCTTGACCCAGTCGCGCGTCCTGACCCACACACGGTAGTCGCCGCTCTTCGGAACCGAAAAATCAGTAAACGCGTCGGCAACAGGAGTTCCCAGTCCGTGCGCCATCAGATAGGGCGAACCCATCTGCATCATCGACTGGTTATCGACCACCCAGCCGCCTTTATCCGCGAAACTTTCCGCTTCTATCAGGATGTCGGTTGCCGAACTGTTTACAGATAACAGTACGCTTAATAACAGCATATTAAATGTTTTCATACAAAATATTCTTTCATTATTTATCAAATAATTATTTTAAAAGCAATGGCAGGCGCATCACCCTGCATGCATTAGGGCATAAAAAAAGCATGTGAACTTTTTAATACCGGTTTACACGCTTTTTTAATTGAAAATTGAGAATTGAAAATGAAGGAAATAATTTTCAACTTTCAATTCTCAATTTTCAATTCATAGAGTCCATCCTGCAGCCGACATCCTTGCCGGAAAACGCCAGTCCGAGCAGGACAATCTTTTTGCCGTTGCCCAGGTATTTTTCGTAATACTTTTTATCGTGAATCTGCTTTATTGCATGGCGAAGCAGGGTGGCCGTTTTTGTTTTTGAATGGTATTTCAGTTCGCAGACGACGACGGTGTCAGTCTGTTCCAGTACGGCGTCGATGCGTCCGCTGCCGGTCATGACCTCACCCTGCGCCTTGAACCCTAATACATTCATCCACGACATGAAGAGCGAGTGATAATACTTCTCGTTGCCTATGTGAATGTTGTACGGAATACCTTCGAGCATCGTGCGGATGCTTTGAGCGAAGCCTTCGGCGTCGAGCGACCGGAGCTGTTTGTCCATCGTTCTCATGAGAGGTTCCACCCGCGCCAAAGGATAGTAAGAAAATAAGCTGACTAAGTATTCCAGCAGAGACGTCCGGACTTCCCGGTTGGGAATGCCAAGCGTATATTGAGGCGTTTCACCTGTCGGCGTGATCTTTTTTACCGTCAGATAGCCGGTTTGAAACATCAGCGAGATGTTATCAATATTGTTCGGATCGAAACTGTCGAATATTTTCGGAGAAGCCTCAACCGGCTCAAATACCAGGTCTATCTGGTCGCGCAGTTTTAGCTGCTCCATCAAAAACGTGGGCGTTCCACTGGAAAACCAGTAGTTGGAAAAGATCTGTTTTTTGAAAAACAGCAGGGTAGAATACGGATTATAAACCGAAGTCCTGCCATCCCAGGTATAGCCATCATACCACAGGCGGATTTTGTCTAACAGTTCTTCCTTCGTTTCATCTTTTTTTGTTGCCAGCACATCAATGTATTCGGAAAAATAATATTCCAGTTCTTCCTGCGTATAGCCGCATATTGCCGCATAACTTTCGTCAATGGTAATATCATCGGGACTGTTCAGCGCTGAGAAAATCGAGAGCTTGGCAAACTTGGTAACACCGGTCAGGAAGATAAACTGCAAATGCTCGTCGGTTGCTTTCAGTATTTTGTAAATGTTCTGAAGCGACTCCTGAATGGCTTTCAGCTCTGCCGGCGATTTACTCATTACATCCAGTATCGGCGCATCGTATTCATCTATCAATATGACAACTTT
>JAISCL010000091.1 GCA_031265585.1 Tannerella sp. | reverse complement strand
GGCGAGTATGTGGGGGTGTAATACACGATGGTCCCCATGGCGATCCAGCCTTCATCCGCCGTGTTGATGTTCCCCAGGCTGTCTCTGAAGCGCACCTGCACGTCCCGCCGGGTGTTCGCGTCAAGGCCGGTGACGGTCGATAAATCCAGGGTTTGTGTGGTATCGGAGAAAGGATGCCAGGCATCGTTGTTGGCCGGCCAGTTTTGGGTTCCAGCGGTAACAACGCGCCACTGCCATTTCAGGGCGGCGGGATCATCCATGGTCCAGGGTCTGTCCTGGGTGGCCGCCGTTTGATGGATACCGAATCCTCCGTTATCCGCGACGCTTCCGGGATTCATTTCTATCTTCAGATTCTTGTGTTCCACGGTGTTGCTGTAGTTATACACCCCGCCGCTTACGGAAGCCTGCCCGCTTAAACTTAAAACCGGACTCCCCGAAGGCGGCTGGTCGTCCAAAACCACCGCCGCAAAACGGCCCTCCGCGTGGGCGTTCCCCCAGGAGTCCGGGGCTATGTCCCCCGCGCCGGCATAATTTCCGTCTCCGTTCTGATCCCGGCCGGGCAGCACAATCAGCCGGATAATCCCCGGCTGAGGCGTCGTCGTCCATTCATAGCGGATCTTATAATAGAACGTGCCTCCGCTGTTGTTTTGGCGGTATATTGCCCCGGCCGTTCCGGTTCCGGTTTCCGCATCCTCCACGTCAAAGACCGTTTCCACCGCAGAGACCGCCCCCAGGTCCCCGCCCGCAAGATTGGCGTAAGCCAGTTCCGCCACCGTAATCTTGTTCGGGGGATAGGTCATCTCCGCCGGGTTGCTCGCCTGTACCGTAAAATAGAGGGTTACCTCGTAGTTGCCGGAAGTGTTCTTCCACAGCCGCCGGTCCCGGCTTGTCTCCGCCCCGGTGTAGAAGAATTTCTCGGCGCCGGGAGAATCCGTGGGATTATGGATGGCCCAGATGTTTTCCGCGGTGTAGACGTTTTGCGTTTCAAGCGTGCTGGTCCGGTAGTAAAAACTCACCGCCTTCACCATCTCGCTCCCGTTGGACCCTTTTACCCCCGCCCCCACCGTTACGGTGATGAGTACATCCCCCGGCGGCGGCTTGTCCCCGTCGTTGTTTCCCGGACGGATGGTGACGGTTTTCTCCTGCTCATCGTACTCGGGGGCCTTAAAGAACTGCGCCGTTCCTGTCCTCCGGCTCCCGGTAAGGTCGCCGTTCTCATTCACCGGGGTGTCCGGGTCGTCATAGGCCCCCCCGGTTCCCCCGATGTTCTGGGCGCTTATCTCGATAAATCCCGCCCCGAACTTTACCGTGGCCCGGTCAAGCCCCGCGGCGAACCACAGCCGTATCGGCTGGTTCCGGGTATAGGAAATGCCGGTGTTGATCAGCGGCGGGTTGGCCTGGGTAATCCGGGGCCGGTCCCTGCACCAGGGGATAAGGGTAATATCCCCCACAATATTGAGGGTTACCGATGCCGCCCCATCCGTCCCCTCCGTTATGGCGACTTCGGAATCGGCCAGGAAAACCGTTGGATTGCCGTTATTATAATCGGCGGTTTTGGCGGCTCGCCATCTGATAAACTCGTATGCTTCTATGGGGCTAAAGCTTACTCCAAAGGGTATTCCCTTCCGGGGTTTGGGGCTTATCTCCCCGAATTGGGGGCTCCTTCCCCAGTCTCCCGGGTAATTTACCCGGACCGTGGCTTCGGGATAGTCCGCACCCAGGGGGCCGATGACCAGTTTCCCTCCGGGGTTCGCCAGGATCGTTATCCGGACTTCCGTCCCCGTGACGTTTTGAGGGGCAAATTTGACCTTCTCCTCCCCCGTTTCACTGTTCACCGTCCATGTTGCCAGGGGCGCGGAACTCCCCTCAACTTTTGCCTGCCAGCCTCCGAAAGGATAGGCGCCGCCCGGCTGGTAACTGAGGGAGAAAGGGAACCCAAGCCGTACCCCGGAAACGGGTCCCTGGGGGCTTGCCGTTCCCATCCCCCCGGCGCTCACCTCCACATTCAATGTGGCGCTGTCCGCGCCCAGGGGGCTTATAATGATCTTCTTTGGGGTTCCTTCCGGCGTTACCGGGTTTTTCAGAATCGTTACCTGGACCTCGGTCCCCATGATGTTTTTCGGGGTAAACATCACCGTATCCGTTCCGCTTGCCCCCCCGCCGGTCCAGCTTGCCGCCAAACCGGGTTCCCCTTCGTACCGCGCCTGCCACCCGTTAAACCCATAGGCCGGGTCGGAGAGAAAACTTACCGTAAAGGCAAAGCCCTGCTTCACCGTTGTGACCGCCCCCATCGGGCTTATCGTCCCCAGGCCCCCGCCGCTTAACTCCACCGTTAGAAACGGGTTATCCCCGTTCAGGGGTTCCACGATTATCGTCCCCGCTCCGGGGTCTTTCGTTATGGTCAGTTCCATTTCCGTCCCGGCGGGGGTCTTCGGGGCCAGGGTGAGGTACTCCCCCTCCACGCTTTCCATCCCCGCCGACCAGCTCCCCAGCAGATCCGTCTTCCCCTCCTGCCGAACCTGCCAGCCCTTAAACTCATAAGCCGCGTTGGGCAGAAAACTTACCATAAAGGGGAAGCCGAGCCTGATCCCGCTCACCGAACCCCGGGGGCTGGCGGTCCCCGTGCCCCCCTCGTCTACCCGGACCGCCAATTCCGGCGCGTCCAGCCCCAATGGGCCGATGATGATCCGTTGCGCCGGCTTCACGTATACGAAGATCTCCGCTTCCGTCCCCGACTCGTTAAGGGAAACAAACTTAACCTGGTCCTGACCTGTTTCCTCTTCCGCCGTCCAGGATGCCAGAAACTCGGCGCTTCCCTCAAGTTTGGCCTGCCAGCCCCGGAAGGGATATTCGGTTTTCGGAACGTAATTGACACTGAAGAAATACCCCTGCTTTACCGCCGTATCCAGGGCTCCCCGGGGACTGGCGGTTCCCAGCCCTCCTTCCTCAACCCGGACCGGCACAAAGGGGGCGTTGGCCCAGGCAATCTCATCGTCCAGCGCCTTTTCCAGGTCTATTTCCGGCTTGTTGTTCAGCAAATCGCAGCCCGAAAAGGCCGCAAGAGCCATAAGAGCCGCAAGAAAAAAAAGCGCGGGGAACGGCGGTGCGGGCTTTTTCCCAAAACAGCGTTTTCGCCATTGAAACGGCTTGTTGTGAAACGTTTTTTTCATCACCTGACCCTTTTTGAAACCAGGGCGATTTCCAATATAAGTATATCCCGGTGATTTTCTCCTATCACCCCACGTTTCGGGGGGTATTACGAAAAGACTTACTTTTTTTATTGACGAACGGAGCGAGATCGCGACCGTGCTTGCACGGGCATGATCGAGCGAGTGAGGAGACGAAGGGTTTAATACCCCGCCATTGATGCTGCGCAAGCAGCTACCTTGCCGCGGAAGCCGCCGTAGGCGGCGGGTGCAGGGCTTGCCCTGCGGTATCAATACCCTTTATTAAAAGAACTTTGTAATGGTACATTGCTGAATGCCATTGCGGGTCGCTTGCATGATTATTAAAAAACGGTTAGAATACAGTAATCTATTTTTTTCAGGAGGATTTTTTATGAAGAAACAATGTATGGTGCTTTTTGGTATTTCCCTCATAGTCTTAGGGGTGAGTGTCGGAGGCTGTAGCCGGAACACAAACACGCAGGTATCAGGTTCAGCGGCGGGGGGGGGGGCTGTATCGACCAAAGCGAATACGGCAAACGCGGTGTTCGGCTCCGAGCCTAATACCATTGATCCCGCTCTCAATTCGGCGGTGGACGGAGCCATTTACCTTCAGCACGCTTTTGAGGGTCTCTACAAGTATCAGGATTCCGGTACCAATGCCGCTCCCGGCATCAATTACGCGCAGGCCGTCCCCGGCATGGCTGCGAATGCCCCCGCGAAGACGGTGAACGACGACGGCACGGTAACATTAGTGTATACCCTGCGCAATGGCCTCAAGTGGTCCGACGGTTCCGCTTTCGGTGCCGAGGACATCGTGTACACGTGGCAGCGTCTGGTGGACCCCGCTACGGCGGCGGATTACAGTTACATGATCGACATGGTGGTAAACGCCAACGAGATTATGGCGGGCGAGAAAGACAAGAGCACTCTCGGTGTGCGGGCGGTGAATGCCACGACCCTGGAAGTGGAGTTGACCTATGACTGCCCCTTCTTCGACGAAATCATGTGTTTCCCCGCCATTTTCCCGGTGAAAAAAAGCGTTATCGAGAGCGCCGGGGATCAGTGGACGTTCAGCCCCTCGACCTATATCAGTAACGGCCCCTATCGGCTGAAAGAATGGGTCCACAACTCATACATACTTTTCGAGAAAAATCCCAATTATTACGCGCCGGTTTCGGGTCCCGAATTCCTCCGCTTTGCCCTGATGGACGATGAAAACGCCCAGCTTGCGGGTTTTCGCTCCGGCGAGCTTGACTTTATCGAAAATGTTCCCACAGACGAGGTACCTACCCTCCTTGCGTCAGGGGACCTTGATGTAACCGACTATTTGGGGACCTATTATGTCAGTTTTAACACCCAGAAAGCGCCATTCGATAATGCGCTGGTACGGAAAGCTTTTACACTGTCCATAGACAGAAACTTCATTGTCAACCAGATCACCAGAACTGGCCAAAAACCAGCGTCCGGGTTCGTGCCATCAGGCATGACCGACACCGTTGCGGGCAGTGATTTCCGCGAAACCGGCGGCGATTACTACAGCGTTGCGGACACGGACTACCAGCGCAATGTCGCCGAGGCAAAACGGCTTCTTGCCCAGGCCGGTTATCCTGACGGAAGAGGCTTCCCCGTTGTCGAATACCTGTACAATACCAATGACGGACACAGAGCCATCGGCGAAGCCCTACAAAACATGTGGCACACCGCCCTGGGGGTCAACGTTACCCTGAACAACCAGGATTGGGCCGTCTTTCTGGATACCAGAAAGGAAGGCGAATACTCCATCGCCCGGGACGGCTGGATCGGCGATTACAACGATCCCATCAACTTCCTGGACATGTACCTCTCAGGCGGCGGCAACAACAACTCCCAGTATGTCTCCAAGGAATACGACGACCTTATCGCACGCGCCAAAGGCACCGCCGTCCAAGCCGACCGCATGAAATATCTGCATCAAGCCGAAGATATCCTCGTCGGCCGGGACATGGCTGTAGGCCCCATTTACTTCTACACCCGGTCCTACATGCTGAGCCCCAGAGTAAAGGGCATGTACTACACCCCGTTGGGTTTCTTCTATTTCACAACCGCTCGACTGGAAAACTAAACAGCCAATAGCCGCATACACCCCGCCGTCAAAAGCGGGGTTTTGTGCGCAAGGTTCAGGATTTTAGTTATCTGGGCGCATTTTTTGCTCCGCAAAAAACCGGGCTTTGCGGGGGTTCCGCCGCTTGCGCGGCCGAGGCCACCTGCGGTGGCCCCGCCCCTCCAATCCCTTGCGCGGTAGCACCCCGTCCAAGCCGGGGTGAGCGTGACCCAAGAATAATAAAAACTTATTAACAAAATAGCCTGTATGATGTATATAAAAAGCACTGGAGGAAAATGCTGAAATGATGAAAAATGTACATGAACGCAAGAATCCGATAGATATAACTGAAAATGATGAGGCGAAGTCCGTTTGGGTAGATGTAGTAACATTCCTAAAAACACATGAAGTAGCTTTGATTGACAGTATAAGGCTGGGCGAAAATGATATTAAAAACGGGAAAACAAGGCCCGCTGATGAAGTTTTTTCGGATTTGAGAAAAAAAATAGTAAAAAATGTCATGTCTGAAGAAATAAAGGAATATTCAGTAACGGTCACTCAAACAGCGGAAGATGGTATTAACGATAGTATTTTGCATCCTACGGAAGAATTTACCGCAACAGCATGGCTCAGATTGGATGAATTACAGAAGGCTATTAATTCATTGAAATATTTTCCTGAAAGAGGAAGTAGAGTTCCGGAATTGTTGGATGAAAATGGAAAAGAATACAGGAAATTAATAGAATCACCCTTGCAAATAATTTATAAAATAGAAAATGATGAAATACGTATCATAACAACAAGAGACTGGCAAATAGATATGTAAGATATATTAAAAAAGAAATTAATAAACAAAACAATATAAAGCA
Source organism: Tannerella sp. (assembly GCA_031265585.1). Lineage (GTDB taxonomy): Bacteria > Bacteroidota > Bacteroidia > Bacteroidales > Tannerellaceae > Tannerella. Next base: position 11,084 of record JAISCL010000091.1, on the reverse strand, counting down.
AGGCGTACAGCATATAACAGACGGTATGCGTTTCGCCGCCATATGGCGATTCCAGGGTTCCGTTCGCCTAGGCCAGTCACTATGCTCTTTTCCGTGGCTTATTCCACCCGCATTTTTGCAACTCTGGCTTGCTAGGCAAAGCCCTTATTCGGACTGGCAAAATGTTGTAAACAGTCGAAACGTTATGTGTAACGCTTGTTGAGTTGGTTGAAAATATTGATGCAAGTAGTAAGATGCGGTAAAAATACATCGAAGGAATAAAATGCAGGTCTCAATTTTATCAATGTTTTTTATGGTAACGTCGGCAATCATTTCAATCGGCTTGCCAATTGGTTTATTCTTTGTTTTTCATAAAGGATATGGCCTGAAAATTATTCCGTTGTTTATGGGCGTCGCGGGATTTATCATTTTTGCCTTGATCTTGGAAAGATCAATTCATTTAATTGTTTTTAGTAAATTTGCGCTCAGGGAAAAACCGATCGTTTATATACTATACGGTATTTTTATGGCTGGTATTTTTGAAGAAACGTCCCGGTTTATTTGTTTTAAAATATTAAAAAAGAAATATAATGGCATAATGACAGCATTAGCTCATGGTATTGGTCATGGCGGGATAGAATCAATAATTATCGGGCTTTCAATGGTCAATGCCGTGATATTCAGCGTAATGCTCAATACGGGAAACATAGAAACAATAACGGCAAATTTGCAAGGCGAAGCATTGGAACAAGTAAATGCGCAAGTGGCAGCGCTATTAACAGCCCCGTCATATTCTTTTTCGATAAGCGGAATCGAGCGCATTTTTGCAATAGCAATACAAATATCGCTATCTGTAATAGTGTATTATTCCGTATACGGGAATAATACACTATGGCTATACCCGTTTGCAATAATAGTACATGCGATTGTTGATATACCTGCGGCGGCATTGCAAACAGGCATTGTAAAAGATGTAAATACAGTAGAATTGTTGGTGTGCATAAGCGCAATAATATTAATGATAATCGCAAAGAAAATACACGGGAAATTAAAAAAAAATATAACCGAGGCCATTCCGGAACTCGGTTAATTTCGGAATGGCCCGGAATACAAAACACCTGGTGCCGCGTATAACAAGATGTCAAATTAGTGGAGAACCAAAATGCCCAGACCAACAAATAAACAGGAATTGCTTGGATTGGCGGAAATAAATTTCAATAAATTACTGGATTTTATAAACGCCTTGTCCGATGAAATAAAAAACGGTGTATACGAAAACGATGAATTGAATGACCGTGATAAAACGGTTGGCGATGTGATCTGCCATTTGCACGAATGGCATTTAATGATGGAGAATTGGTATAAAATCGGAATGTCCGGTCAAAAACCGGCAATCCCCGCTAAAGATATTACTTGGCAAACACTACCAGTATTGAATCGCCGGATATACGAGCAATATAAAGGCACAGCATTAGAACAGGCAATAGCACTGCTCAAAAAGAGCCACAAAGACATAATGGGCATAATCGAGAAACACACGGACGAGGAATTGTTTACAAAGAAAAAGTACGCATGGACCGGGACAACATCATTGGGTTCGTATTTAATATCGGCGACATCCAGCCATTACGATTGGGGATTGAAAACGATCAAACCGTTAAGGAAACTGGTTGAAATGAAGCGTAAATAGACAATTTTATGAAAAGAAAAAATTTGCGCATCCTTTTGATATGGAGTAATAAAATATGCAATACCGGACCGATATAAAATCGGGGAACGAATTATCGATCATTGGGTTTGGCTGTATGCGGTTCCCGAGGAATTTGACCCAAATTGATATAAACCGGACAGAGCGGTTGATAGTGGAGGCGGTTAGAAAGGGGGTAAACTATTTTGACACTGCTTATATTTATGGCGGCAGTGAGGATGTTTTAGGACAAATAATAGAACGGAATAAGTTGCGTGATGACATTTTCCTTGCGACAAAATTGCCGCTCGGGAAATGTAATACATATAGTGATTTTGATGAGCTTTTTCAAAAGCAGCTTGAGCGTTTGCGTACAAACTATATCGACTATTATCTCATGCATAATCTTTCCGATACTAAATTGTGGAACGGTCTTTGTGAACTGGGTATTGAAAAATGGATTGCGGAAAAAAAAATGTCCGGCCAGATAAGAAATATTGGCTTTTCTTTTCACGGAATACATGACGAGTTTATAAAACTTGTTGACATTTACGATTGGGATTTTTGCCAAATTCAGTATAATTATATAAATACAAACTATCAGGCGGGGACGGCGGGCCTGAAGAAGGCGGCTGAAAAAGGGCTTTCTGTTATTGTTATGGAACCTTTGCTGGGAGGTAAGCTTGCCAATGGACTGCCGAAAAAAGCAGTTGCTCAATTTAAAGCGGCAAACAATCTGTTGACACCGGCGGTATGGGCGTTACGTTGGCTTTGGAATCAAAAAGAAGTTACCGTTGTTTTATCCGGCATGAATGAAATTCACCAATTAGTGGAAAATTGCGAAACTGCGGAAAATGCTATTCCCGAAATGTTGGCCAAAACAGAGGAAGATGCATATAAATCGGTAATAAAAATAATAAACGACACCTACAAAATACCTTGCACAGGATGTGATTATTGTATGCCATGCCCACAAAATGTAAATATTCCGGCGTGTTTTGCGGCTTATAATGTGTCGTATACTATTGGAATGCTTTCCGGCATTCAACAATATATGACGAGTACCGGGGCGACTGACCCCAGAAAAAATTATGCCGCAAGCAACTGTAAGGAATGCGGAAAATGTGAAAAGAAGTGTCCGCAGCATATTTATATTATAAAATCAATGAAAGATGTCGTAAACCGGATGGAACCTTTTTGGTTTAACGCCATGATGAAAATTTTTATCAAATTGCGGGGTTAAATTATAATTGTATGCTTGTTGTTTGCAAGGCGTTATGCTCCAGACTGCTTTCGTAGCGCATTTATGGCCTAGTAATTTTTAATTGTTCTTCTCCAATATCTGATATAGTTGATTGTATATATTTGCAATACCTACTGCTTGCGGGGATGGGGGCGTTACGGGGGCGGTAGCCCCCGTAGAGGGGGTAGCGGAGGAATTGACGCGAAGCGGCAAGTCCGGAGCGAGGGGGAGACTTCCCCCTTCTTATTTTGTATAATCAGGAATTGAATAATATTATATTAAATAGAAGAAAATGGAATGAATTTGACAGAGGACAGGATATTTTTTTATGGGTAAATCTAAGACTGCTTTGATTTCCGGGGTTACCGGGCAGGATGGCGCATATCTTTCTGAACTGCTGCTTAAAAAGGGTTATGATGTGCATGGGATAAAGCGGCGGGCGTCGAGTTTTAATACGGGGCGGATTGATCATTTGTATCAGGATCCGCACGAAAAGGACAAACATTTTTTTCTTCATTACGGCGATCTCACCGATACGTCGAATCTGGTCAGAATTATTCAAGAAGTGCGGCCCGATGAGATTTATAATTTGGGTGCGCAAAGTCATGTACAGGTTTCGTTTGAATCACCGGAATATACGGCAGATGCGGATGGTCTGGGGACGCTGCGTTTGCTTGAGGCGATTCGGATTTTGGGAATGGAAAAAAAAGCGCGATTTTATCAGGCTTCGACGAGCGAATTATACGGCAAGGTTCAGGAAATTCCGCAAAAGGAAACAACGCCTTTTTATCCGCGCAGTCCGTATGCCGCCGCAAAACTTTATGCTTATTGGATTGTAATTAATTACCGCGAATCTTATGGAATGTTTGCGTGTAACGGAATTCTTTTTAATCATGAAAGTCCGATTCGCGGGGAAACTTTTGTTACGCGAAAAATTACCCGCGCCGCAGCCCGTATTAAACTGGGTTTACAGGATAAATTATATATGGGAAACATTGACGCAAAACGCGATTGGGGATTTGCGGGTGATTATGTTGAGCTTATGTGGCTCATGCTTCAGCAGGACGAGCCCGACGATTATGTTATGGCGACCGGCGTGACGACCAGTGTGCGCGATTTTATTACGATGGCGTTTGGCGAGGCGGGTATTGCTGTTCGATGGTCGGGGGCGGGGATTGACGAAAAAGGGATTGACGCGGAAACCGGTGAGGTGCGAGTGGAAATTGATCCAAAATATTTCAGGCCCGCCGAGGTTGAATTGCTTATCGGCGATCCGTCAAAAGCGGTACAAAAACTCGGCTGGAAACCCAAGGTGCAATTGCCTGAATTAGTCAAAATGATGGTCGAATCGGATATGAAACAGGCGAAACAGGATCGTCATTTGCTGAGCGGCGGTTATGAGGTGAAGCAGTATCATGAATAAAACGGATAAGATTTATATTGCGGGACATCGCGGTCTTGTTGGGAGCGCGATTTTGCGGAAACTTCAGGCAAGTGGTTACGAAAATATTATAACCCGTACGCATTCTGAATTGGATTTGTTGGACCAGGCGGCGGTGAGTGCTTTTTTTAAGGTGGAAAAGCCGGATTATATTTTTTCGGCGGCGGCAAAGGTCGGCGGGATTGGCGCAAATTCCGCGTATCCTGCGGAATTTATCTATAAAAACATGATGATCGGTTTTCATATTGTCCACGCGGCGTATGAAAATAGTGTTAAAAAGTTGCTCAATCTCGGTTCGTCATGCATTTATCCCAAACTTGCGGCGCAGCCGCTCAAAGAAGATTATCTTTTGACCGGTGCTCTGGAACCGACAAATGACGCCTATGCTATTGCGAAAATTGCCGTTATTAAATTGTGCGCCGCCTACAACAAACAATATGGAACGAATTATATTTCCGTGATGCCAGCGAATTTGTTCGGTCCCGGCGACACGTACGATCTTGAAAACGGTCATGTTCTGCCCGCTATGATTCGCAAATTTCATGAGGCAAAAATATCGGGCGGCGATAATGTTGTTCTTTGGGGTGACGGATCGCCTTTTCGGGAATTTCTTTACAGTGAGGACCTTGCGGATGCGGTTGTGTATCTCATGGAATATAAAAACGCCGTTGAGATTGGTGAATTTATCAATATTGGTACCGGAACAGATATAACGATAAAAGATCTCGCGGAGTTAATCCGGAAAATTGTTTATGAGGATGCACCGGGTCGGACTTGCAAAATTACTTGGGATACCGCAAAACCCAACGGAACGCCGCGAAAACTGCTTGACGTTGCGCGTTTAAACACAATGGAGTGGAAGGCAAAAACGGAATTGAGAGAGGGAATAAAAAAGGCATATGCGGCTTTCCGGGAGAATGCAGACAGGAAATTGAACGGGGACAAAAATGAGATTTAAAGGTACCATAATAATAAAACAGGAAGAAGAATGGTTTGTCGCGACCTGTATAGAAAATAATGTCGCGTCACAGGGAAAAACAATAGACGAAGCGATTGCAAATGTAAGGGAAGCCGTTGCATTATATTATGAAGATACAAGAATGACCTAGATAAATTCATAAAATTGCTAAGATTCAATACGAGGAAAATAAGAACTTCAATTTTTTAGGGAAGCAAACAGTGAAATTATCTATTATCACCGTGAACAAGAACAACGCCGCAGGTCTAGAGAAGACTATGCAAAGTGTTGTGACACAAACATTTATCGATTTTGAATACATTGTTATTGACGGCGGTTCAGACGATGGCAGCACGGAAATAATAAAAAAATATGCGGATAAAGTCACGTTTTGGGTATCGGAACCGGATAGCGGTATTTACAACGGGATGAACAAGGGGATAAAACAGGCGCACGGGGACTTTTGCCTGTTTTTGAACAGCGGCGATTGGCTAATTGAGGCGGAAACACTGCGAAATGTGTTTGATGAGATTGCCGGGTTGGACGAGGCAGATGTGTATTATAGTGATTGTATTACTACTGACGGTAGTTGTCTAAAAAAACCTGATGAGTGCATTAGTACTGCCGATTTAATTGTAGTTAATATAAATCACCAAAACAGTATAACCAGACGTTTCCTTTTTTTAGAGCACGGATTGTATAATGAAAGTTTGACAATTACAGCGGATTGGGAGTTTTGGCTAAAAGAAAAATGGCAGTATGATTCGAAGTTCAGACATATAAAAACGAATATATCCATATACGATAACAGTGGGATAAGTTCACGAATAGACTATTCAAATCAGAGTAATATCGCGTTATATAATGTTTTTTCCGATTTGGCAGAACCGTTGATAGAATGGAGAAACTATCGTAAAAGTATTTATTATACAATCATTACAGAATTAGGAAATACAAAATTGCTCAAATTTATATTAAGGGTATATCGGTTTATTTTAAGGCGTGCGTATAAAGTTTTTTATTCTGTATTTGAAAGGAAAGGGCAATCAAGAGTTGCTTCTAAAAATTAAGGTTTTTAAACTTTCCTGAATGAGTTCACAGTTTGATTGGGATTTTTTTCTGAGAGAATGTTATGCGCACAAAATTAAGTTTCGGCACATCAATACAAATATTGCCATATTCAATCTGGACGGCATAAGTACAAATAAAACCTATAACAGAAAAATGGAGGACGAGAGGGTTCTCCGAAATGTTTTTGGCGATTTGTCAGATCCTATTATTGAACTTTGGAGATACCGGAATACCTGTTATTCTGATATTATTATGCAATGGGGCGATTCCATCATTCTTGAATTCGCGCTCAGGACATATCGTTTTATTGTGAGGCGGATAATAAAACGAAGGCGCGGACAAGAGAGCGGAATCGTTGCCGACAGAACGTTTTGGCAATTTCCCCAAAATCAAAGAAAACGATAGGTTTGCATGGAGAATTTATAATGGTAACAATTGGAATACCAACCTATAACAGAAAAGATATATTAAAAATAATGGCGGCTTCTCTATATAATTCGAGTTTTGATATTCCTCATAATATAAGAATATATGACGATTGCAGTACGGAATATGGGAAGAACGAATTACGTGAAATATTTCCAACGGCAGTTTCGATAAAACGGAATGAAATTAATCTGAACGCGGATAAAAACATGTATTCAATGTATGCTGATTTTCTGACAACAGGCGATGATTATTTTTTCAATGCGGACTCTGATATTATTTTCAATAGCCAGTGGTTGAATATCTCTATGGAATTATTAAAAAAGACCGGGATTGGGGGAGGTGTTCTTTCAGTGTTTAACGCTAATTCGCACCCCACATCTAAAATTATAGACAGAGATTTATGTATAAAAGAAACTGTTGGAGCAGCGGGAACTCTGTTTGCGCGGAACCGTCTCGCGGAACTCTTAAATCATTTCGACTCAATAGAATACGGGGAAAAGAGTTTTGACTGGAAATGGTCAGAATATTTTACCAGCAAAGGCATACCAATATATTGTGTGAATAACAGCTTGGTGCAGCATATTGGATATGACGGGCAGAATTCAAACTTATATTTTGATTTTGGAAAAAATTATAAAGTCGGAACAATAGAAGAAGGACAGATAATTAACGATATTTTTGAAAAGTATGCGGACGACCTTAGAAATAAAATAATTACAAAACACAATGAATTAGCAAATAATTTAGGGTATCATATAAAACGATGCCTGATAATAATAGTAAAACGTTTGTTGCCTAAAAAGGTATTTGAAACTATGAAATCATGGATACGGTCAAGCAAATATGATAAATAAATTATCCTGTTCATAGAAAAATAAGTTTTTCTATGAATTACGTATAAAAAAAGATTCCAATATTGTATCGACAAATGATTTTTCGCATGATTCCATTTTTTTTCTGGACTTCTTGGAAATATACCGGTTTTCGAGGTTCGGTGTTAAAATTTCGGAAACGATTGTACCATTAATTAGCAGCGCGTGCATGTCATTCTGTTACGTTAGTAAAAGACATTGGAATTGCAGAGAGGAGGTTGATGGCAGGTTTATGACAAATGGAGGAGACGCAAAGCAAATGAATATACCCAAGTTATTGCAAAATTTCAATTCTGGAGCAGACATTGCCTATAATATTGAAGATCATGAATTGCTAGGGGTTCATGATGATATTTTTCAGTGTTCAAATTGGAGTAAGATTTTTCTGTGAATGTATTTTATACAATTATTATTTCTCCCATATTACAGATAATTGAATTTGTTTTTGTATTTGCGGAGAGACTCTTTGACAATTACGGCTATTCTATTTTTGCAGTCAGTTTAGCGATTAGCTTGCTGTGTTTGCCGATCTATGCTGTTGCCGAAAAATGGCAGCAAGTGGAACGGGACATACAGAAAAAGCTGAAGCCGAAAGCGGCGAAAATAAAAGCCGCATTTTCAGGTGACGAGCGGTATATGCTCATGTCGGCGTATTACCGGCAACATCATTATCATCCAGTCTATGCGTTGCGCGGCAGTTTCGGTCTTCTTTTTCAAATACCGTTTTTTATCGCGGCATACACTTTTTTATCCCATCAGGATGTACTGAAAGGACTGCCTTTTTTATTTATCGCGGATTTAGGTTCTCCCGACGGGCTTTTCGCACTTTCCCCGGCATTGCATATAAACATTCTGCCTGTTTTAATGACGCTCGTCAATATTATTTCCGCGACCGTTTATACAAAGGACGCGCCGCTGCGGGACAATATCCAGTTGTACGGCATGGCGGCTCTTTTTCTTGTTCTTCTCTATAATGCGCCCGCCGCTTTGACCTTGTACTGGACATGCAACAATGTTTTCAGTCTGGTTAAAAATCTGTTTTATAGAATCAATTCGCCATACCGGCGTAAAAAACTGCTGCTTATCATAGCGATTGGTTTTGTCGTTTTGCTCGATGTTTTTTTGTTATTTATCCACGATGGATCGTTTGGCAAACGGTTTTTGGTTGCCGTTTTAGCGACAATTGTGGTAACAACGGGAATTTTTGCAAAAAAAATATCTGCGGCCCTGTCGCCGGTCATGCAAGGACTTTCGCTTTCCGCAAAAAGAAAACAATTATTTTTTACAAATACCGTATCGCTCACTTTGCTTACCGGATTTGTCATTCCGGTAATGGTCATCAGCTCTTCGCCGCAGGAATTTTCGTTTATTGAAAATGTTTCTTCGCCCTGGTTATTTGTATTACACGCGTTTCTTTTAAGTTTCGGTATTTTCTGTTTCTGGGGCGTAACGCTTTATGTGTTGTTTCAAAAGAATGTTCAATCGGTTTTGTCTGTTGTATGGTGCCTGTTTTCGCTACTGGCTCTGATTCATGTATTCGTATTACCGGATGGGGGGGGGGGCGGTTACGGCTCGATCTCAAATACATTTCTCTTCGATACTACGCAACGTCTTATTCCGGCGTTTCCTTATGTTTTGCTTAACATTATATTGGTGCTTCTTGCTGTTGGTTTGCTTATTTTACTGATTAAAAAGTGGCTAAACATAATGCTTGGGTTTTTCACGGTCGTTCCTTTGGTGTTGCTCCTGTATTGCATTCCCGGTATCATAAGCATTCAAAGCGAATATAACAAACTCAGCCAGATAAAAACAGCGGGCGGGGAAATACACACAATTGACAAGAAATTCGCGTTGTCAAAAAATGAAAGAAATATTATTATTGTTATGGCCGACAGGGCGTTGAATACTTTTGTCATTCCTGTTTTTGACGATGCTCCGGCACTTTATGAACAATATGACGGGTTTGCGCTTTATCCCAATACGGTGTCATTCAACGCGCATACGATTATGGGTGCGCCGCCTATTTGGGGCGGTTATGAATATACGCCAGCGGAAATTAACAAGCGGGCCGATGAAAATCTTATACAGAAAACAAACGAAGCGTTGTTGACACTGCCGCGCATTTTTAGCGATGCCGGTTTTCATGTTACGGTGACTGACCCTTCCTGGGCGAATCATAGTTGGATTCCCGATATTAGAATTTATGAAAATATGAAAAATGTTACCGCAATGAATCTTATCGGTCGTTATAATAATCTTTGGTATGATTTGCACGGTTTTGAGGGCAATAATGCGGTAAAAGAAATTAAAGAGCGGATTTTTTGGTTCTCTCTACTTAAAATATCCCCGCTTTCGGCGCGTATATTAATCTATGATATCGGTCGCTACTGGAAGGTTTTGGACAGCCATGATTATCAGAGTCTGGTTGATTCTTACGCCATTCTTGATTTCTTGCCGGAATTAACCGCATATGACGCGGATACACCGCAAGCACTTTTTATGACGAACGAGGTGACGCACAACAACACTTTTACCCAGTATCCGGATTATGTTCCTGTTGAAAAAGTTACCGACCGGGGAAACGGTGTTTTTTCCGATAATTCAGCCTTTCATGCTTCGGCTGCTTTTTATCACGCTTTTGGCGAGTATTTGGAAGATATGAAGAAGAATGGAGTTTATGATAATACGCGCATTATTATTGTCGCGGACCACGGGTCGGGCGAACGTATGCCAGACCCGAAACTTGATTTTACGGTGCAGGGCGGGCAGTGGACGAGGTACAATCCTGTTTTAATGGTAAAAGATTTTAATGCGGCTGGAAGTCTGCTACAGAATTGGGATTTTATGACAAATGCCGATGTTCCGCAACTTGCTTTGGACGGTATTGTTGATGATCCGGTTAATCCGTGGACGGGCCGTCTTTTTTCGGAAAAAGGAAAAGAAAACGGCGCATTTATAACTGATAGCGCGGCTTTTATGGCGTACGACCAAGACTGGAATATTTTTGCGATAAAGAATGACGAATGGATGCATGTTCATGATAATGTTCTTGATAAAAATAATTGGTCGTCAACAACATGGAGTGAAATAGAATGATATATTTACGGCCACTTTATATTGGCCCGGGAACGGGCAGTATGCTTTTTTCGATACTGATCGGCGCGGCGACGGCCTATTTTTTGGTTCGCGCTCTCATCATAAAAGCGAAAGTGTTTTTTTCCGGGGGCAGAGTCAAAGCGGCAGATTATTCTGCCCGCAAATACAAAAAAAATCATGGATGAGCTGTTATAGTGCTTCTACTTGTAAAATACTAACGGATACAGGAGGCTTTTCATCTGGGCGCATTTCCGGCTGCGCCGGAAACCGGGCTTTGCGGGGGTTCCGCCGCTTGCGCGGCCGATGGC
>JAISCL010000071.1 GCA_031265585.1 Tannerella sp. | reverse complement strand
GAAACAAAGTAAGCGAAAGCGGCAAAAAAGCGACTTCGTCCAAAGGCGTAAAGTTCCTCCGGCGAACGGATAAATACAGTATATTCAAAGCAGGCTCCGGAAGTTACAGTTTCAAAGTGGAATAGTTTCTTTAGTGATGCGAAACAAACAGGATATAAATCTTTGCAAAATAATTAAATACAACGAAAAAATGAATGATAATATGAAAAAGAATGCAGTATCCCGAAGGAATTTTATCCGGTCTGGAATAGTGCTGGTTGCCGGTTTACCGGTGATACGGATGTATCCGATGACGGATTTGGAGAGCAGCCGGCAGGATGAAAGGGACGGCCTGTTTGACCTGTTTCAAACGCCGCCCGTAACCGCCAGACCCTTTGTACGCTGGTGGTGGAACGGCGACAAGGTAACAGCCTCGGAACTGCTTCGCGAACTGGACGTGCTGAAGGAAGCCGGTATCGGGGGAGTGGAAATCAATCCGATAAAGTTTCCGAATGCCGACGATCTGGCGATACCCTCGCTGCCCTGGCTCAGTCCCGAATGGATTGAGATGGTAAAGATTACGTTGAAAGGAGCCGAAGAACGCGGAATGATCTGCGACATCATCGTCGGTTCGGGATGGCCCTTCGGCGCCGAGTTCCTCGAAGGCGACGAACGATCGCAACTGCTCACCGTTGCCCGCCGGAAAGTGAATGGAGCCGGAACCGTCCGTATAGAAATGGCTGAACTGGAGAAAGAAGCGTCGCCTCAAAACTCCTCTCTGGGCGACAGCGAAATAGTAGCGCTTTGCCTCACTCCGTCACAAATGGATACGTTCGCTCCTCCCCGGTGGCTGCCGTTTGACCGGACGCAGGAAACGCTCGAAATACAGGTTCCCGAAGGAGAATACATCCTGTCTGCGATAGTCAAGATTACCGGTTTTCAGCAGGTGATACAGGGAACCGTCGGCGCAGGCGGGCCGGTGCTGAATCATTACGACCGTGACGCCGTGCTGAAATACCTCAACCGGATGTCGGACGGGCTTTTCCCGAAGCTGGAAGGCATAAAGCCTTTCCGTTCCATCTTCTGCGACAGCATGGAACTCTCAGGCGCCAACTGGGGCCCCGGTTATCTCGACGAATTTAAACGCCGCCGCGGATACGATATTATGCCCTATCTGCCTTTCATACTCTATAAAGTCGAAGGTTTGGGACATGCCGTCAAAGGAGGCGAAATCACGCAGCTGTCGGGCGAAGCGGCAGAAGAAGTGTCACGTGCCCGTTACGACTTCATCATTACATGCATGGAACTGATTCGCGAACGTTTCCTGCTCACCTACACGGAATGGTGCAACAAACATGGATTCCTGTCGCGGGTACAGACTTACGGGAACGAGTTTCACCCGCTTCATGCCTCCATGGACATTGACATTCCCGAATGTGAAACGTGGACTTCCAGCAGAACTCCCAACAGCTATACGTCGGTCAATAAATTTGTGGCCTCCGCCGCGCGGCTGTCCGGCAAAAGGATTGTCAGCTGCGAGGAGGTTACCGACACCCGCACCACTTTTAATGTGACGCTGGAACAGGTCAAGGTTGTCTGCGACCAGAGCAACCTGTCGGGCGTAACCCATTCCGTGCTGTGCGGATATAACTATTCCCCCCTGACGGCGCCCTATCCCGGATGGGTCAGATACGGCACCTTCTTCGACGAACGCAGCACGTGGTGGCCGTACTTCAGACAGTTTGCCGACTACAAGACCCGCCTCTCCGCGCTCCTGCTGGAGACCGAGCCGTATGCCGACATAGCGGTGCTGCATCCGCTGGCTGACATGTGGACGCTTCACGGTCCCCAGCGCGACCCGTTTCCCGGGCTTAAGTATCCCAAATATCAGTATAAGGTATGGGAAGGCATCCACCGCAACGGCAATGGCTGCGACTATACCAGCGAGGAGATTATCGTTAAAAGCATTGCCGAAAACGGATTTCTGCAATACGGCCCGCGCAAGTATCACACGCTCATCCTGCTCGAAGTGGAATCGCTTATGCCCGCTACGGCCAGGGCTTTGTCCGGCTTTGTCCGGAAAGGCGGCAAGCTGATCTTTGTCGGCAAGGAGCCGCACAAGTCTCCCGGACTGAAAAACCACGGCAAAAACGACAGGCAGGTGGCGTCCACCGTCGCCGCCATGAAAAAGGCATACCCTTCGCGGATATATACGGTTGCGCCGCCCGAAAATGACGCTGTCGAGTGGTTTGCCGGCATTCAGAAACAGTGCGGCATTGCGCCGTACATGAAAATCGACCGTCCCTGCGCATCCGTCAGCCAGATACGCCAGCAGTCAGTTGGAAAGGACATTTTCTTCGTCAGCAACTGCAGCCTGAACGACCGTGTTGTGCTGAACGTTTCGTTTCCCGAATCGAAGGGAACACCCTGGCTCTGGGATGCCGAAACAGGTAAACGCTGTCTGTACCCCTCGGTTTCGGGCGACACGCTGAAGGTAGATCTGCCGCCCGCCGCTTCGCAACTGATTGTCTTCGACACATCCGGCGCAGACAAAATAAGCCCGCCCGAACAGCCCGCCGAAACCGAAGGCGCGGAACTGAAAGGATGGACGCTGCGGATGGAGCATATCAACGGCGCTGAACAGCAGCGGCAAATAGACACGCTGTTCGACATGAAAGACGACGAGACGACGCGATCTTTTGCCGGATGCCTGTACTACGAAAAACGCCTGCCCGACAGCATCGCGCCATATCACTGGCTGGATCTGGGAAAGGTGCACGGGATTTCCGAAGTAACGGTCGACGGGGAAAATCTCGGAAATCGCTGGTACGGACGCCATCTGTACCGCCTGACCGAGGACGCCGGCGGCAAGACGCTCCGAATAAAAATCACCACCGTGCAGGGTAATTTCCTGAAATCGACACCCGAAAACAAGGCGGGCTATGTGTGGACAAAGCATCAGAAGTGGGTGTCGGCAGGAATGCTGGGACCTGTGAAACTGCTGTAATCCTAGATGGGGCGGATAAAGGGTTTTAAAATATTGTGATTGGGAATTTGAAAATACACGCTTAAAACTGTCAATAAAAATAATTCCCGAAAACAAAGAAAGAGAAAAGGAATTGATTGTATTATACAGTGCACGGGCTAAAATTGTGAGATAAAAATGTAGAAATGCTTCACGTTTTTTGACGCTGTAGGCGTCTAATTTTGATAACCCCGTGCAAGCAAAGCGCAATTCGGGGTAAAGCGCCTTTCCTCGAGGGTGTCCAAAAAGCCTCTTTTTAAGAGATTTGTCATTTGTAATTTACTTATAATCAAATGTTATTTTTCTAAAAATAGTGACAAAATGACCTTTTTGGACATCCTCGGTGTCTCAAAAGGGTCGAGTCCCGTCATTGCGAGGGCGCAGCCCGAAGCAATCCAGTGGTTAACAGTATTCTGGATTGCTTCGCTTCGCTCGCAATGACGACGTGAGGGACTTTTTGGACATCCTCAATTCCCCGCGAATTTGATGGGAAAAACTGTTGCTTAATTCAACTCCTTACGGAGTTGTGGAGAGATGTATGCTATACCCCGAACTGCGCTGCTCTTGTTCGGGGTTATCTATATTTGACGCCTTACGGCGTCAGTCTGCAATGCACAAAACTGCCTCGCGCGTGGTATAATTATAATTATTACACACGTCTTCGACGCTTCTGTTTCTTTTTCATTTCTTCAAAATACTCTTCAGAATATTCAGTACCGTTTTTAATGAGGGTGTACAACAGAACAGCTAAGTACTCATGTAAAATTAATGTTATATTTTATTCCGACATTTATAAAATGTCGTTTATGTTATGTCTCAAAGTTATTAAATCTTTGTATGCATTGAAAGGAAGCCATTGATATTTAA
>JAISCL010000018.1 GCA_031265585.1 Tannerella sp. | reverse complement strand
GCGGGACAGTTCACACAGGAACGCTCCCACCTGATTGTAAACCGCGAAGAAATACATCTGTCGCTGATCATCAACGAAGACGACGAATACCTGCGCGGACAGATAGACGGAACGCTGCAATTCCACCCGAAATTCACGGAATTCGGCATCAACACCGGCAAAGTATGGACGCCCGTTGACCTGGGCCTGTTTTGCAAGATGAACCGCACGTTTTTCCCCTCAAAGGAAGCCAACATGAAGCTGGTAGTAGACCTGACGAACTTCACGGCAACCGTCAACAGCAGGATAGAAAGGAGTATAAAGGAAAGCGGAGACCGCACGGACAGCTTCGTCCTGGCTGTCAACTCCAACCTGCCGGCATCCTTCATATTGAGCATCCCGATTTTCAAAGGCATGGAAGCCGAAACGCTCGAAGTCGAAACCTTCGCAAAAATCAACGGCCGGGAAGTCGCCTTCATGCTGATCTCTCCGGGTGCAAACCAGACACTCGAAACCATCCGCGACAGGGCGATCGACGTGCAACTGGAGCAAATCCGGGAAACAGCCCCGAATATCGCAATCATCGAAGTTTAGTCAGTCATCAGTCAGGCCCCGGCTTCCGGGCCGGGGCCTGAAATAACAGATAACGATATGAAAAGGAAAGAAATAAGAATATTGCGTGATTTTGAGAAATCCGGCCTCACATTCAAATCCGGAGAAAAGTTTGAAGTCGAAATACTCCACATTGGCATGGCCGGAGGCTTCGACCGGCATCCCGAAGACAATACAATGGAAGGCTGCCTTTACCCTGCCGCCATTGTAGAATTTGAAAACGGTAAAATAATGGCGTTTGAAATCGACTTCAATATACACATCGTCGGGAATTGCGAATAATAATCAGTAACAGAAACAGATTACCAAACAATTAAAAACAATAAAAATCATGAGTAACTTAAAAACAAAAGGAGCGCAGGCAAAAGCAGATTTGGCGAATGCCGGCATTGGAGTAGACGGACTGGTGGATTTCATATCCGAAATGCAGCCGCATGAATTGAGAGACTTTCTGTGTGATTTGACCGGTGTGAATCGCCGCTCCGAAAAAGGAGACATATTAAAACTGCTGGGTGAAAAATTTTGACCACCATGAAAAATAAAACAGAAATCAGGATAAGCAGGAACAGCCTGCTCGGCACCCTGTTGAAGGCCGCAAGAGTTGCATCAAACAAGTCCTTTATTCTTTTTGAAGTGAAAGGCGGGATTCTTACGGTCAAGGCAAATAATCATGAGACCCAGATCGAGGCATCCGTCAATCCGGACGGACAGCCATCCGATGTTGCATTTTGCATGGACGATTCCATCATAAGCATGCTTAAGCTGCTGCCGGAACAACCCCTCGCAATTACGGTAACGGAAGAAAAAGAGGAAAAGATCACCCGCATCAACGTCAGGATTGTGCACGATTCCGGAACGGCAAATTTCCCGGCATTCCCGGCAGGCGAATATGCGGAAATAAAACATGGAGACGGCGAAGCATTCTCCATTCCCGCGAAAAAATTGAAAATGGGACTTGGAAAGACGAGGAAATTTACAGACAAGAATGAATTAAGGCCCGTGATGATGGCCGTCTACCTTGATATTACACAGGATGGGATTACGTTTGTGGGTACCGACACGTATGCAATGTCCGTATTTAAAGATAAATCACTGACGGGAATTAGCGCGCGCGGCATCATAATCAATACGGATGCAGTGAATGACATAGTCGCATTGCTCGACAATTCAGATTCCGATATGGCCGTTATAAGCAGCGGAGACAAAGTCATAACCGTAGCCTTTGGGGATACGGTTATTTCAATAAGAGCAATAGAGGGCAGGTATCCGAACTACAATTCCATTATTCCCGCGAATAATACCATCCGGTGTACCCTCGACAGCGAGGGCGTGTCCGCCGCCGCAAACAGGATTTTGACAGTCTCCGATCTCCTTTATAAAGAAATCCGGATAGCCGTCGCGGATGGTGAAGTGCGTCTGTCGGGCGGTAATGAGGGTTTGAGCAGGCGGGCCGAGGAAAAAATGCCGGCTCAATGCGAAGGCAGCATTGAGATCAAAACGCGCATCACGCACTTGAAGGCGGCGATGAGTATAATAACCGGCAATGCCGTGCTGTCGTTTTCAGATCCCGCCCGTCCTGTCCTGATTTCCCCGGAAATAAATGAAGAAGATACGGAATTACTGGTACTGGTAATGCCCGTCAAATAATAACCGGATCATAAGAAAGGCATGAAATATATCGACTACTCTAAAATCGAAAATCAGACGGGATGCGGCTGGTGCCTGCATGAAAACCTGTGCGGCATAAGAGAGGAATGGAAAGGGAAGCGTAAAAGCATACCCGAACAGGAGCGGTATAAAAACCGCCCCGTCCTGACCTGTGGAAGATTTATGCACTGCACGCAACAGTCAAACGAAAAATTATGAATAGACGCGTTAAAAATTTCTTGAATTTTGGTGATATGAAAAATAAAAGTAGTA
Organism: Tannerella sp.; assembly: GCA_031265585.1. Taxonomy (GTDB): domain Bacteria; phylum Bacteroidota; class Bacteroidia; order Bacteroidales; family Tannerellaceae; genus Tannerella. The sequence goes on along the minus strand of JAISCL010000018.1, from coordinate 3,291 downwards.
TATTTGCAGCGTTCAAGCCAAAGAACATTTTAATGGTATTTGCAGTTGTGGCGTTTTTTATTGCCATAAATGCAGCTTGTTACGCTGCCGCGATAAAAGGCTATCAACCCCTTGTAGGTTTGCCGCACTGCAAAGTCAGCAAATGTTCTTTGGCGAGAATGGGGGAAGATAGCCTTCTCCTTTGTATATACTTTAATTTTTCTCCTACAATGCCAAAGAACGGGAAATATTACGGTGATGCGAAGTATAGTAACATTGCTGTAACGCCAACGGAGCGAAACGCCGTATCTATTGAAAAGTTCAACATCGAAAAGAGCGCTAAAAACAAGGCGTATTTTTTTATCCTATCCAACGGTCTTTATGACCGGTTCAGCGAATTTTGTAAAAACTATCATTCGGACGATCCGCATCGGGATTGCCTGGAGTATTTAATTCCTAAAGTTTAACAGTTATGGAAGAATTAGTATTTAAATCAGAAAAAGGAACGCCGGTAACTACAAGTTTGCTGGTGGCCGAAAAGTTTGGAAGGCTACATAAAAATGTATTACAGGCCATTGATAATGTAATAGCGCAAACGCCTGAAAATCAATCTCGGCTTAATTTTGCGCCCAGTGAATATACGGATGCAAGCGGCAAGTCGAATCGCATGTATATTATGACAAAAGACGGCTTTTCCGCCGTCGTGCTTGGATTTACAGGCGAGCAGGCTATCAGGTTCAGATGGGATTTCATTGAAGCCTTCAACAAAATGGAAGAAATAATAAGAACAGGCGATTACCAAATTCCGAAAAGTTATTCCGAAGCCCTGATGATTGCCGCCAGGCAGGCCGAGCAAATCGAGCAGCAGCAAAAGCAGCTTTCGTTACAGGCGCCCAAAGTCCTTTTTGCCGACGCGGTGGCAACGAGCGACCGGAGCGTACTCGTTTCGGAACTCGCAAAAGTCTTGAAACAAAACGGGGCGGATATCGGTCAAAACCGGCTGTTTGTCTGGCTTCGGGAACACGGCTACCTGTGCAGCAAGGGAGAGTACTACAACCAGCCCACACAAAAAAGCATGGAACTCGGACTGTTTGAAATCAAGAAAACGAGCATCACCAAGCCCGACGGAACCGTGCTTGTTACCCGCACAACCAAAGTGACCGGAAAGGGACAAATCTATTTTGTAAATAAATTCCTCCCGGAGCATGCAGCATAAACCACGAGTATGATAAAAAACGCACACAAATCAACCCCGTGTACACGTTCGGCGACCAGCCTGAAAGCGAAGCTTGACCGCATATTCTCCGAATACATCCGGTTAAGAGATGCCGACAGTAACGGCTACTGCCGCTGCATCTCCTGCGGTTCCATCCATCACTGGAAAGAATGCGACGCGGGCCATTTCGTCAACAGGAAACACATGTCAACCCGCTACGGCGAAAAGAACGTAAACGCCCAGTGCCGCAGGTGCAACCGCTTCGACGAAGGCAACCAGATTGGCTACACGCGGGGGCTGATCGGGAAGTACGGAAAAGAAATCATTGACGAACTGGACATCAAAAAGCATTCCGCCTCAAAAATGACAAAGCCGGAATATGAACTGCTCATCAATCATTATAAGGTTGAAGTAATGGAATTAAAGAAAATAAAGAAATGATGATAAATACAATACGGCAGGGCGATTGCCTGGACCTGATTAAAGAGCTGCCCGATTCGTCGATAGACTGCATTATTACCGATCCTCCGTATTTTCTCGGAGTAACGCATAACGGGCAAAAGGGCACATACAGCGATTTAATAATCATGAAGCCTTTTTTTGAAGGCCTGTTTTTTCAGATGGAAAGAGTATTAAAGAAGTGCGGTCATCTATATATGTTTTGTGACTGGAGAACATATCCTTTTTTATACCCCATTGCAGAAAAATACATATCTGTCAAAAATTTGCTCGTATGGTATAAGGGAATGTCCGGAGGCAATCAGTACGGACACTCCCACGAGTTTATAATTTTTGCCGCAAAAGGGGTTGTAAATATGGGAGGGGAAAATACAATCAGGCATTTGCCCGGATTTTCCCATGGAGCGAAAAAGACAAATGGAGAGAAGCAACACCCTACGCAGAAAACGGTTGAAATCATTGAATTTTTGACGCTCAACAGCACAAAAGAAGGCGATGTTGTTCTGGACTGTTTCCTTGGAAGTGGAACAACCGCAATTGCGGCGATTAAAAACAACCGCAATTATATCGGATTCGAGCTGCAGGACAGGTATGTCAAGTTATCGCAGGACAGGATCGGCAAATATACGGGTGAAGAAAAGAGAATTGAAAATTACAAACAGGAGTCAAACTTATTTTTTAACGGTTCAAATGATTGATACAAATAAAATAAAGCAAACCCTCGATATTACTGTAATATGACACACGCAAGCCTCTGTTCGGGAATCGGCGCGGCGGAACTGGCCGCCACATGGACGGGATGGGAAAACGCCTTCCTGTGTGAAAACGATCCGTTCTGCCGGCGCGTACTCAACTATTGGTTTAACAAAAGTAAGATATATGGAGACATCAGAGAGACAGATTTTAGCCGGTGGAATGGACGGATCGACGTCCTCACGGCTGGATTCCCCTGCCAGCCGTTCAGCGTTGCCGGACGGAGAAAGGGAGCGGATGATGACCGCTACCTCTGGCCGGAAATTATCCGGGTTATTGGAGAGGTCCAACCCCGTTGGTTTATTGGTGAAAACGTTGCTGGAATCGTCAGCATGGTACAGCCCGGCAGTGAGGTTGACGTGGAAAATACGTCCTCTTTATTCGGCGAGGATTACACGGAAACGGTACTTGAGCAGGAATATATCCCCGAAACAGTCTGCGGAGACCTTGAGCATGCAGGATACGCCGTCCAGCCGGTTATTATTCCGGCTTGCGCCGTCGGCGCGCCCCACCGCAGGGACAGGATTTTCTTTATTGCCAACCGTTCAGACGCAGGGACTGAAAGTCTGCGTGAACGGCAAAACGGCATTCATGAGCGCCCGGCTGCTTCCGACGCCGCGGGCGACAGAGGCGACAGGGAGCGGACAAACGGTGACGGGAAGGCGTATAATCCGGAAAAACGGAACACGGCACGGTATATATCTCCGGGATTTGGCATACAGCAAACTGTTACCCACGCCCCAGGCAAGGGATTGCAAGGGGAATTGCCACGAAACGCAGAAATGTTTACCGAACACATTCCGGACTGGCGGCACTTCCCAACTCAACCCCCTGTTCATTGGCGAGATGATGGGCTTTCCGCCGGACTTTCTGATATCACCTTT
>JAISCL010000353.1 GCA_031265585.1 Tannerella sp. | reverse complement strand
GATGTGCCTCCCGCCGGCTCGTTTGAAACCTCCAGCCCGCTTGTCAACAGCATCTGGCAGGCCACGAACAACGCCTATCTCTCCAACCTGTTCGGCTATCCGACCGACTGCCCGCACCGTGAGAAAAACGGATGGACCGGCGACGGACATATTGCGATCGAGACCGGCCTTTATAATTTTGACGGCATCACCGTCTATGAAAAATGGCTGGCCGATCATCGCGACGAGCAGCAGCCAAACGGCGTCCTGCCCGCTATCATTCCGACAGGCGGCTGGGGATATCACTGGGCCAACGGGCTTGACTGGACCTGTACGATTGCCATCATCCCCTGGGAAATCTACCGGTTTTACGGGGATAGCCGCTTGCTGGCCGACTGCTACGACAATATCAAACGGTATGTGGATCATGTGACTTGCCTGTATCCCGACGGACTGACGGACTGGGGGCTGGGCGACTGGGTGCCGGTGAAATCAAAAACGCCGGTTGAATTTACCTCTTCCATTTATTATTTTGTAGATGCCACCATTCTGGCGAACGCCGCCGGCCTGTTCGATAAACCCGAAGACTACCGGAAATATACCGCCCTGGCAGAGAAGATAAAAAAGGCCGTTAATGATAAATATTTTAATACGGAAACCTGCATTTACGGGGATGGCGTGCAGACAGCGCTGAGCTTCCCGCTGCTGTGGGGCGCCGTGCCGGAAGAATACAGGCAGAAAGTCGCGGATAACCTGGCAAAACGTGTGATGGCAGACGGTAAACATATTGATGTCGGACTGTTAGGCTCCAAATCGATCCTGAATGCATTAAGCGAAAACGGATATGCCGACCTGGCCTTTGCGGTTGCTTCGCAGCAGACATATCCTTCCTGGGGTTACTGGATCTCGAAGGGAGCAACTACGCTTTATGAGAACTGGAAGACCGGGGCAGGACAGGACGCTTCCCTGAATCATATCATGTTTGGCGAAATCGGCGCCTGGTTTTATAAGGCGCTGGGCGGCATCGGAATTGACAGGCAATCCCCCGGATTTAAAAATATTCTGTTGAAACCGCAGTTTGTAAAAGATCTTGACCGGGCGGATACAAGTCACGAATCTCCGTATGGAAAAATCATATCCAAATGGGAACGGAAAAAGGGACGTGTCTTTTATGACGCTGTTATTCCGGCAAACAGTACGGCGACGTTCCATATTCCCGCCGGGTATAAGATACGTAAAGCGGAATTGTCTTCGGGTGAAAAATTAACTGTTACAGGTGACATATTCCCGTTAACGGCAGGAAGCTACCGGTTTGAATTTTCGTTTAGTCCTCTTCCGGATAGGTGATATTTACGGCATTCATGCCCCGGGTGCCTTTTTCCAGGTCAAAAGTGACCGTACGGCCTTCGGCGATATCCCGCGGTGCATTGCTTATATGAAAAAAATACTTGTCCATACCGGCCAGATCCTTAATGAATCCGTAACCTTTTGAGGAACTGAAATGTTCTACCAGGCCTCTGTGAATGATTACGGATTCTTCCTTTTCCCTTTTAGGGACGGAAATCAGTATCTCATCCTGCTCTATCTCTTCCTTTTGCTGCATGTCGGAAGGGGTAGAGGTGATGATCCCGTTTTCATCCACGTATGCAATCATATCATCAAAACTGCTTTTTCCGGATCCTTTCCTTACTTCTTTTCGTTTTTGCTTTTCCAGCTTCTTTTGCTGTTTCTTCTTTTCGTTTTCTCTTTTGTTGAATGATATTGCCATGTCTATATTTTATGATTCATGTTAATCCGGAATATATTTTATTCGCCTGTATGCATGACAGGCGGAAGGATAGAAATAAGCCCGCTATATATGATAAAAACGTTAAGAGTAGAAAATATACTCCTAAATCACATCATTATGCATTTTTTTAAAGTAATAAATCCGAAGCAAATTTTGCCGGCAGGATTTAATATTAAGCGGGAAACAGACTGGAAGGCATATTTATATTGAAACGGAAGGCCTTCCACCTTCCGTTTCAGTCTTTTCCGAAAGTTAATAACGTCTGCCGTATCCGCCGCCACCGCCGTTACCGCCTCTGTTATCGCGTCTTCCGCCACCGCCGCCACCGCCAAATGAGGGGCGTTCTGTTCTCGGACGTGCAACACTGACAGCAATCACTTTTCCGTCGTATTCAACTCCGTTAAGTTCATCAATCGCTTTTTGTCCTTCCGCATCGTTTGGCATTTCGACAAAACCGAAGCCTCTGGATCTTCCCGTTTCTCTGTCCGTAATAATTTTAGATGAAGAAATTTCTCCATACTCTGCAAATAACTCGTTTAAGTCAGCATCGCTTACGTTGTAGCTTAAACCTGAAATGTAAATGTTCATTTAAATTTTAATTAAGATTGATTAAGTACTAAATAAAAGATTGAGGTGGAAGATTAAAAGGAAAGACTACTTCATAATAAAACAAAAAGAAGAACTATTCTATAAAAAATTCAAACTCAATTTCGCGCAAAGGTAAGAGAAATATTCGGATAACAATTACTTTTTCAATTTATTTTTAAAATTCTGCAATTATTTCGTCATTATTGGTCTGTCATGTGTTCGGCAACAGGTCTCCGTTCGGCGTTGCCGTTCCGTCCATGAGATCCATACACCGTCCGGAAAGCCTTTACGAATGAGAGTGCATTCGCTTTTATTCACATTCACTTTCTTTCGACGGAGGTTCGACCGGTCGTCAACGGAGGTATTTGTATTCCTGTCACAGTATAACCGGTTTACTTGTTAGCAGTCCTATTGTCCGGCCTTTATTTCCGGTGGCGCAGTAATACATGTAATAAGTTTCGTTTTTCGGATTGAAAACGAGTGATATCTTATGGGCATACTGCTGATCAAGACCTGAGGGATGACCTCCGAACCTGTACAGCGGTTCGGGGTCGGCAGTCCAGTGCAGCAGGTCGCGGGAGAAGGCTGCCATGATACTTGCCCCGCCCCGTCCGACGCCGAAGTAGAACATCGTCCAGTGGTCGCCGTCGCGGAACACTTTCCCGTCGGAACAGAACTGTTCGTCGTAGCCGCCCGGACGGTTGCGCAGCACCGGGTTGAACGGATAGCGCACCCAGTGTTTCAGGTCGTTGGACAGCGCAAGCCCCATCTGTTCCACAGACTCATGCGCCGCATTGTAGAAATTGTAGTATGTTCCCTCGTGTTCCACCAGCCATGGCTGATAGATGCAATCCTTTTCCCATACCTTACAGTCCTTCTGGTAAACGGAAAGAACCGGCTCGTCCGCCACCCGTTGCCAGTGGAGGCCGTCGTCGCTCATTGCCAGGCCTTCGTAACCCGGTCGCAACTCGTATCCTCCCTGCCGCGGATAACAGCCGTAAAGCGTCCGGTATTTGCCGTCGTGCTTTCGTATTGTGCGGGGCGCTTTGATGTCCCAGCTGTCGTAGAGATAGGCGCCGACAACGCAGCCGCCATGATCAAATTCGCCTTCTTTCCCGAATCCCATGGCGAGTTTCGGATTTGTCCAGTGAACAAGGTCGCTGCTTTCAGCCACAAAAGAATTGTATCCCTTACCGTTGAACCCGATGAAACTCATATACCAGACTCCGGGATTGCCGGCAATCTGATATACGCACGGCACATCGTAATTATAAAAACCTTCCCCTCCGGGAATCCTGTAATCCGAAGGAATCACCGGGTCGGGGTAATAATGCCAGCCCCGATACGGTTTGCTCCATTCGGCAACGGTTGCGGCATCAATTTCGCCGGGAAATTCCTGCGCAGACAACGGTAAATTGCCCAATAATGCCAGCACTGAAATTAAAATCAATTTCTTTTTGAATGCCGTACTGCATATGGGATTGGCGATAATAAACGGTTTTAATCCTTTTCTGTTTTTTGTTTCCATATTTATTCAACTGTTATTATAGACTGTAAAACTTAAATGTCGGGTGCCCGGAGGCAGTCGGCTATCACCGGATTGCGAAACGTTTGACCGGCTTTCGTTTTTTCTGCGCAGGCTTCGCCCGGTGCGCGGGGTCGGTCGCCGGCGATTCCTGCTACTGCATGTTGAGTACATCCCGGTGTATGCACGCGGTCATTTTATGTTCAGCAGGCGTTTCAATTCTGCGATTTGTTTGGCCTGTTTTTCGAGAGCCTTGTCTTTTTCGTCAATGGTTTTGTCTTTTTCACCAATGGTCCTGTCTTTTTCGTCAATGGTTTTGTCTTTTTCACCAAGAGCCTTGTCTTTTTCTTCAAGAGCTTTCTCCTGTTCTTCGATGATGCGTTTCTGTTTTCTTTGCGTCTTTCCGAAGAGGGCGTCAATGGTGCGCAGGGCTTCCGCTTCCTTTTCTATCTCTTCCCGCTC
>JAISCL010000310.1 GCA_031265585.1 Tannerella sp. | reverse complement strand
GATAGCTGTCACCGCATCCGATTTTCCGGGTCACCGGAGAGGAGGAGAGCTTACAGGAACCTTAGGAGATCCTTACAGGATATTTGCGAGATTATTTCGCTTCGTTTTGTTCGCAATGAGGAGCGTTAAAGAAAAAAATGAATATGAATAGCAAGACGGTATTTAGCAGTAAAACGATTATTTTCAAGAGAACAGTAACACACAGATGACACGGATTGGCAGGATTTTCACAGCTAATCTGTGTTCATCTGTTCGATCCGTGCACCTGAGGGCTGTACTTGCCGGGATCCTGCTGATACTGCCGCTGACATCGCTGCATGACGCACCCGAAAAACCGGCAATCTCGCGGCAGCCTGCCGGAGCGACTTACTCAAAAAATGCAATTGCCCGCTTTTACGTTAATGCTTACCGTATCGACGGCGAATACCCGGAATATCAGCGGTACCGTTCGCTACCGTTCAATACTCCCCCATCCGATGCAAAATTAAAAAGCAGCCCTGCCCGAAGGCCTTGCCGCTACGCTTATTACCACTACTCCGACTGTTACCGGTACGCAATACTTTATTACCGGGTAGAAATCACCAATAACAGGGATGAAGAATCCGATTTTATTGAAAGCGCTCTTGCTCCGACGAGAATAGCGGACAGGACGCCGGAGCCGCAACTCACGGGAACACTTACTATGTTTACACAGGCCACGACCCAAAAGACACTAACCGGACGCACCACAGTGGCGTTTACACCATTCCGGCAGGACAGGGCGCGACGGTTTTCGCCTTCGCCAACATACGCTCAATAGCCGGCAACGGCGGTAACGATTTGGATAACATCGTTTTTGCCACCGGTTCTCCGCTCGTTCCATCTCCGGAAATCACTTACGGCAACACGGTTTCGCTGTCCGCTCCTGCAAAGGCGGGATATGTTTACGGCATTGCGGAAGTACGCAGCTCGTCGGTCAGTCCGGTGCCGGAATGACACCGGAAGGTATCCGGTTCGGATAAACCTTAATCCTGCCGAGCACCCACCAGAGCCCGGGTCAGGGCATGGAGAAAAACGCAACGCTGCCGACGGATCCTCCCTTCCGTCATAACGGGATGTATGCGAACCCCGTATCCGTTTTTCACAGCGAACATATCGAATACGAAACAAAAGTGGTCAATCCGGCCACCGGCAAGGACGTGATCATCCGCGACACGCTTCCGGCCTGTCTGAGATATGTGCCGGGTAGGGCATCGCCAGCCATCCACGCCTTCGGTAACTTCCGGAAATCCGCTGCGGGACGTACTTTCCCGGACACTGTCGGGTATCCTTCAGGACGCAGACAGCACGGTCGCCTGCGAAGCCGGCCCCGAATCCGGAGCAAACGCCTCGCAGCCCATGTATGCCAACCGTGCGTGGGTCGCCGTCGCCGACAGCATGCTGATCGTACCCACTAACAGCACTTACCGTCAGGGCGCCGGCACAAGCATGGTGACCTTTTCAGCCGGGTACGGCGGCAGTATCTGTAACGCCGGCCGTCAGGCCGTCGATTACGGCACGGCGGCCGGCGAAGGCATCCCGGTAGCGCCTCGCAGGCTGGAGCCACGACAGCTACGTCTCGCATCGCGGCAAACGGATCGCGGCAAGGTCAGGCATCATGCATTACGACACGCCGGCCGTCTATGGCGACGTGATGTTCCGCGCCGAATTTGAATTAAACCGCTATCCGATTCATTATCATCTGAACGACGGCGAAAACGCCGAGTCCAACCCGCCGGTCTATACGGTCGAATCCGTTCCGGTAACGCTTGCCGCCTCCTTCAAGTCCGGCGACGTATTCACGGGCTGGAGCGGCTCCAACGGCGACGAGCCGCAGCTGACGGTCACCATCCCGGCAGGCTCGACGGGCGAGCGCGAATATTACGCCAACTACCTGTACAGCGGTCGCGAATCGCACGCGGCGGAAACGCCGGAAGCGGATAAAATCCGGTCATCCGTCAACGAGGCGTATATCCGCACGTCCCGAAGCGGCAGCATCGCCAGGGTCTACATGCCGGACGGAATCCTCCGCCGTCAACATACGGTACTCTCCGCCGGCACCACAATTCCGCCTCGCCCCCGGAATCTACATCATCAAGCTAAACAACGGCACAGGATGGAAAATCCTGATCCAATGAACATTCGGTTTCATCCGACAGCATGCATGGCAATGAGAATGTCTCACACCTCTTTTTCAATTCGCCATAGAAAGCTGAAAATTTGTCATGGAAATTGACTTTGATAAAAAGTCAATTCACCAAACGGGTCGCAGTCGTAATTATTTTTAAAAAAAAAACAGGAAAAAAGTTGTTCATATTAAAAAAGTCTGTATCTTTGCACCCCCGAAAAGTGGAAAGTTTGAGTTTTGAATAGAATTAAAAATAGTAGAAAATAGTAGAAAGATGCCTACAATTCAACAGTTAGTAAGAAAAGGAAGGGAACGATTGGTGGTTAAGGGAAAATCTCCGGCCTTGGATGCATGTCCTCAGAGAAGAGGGGTGTGTGTGCGCGTGTATACGACGACGCCGAAGAAACCGAACTCCGCCATGCGTAAAGTTGCCCGTGTTCGTCTGACGAATCACAAAGAGGTCAACTCTTATATTCCGGGAGAAGGTCACAATCTGCAGGAGCACTCCATTGTCATGGTTCGCGGCGGTCGTGTGAAAGACTTGCCGGGGGTGCGCTATCATATTGTTCGCGGGACATTGGATACGGCAGGTGTGGCAAGTCGCACACAGCGCCGTTCGAAATACGGTGCGAAGCGTCCGAAACCGGGAGCTGCCAAACCGGGCGTTAAACCGGGAGCTGCTAAAGCTAAGAAATAATCAGCAAATTAAACGAGAATTCTGTTAGTATTTTAGAAATTTATAAATCTGTTTTAGTTATTTGGATATTTGATTTTGAGAAGGTGAAGGTTGAGTAAACGGTTCGGTGGAACTGTTGAAGACTAGTTAAATCAGCAACCAAAAAACAAGAACGAAATTTTGAGACAAAATGAGAAAGATAAAGCCAAAGAAACGTCAGATCCTTCCGGATCCGATGTACAGAGATACGAGGGTTACACGGTTTGTGAATCACTTGATGTATGATGGTAAGAAAAGTGTCGCATTTGATATTTTTTATTCCGCTTTGGATAATGTAAAGGCTAAGTTGCCGAATGAAGAAAAATCAGCGCTGGAGATCTGGAAAGCCGCGCTTGAAAATATTACTCCTCAAATAGAGGTGAAGTCTCGCCGTGTAGGGGGGGCCACCTTCCAAGTTCCTACCGAGATCCGTCCGGATCGCAAGGAATCTATTTCAATGAAAAATTTAATTGCGTATGCCCGTAAAAGAGGGGGTAAATCCATGTCGGATAAGTTGAGTGCGGAAATTGTGGATGCGTTCAACAGCCAGGGGGGTGCGTTTAAACGGAAGGAAGATATGCACCGTATGGCTGAAGCAAACCGTGCTTTTGCTTATTTCCGTTTTTAACAAATGAATAGAAAAAATGAGCAAAGCAGACGAAATATTAAAATATACAAGAAACATCGGTATCATGGCGCATATCGATGCCGGCAAAACAACAACTTCCGAACGTATTCTGTTTTACACGGGTCTTACACACAAGCTTGGCGAGGTGCATGACGGAGCCGCTACCATGGACTGGATGGAGCAGGAACAGGAGCGTGGCATTACGATTACATCCGCCGCAACGACTACGTTCTGGAATTATAATAACGAAAAATATAAAATTAATCTGATAGATACTCCGGGACACGTTGACTTCACGGTTGAGGTAGAACGTTCTTTACGAATCCTGGATGGCGCTGTAGCTGCTTTTTGTGCGGTCGGCGGTGTGGAACCGCAATCGGAAACCGTCTGGCGTCAGGCGGATAAATATAATGTTCCCCGTATCGGTTATGTCAATAAAATGGACCGTTCGGGCGCAAACTTTTTTGAAGTAGTCCGTCAGGTGAAAGATGTATTGGGAGCAACTTCCTGTCCTATTCAGATACCGATCGGTGCGGAAGAGCATTTCAAAGGAGTTGTAGACTTGATTCGGATGAAGGCTATTTTCTGGCATGACGAAACCATGGGCGCCGAATACGGCGTGGAAGATATACCGGCGGAATTGCTGGATGAAGCAACGGAATGGCGTGACAAAATGCTGGAAACCATTGCCGAATGTGATGATGTAGTCATGGAAAAATATTTCGACGATCCTTCCGCCATTACAGAGGAGGAAATACATACCGCTATACGTAAGGGTACGATTTCGATGAAGATCAACCCGATAATTTGCGGTTCGTCATTTAAAAACAAAGGTGTACAGACTTTACTGGACGCTGTATGCTTATATTTACCCAGTCCGGCGGATACACTGGCAATCGAAGGTCATGATGTGGATGATCCGGAGAAGGTAATCGTCCGTAAACCGATCGTGGAGGAACCGCTGACAGCCCTGGCATTTAAGATCGCAACAGACCCGTATGTGGGCCGTTTGTGTTTCTTCCGTGTTTATTCCGGGGAAATGAATGCCGGGTCTTATGTGTACAATACACGTTCCGGAAAGAAGGAACGTATTTCACGTCTGTTCCAGATGCACTCCAACAAGCAGAACCCGATGGAAAAAATCAGCTGTGGGGATATCGGTGCAGGTGTAGGTTTTAAGGATATACGCACAGGAGATACCCTGTGTGATGAAAATCATCCGATCATCTTAGAGTCAATGGAATTTCCGGAACCGGTTATCGGTATTGCGGTAGAACCTAAGACCCAGAAAGATATGGATAAGTTGGACGCAGGCCTGGCGAAGTTATCGGAAGAAGATCCGACTTTCCGTGTCGGAACGAATGAAGATACCGGACAGACCATTATACATGGGATGGGTGAGCTTCACTTGGAGATCATTATTGATCGTTTGCGTCGCGAGTTTAAGGTAGAATGTAATCAGGGACGTCCGTTGGTATCGTATAAGGAAGCCATTACGAAGACGGTTGAATTGCGTGAGGTTTATAAGAAACAGACCGGAGGTCGCGGTAAGTTCGCTGATATTATTGTAAGCGTAGGGCCGGCTGATCCTGAGTTTGAAGAACATCTTCAGTTTGTGGATGAGGTGAAAGGCGGTAATATACCCAAAGAATATATTCCTTCCATACAAAACGGCTTCAAGAAAGCGATGAGCAATGGCGTCCTGGCCGGATATGCACTTGATAAACTGAAAGTCGTAGTGAAAGACGGTTCTTTTCATCCGGTTGACTCTGACCAGTTGTCATTTGAGATCTGTGCGATCCAGGCGTTCAAAAATGCCTGCGTGAAAGCCGGTCCTGTTCTGATGGAGCCGATCATGAAAATTGAGGTGGTAACTCCGGAAGAAAACATGGGCGATGTTATCAGTGACCTGAATAAGCGTCGCGGACAGGTGGAAGGTATGGAATCAAGCCGTACGGGTGCGCGTATTGTGAAAGCCAAGGTGCCTTTGGCGGAAACATTCGGTTATGTGACGGTATTACGTACGATTACTTCAGGCCGTGCCACATCATCTATGCAGTTCTCACATTACGAACAGGTTTCTTCTTCCATCGCGAAGCAGGTGCTTGTTGAAATGCAGGGACGCGTTGATCTGATCAAATAATTAAACAATAATAATATGAGCCAGAAAATTAGAATTAAACTAAAATCTTACGACTATTCGCTGGTCGACAGATCTTCGGAAAAAATCGTTAAGACCGTAAAGGCTACCGGTGCAGGAGTAAGCGGACCCATTCCCCTTCCTACACACAAGCGTATTTTTACGGTAAACCGCTCAACTTTTGTGAATAAGAAATCCCGTGAACAGTTTGAGTTGTCTTCTTATAAAAGGTTGATAGATATTTACAGTTCAACACCTAAAACAGTCGATGCATTGATGAAACTGGAACTGCCGAGCGGTGTTGAGGTAGAGATTAAAGTATAAGCTGTTGACTGGGGTCATAAGCGAGATGTAAAAATTAAATAATTAAGTGAAATGCCAGGATTATTAGGAAAAAAAATCGGAATGACATCCGTATTCAGTGCCGAGGGAAAAAATCTTCCATGCACTGTTATCGAAGTAGGTCCTTGTGTTGTTACGCAGATCAAAACAGAAGAAAAAGACGGCTATAAGGCGGTTCAGTTAGGCTTCCGGGAAAAGAAAGAGAAGCATACGACGAAACCGGAAGCCGGTCACTTCAAAAAGGCAGGCGTAGCTCCGCAAAGATACTTGGCCGAGTTCAAGGGGTTTGAAAGTGAGTATAAACCGGGAGATGTAATTACTGCAGAATTTTTCAATGATATTACGTTTGTGGATGTCGTTGGTACTTCTAAGGGAAAAGGATTTCAAGGTGTGATGAAACGTCACGGGTTTGGCGGTGTAGGTGAAATGACACACGGTCAGAGTGACCGTCAGCGTAAACCGGGCAGTATCGGAGCCTGTTCGTATCCGGCGAAAGTATTCAAAGGTACACGTATGGCCGGTCAGATGGGAAATGCCCGTGTGACTGTTCAAAATCTGGAAGTGATAAAAGTATTGCCGGAACAAAATCTTTTAATGGTGAAAGGTTCGGTTCCCGGAGCGAAAGGTTCAATTTTATTAGTAGAAGTATAAAGATATGGAACTAAACGTATTAAATAAAAAGGGAGAAGATACCGGAAGAAAGGTGACTCTTAATGATGCGGTTTTTGGAATTGAACCGAATGATCATGCTATCTATTTGGATGTAAAACAGCACATGGCAAACAAACGTCAGGGTACGCACAAGTCTAAAGAAAGAAGTGAAGTAACAGGGAGCACACGTAAGCTTATTCGCCAGAAAAGTACTGGAGGTGCACGCCGGGGGGATATCAAATCACCGGTAATGGTCGGTGGCGGACGTGTATTTGGACCCAGGCCGCGTGATTACAGTTTCAAATTGAATAAAAAAGTAAAAGCGTTAGCCCGAAAATCGGCGCTTTCTTATAAAGCGAAAGAAAATGCAATCACTATCGTGGAAGATTTTAACATGGATGCTCCGAAAACGAAAGATTTCATTGCATTCGTGAAAGATCTCAAACTGGACGGTAAGAAAATACTGATGGTATTGCCGGCGAATAATAAGTTTGTCTATCTGTCGGCGCGTAATCTGAAGTCAACGGATATCGTAACCGTTTCCGAATTGAATACATACAAGGTGCTGGATGCGGGAAACCTGCTTTTGACAGAGAGTTCGATAGCTATCATTGAGGAAAATTTAAAATCATAAGGAGGCAGCGATATGGGAATTATTATTAAGCCGATAGTAACAGAAAAGCAAACGGCCATCACAGAAAAGACGCTGAACCGTTTTGGTTTTCGTGTTTCTCCGGAAGCCAATAAGCTGGAGATCAAGAAGGCCATTGAAGATATGTATAATGTGAGTGTTGTTCGTGTAAATACGATGAATTATTCCGGTAAAGTTAAAAGCCGTTATACGAAATCAGGTGTTATTACAGGTCGTCAGGACTCATTTAAGAAAGCAATAATAACATTGAAAGAAGGAGAAACGATCGACTTCTTCAGCAATATTTAGATAAGAGATGGGAATACGTAAATTAAAGCCCACAACCCCGGGGCAAAGACACAAAGTTATCGGTGCATTTGATAAAATCACTGCAAGTACACCGGAGAAATCTCTTGTTGTAGGTAAAAATCGTTCGGGTGGCCGTAACAATACCGGAAAAATGACGATGCGTTATATCGGTGGCGGGCACAAGCGCAGATACAGGCTTATCGACTTCAAGAGAAATAAAGATGGCGTTCCGGCAACCGTAAAAGCGATAGAG
Organism: Tannerella sp.; assembly: GCA_031265585.1. Classification (GTDB taxonomy): domain Bacteria; phylum Bacteroidota; class Bacteroidia; order Bacteroidales; family Tannerellaceae; genus Tannerella. Next base: position 9,818 of record JAISCL010000310.1, on the reverse strand, counting down.
TACGATCCGAATCGTACCTCCCGTATCGCATTGTTGTATTATGCAGACGGATTTAAAAGTTATATCGTCGCTCCTAACGGACTGGAAGTCGGCCAGACAGTGATGTCAGGTAGCAATGCTGCACCTGAAATTGGAAATGCGTTACCAATGAAGGATATACCTGTTGGTACCATTGTGCATAATATCGAACTCCGTCCCGGTCAGGGTGCAAAGCTTGTACGTTCTGCAGGCGCATTTGCCCAGCTGACTTCAAGGGAAGGCGCTTATGTAATCATCCGGATGCCCTCCGGAGAAACAAGAAAGATATTGTCGGCATGTAAAGCGACTATAGGTAGTGTGGGCAATTCAGACCACGCGCTTGAAAAATCAGGAAAAGCCGGTCGTTCGAGATGGCTGGGACGCCGTCCACGTAACCGTGGTGTCGTAATGAACCCCGTTGATCACCCGATGGGTGGAGGTGAAGGACGCGCCACGGGAGGACATCCGCGTTCACGCAAAGGCTTGTATGCTAAAGGTCTTAAAACAAGAGCTCCGAAGAAATCTTCTTCACGCTATATAATTGAGAAAAGGAAAAAATAAACTGATTAATTGAAAGGAAACTATGAGTCGTTCATTAAAAAAAGGTCCGTATATCAATGTAAAGCTGGAGAAGAAAGTTTTTGCAATGAATGAATCGGGCAAGAAAGCAGTCATTAAGACATGGGCGCGCGCATCTATGATTTCACCGGATTTTGTGGGTCATACGATTGCTGTTCATAACGGGAATAAATTTATTCCGGTGTTTATCACTGAGAATATGGTAGGTCATAAATTAGGGGAATTTTCGCCGACGCGTATGTTCCGCGGCCATGCCGGTAATAAAAGATAAATTATTAGACTATGGGTGCAAGAAAAAGAATATCAGCAGAGGCAAGAAAAGAGGCGCTCAAGAGTGTTTCTTTCGCAAAATTAAACAATGTGCCAAGTTCGCCGCGTAAGATGCGTCTTGTGGTGGACATGATCCGCGGTATGGAGGTATTCCGCGCTTTGGGAGTTTTGAAATACTCGAATAAAGAAGCTGCGGCTAAAGTAGAAAAATTGCTTCGTTCGGCAATAGCCAACTGGGAACAAAAGAATGAACGTAAAGCAGAAAGTGGAGAGTTATATGTGACATCAGTAAACGTGGATTGTTCAACCACCTTGAAGCGCATGCGTCCCGCACCGCAAGGTCGTGGTTACCGTATCCGCAAGCGTTCGAATCACGTTACGCTGTTTGTTGATACAAAGACTGTTGTGACAAATGATGCAGAAAATAATATGGGAAGTCAAAATTAATTGCAGATGGGACAGAAAGTAAATCCGATTAGTAATCGTTTAGGGATTATCCGTGGTTGGGATTCCAATTGGTATGGCGGAAAGAAATATGGTGATATGCTGTTGGAAGACAGCAAGATCCGTAAATATCTGAATGCCCGTTTGGCAAAGGCGAGTGTTTCACGTATCATCATCGAACGCACATTGAAATTGATAACGATCACGGTATGCACATCGCGTCCGGGTATTATCATCGGAAAGGCCGGCTCTGAAGTCGATAAGCTGAAAGAAGAACTGAAAAAGATCACGGACAAAGAAGTTCAGATCAATATATTTGAGATAAAACGTCCTGAACTGGATGCCGTTATCGTGGCAAATAATATTGCCCGCCAGTTGGAAGGAAAAATTGCATACCGCCGTGCCGTGAAGATGGCTATTGCCTCGACGATGCGTATGGGAGCCGAAGGTGTGAAGGTACAGGTTTCCGGACGTTTGAACGGAGCTGAAATGGCCCGTTCCGAAATGTATAAGGAAGGTCGTACACCGTTGCATACATTCCGTGCCGATATTGATTATGCATTGGCTGAAGCGTTGACAAAGGTAGGCCTTTTGGGTATCAAGGTCTGGATTTGCCGTGGTGAAGTATATGGCAAAAAAGACCTGGCTCCTTCGTTTACATCGTCAAAGGACACCGGCCGTAAAGGCGGTGAAGGCATTGGACGCGGCGATAAGCCTTTCAAAAGAAGAAGAGGTGATCGGGACAGAGATAGAGATAGGGACAGAGACAGAGAAAAGGCGAATCGTTAAACATAAAAATTAAGCGTTATGTTACAACCTAAAAAAGTAAAATATAGAAGGCCGCAAAAAGGCCGTGCAAAAGGTCTTGCTCAGCGGGGAAATCAGTTGGCATTCGGTTCGTTCGGAATAAAATCTTTAGGGACGAAATGGCTTACCGGTCGCCAGCTTGAAGCAGCCCGTGTGGCAGTGACAAGATACATGCAACGTCAGGGACAGGTATGGCTCCGGGTATTTCCCGATAAGCCTATTACGAAGAAGCCGGCAGATGTGCGTATGGGTAAAGGAAAGGGAGATCCGGAAGGGTTTGTTGCTCCGGTAAAACCGGGTCGTATGATATTTGAGATAGAGGGCGTTTCCTTCGATATCGCAAAAGAAGCATTGCGCCTTGCTGCACAAAAGCTTCCCGTAACCACAAAATTTGTAGTACGCCGCGATTATGACATTAAAAATGAAAATGCGTAAGAGTTATGAAGATTGCAGAAGTAAGAGGTCTTAGTACCAAAGAACTGAAAGAAAGAGTAGATGCGAAAGTGGTTTCTCTGGATCAGATGAAGATCAATCATAGTGTTTCACCGTTGGACAATCCTGCACAAATCAAACAGTTACGCAGGGAGATTGCCCGCCTGAAAACGGAATTGCATCAAAGAGAACAACAAATTAATAATTAATGAGCTTGATGGAAACGAGAAATTTAAGAAAAGAAAGAACAGGTGTTGTTATGAGTAACAAGATGGATAAAAGTATCGTTGTTGCTGTTAAGTGGAAAGAAAAACACCCTATTTACGGTAAATTCGTAAATAAGACAAAGAAATATCATGCTCACGATGAGAAAAATGATTGCAACATCGGTGACACGGTGAAAATTATGGAAACACGTCCGTTGAGCAAAACAAAAAAGTGGCGGTTGGTTCAAATAATCGAAAGGGCTAAGTAAGATGATACAACAGGAATCAAGATTGGTAGTGGCGGACAACAGCGGTGCAAAGGAAGCATTGTGTATCCGCGTATTGGGGGGAACACGCAGACGTTATGCTTCTGTGGGTGACATTATCGTTGTTGCCGTTAAAAATGTGATCCCGGCAAGTGAGTTGAAAAAAGGAACAGTTTCAAAAGCGATTATTGTTCGCACGAAAAAAGAGATACGTCGTCAGGACGGTTCTTATATTCGTTTTGATGATAACGCATGTGTACTGTTGAATCAGGCAGGTGAGATTCGTGGTAGCCGTATCTTCGGTCCGGTAGCCCGTGAACTTCGTGCAACGAATATGAAAATAGTATCATTGGCACCTGAAGTGCTTTAATAGGTAAACAGTTATTGTGATGAGTAAATTACACATTAAAAAAGGCGATATCGTTTATGTAAATGCCGGTGAGGATAGAGGCAAAACGGGACGTGTATTAAAAGTACTCGTGGATGAAAAGCGCGCCATTGTAGAAGGTATAAACATGGTGACGAAACATACGAAGCCGAGTGCGAAAAGTCCACAGGGCGGAAGAGAGACGGCGGAAGCTTCCGTACACATCTCAAATCTGAATCCGGTAGATCCGAAATCGGGAAAACCGACACGTGTCGGACATAAAAGAGATGATAAGAGTAAGAAAATAGTGCGTTACGCTAAAAGATCTGGGGAGGAATTGAAGTAATGAGTACAACTGCTACATTAAAACAGGATTATAAGGAACGTATCGTTCCTGCCCTGAAAAAGGAATTTAGCTATAAATCGGTCATGCAGGTGCCCGTTTTGGAAAAAATTGTGGTAAACCAGGGATTAGGTATAGCCACTGCAGATAAGAAAATTATTGATGTTGCGATTGATGAATTGACAATAATCACCGGACAAAAGGCGGTAGCTACTTATTCCAAGAAGGATATTTCAAATTTCAAGCTGCGTCGTAAGATGCCGATTGGTGTGATGGTGACGTTGCGTCATGAAAGAATGTATGAGTTTCTGGAACGTCTTGTCCGTGTGGCTTTGCCGCGTATCCGTGACTTCAGGGGAATTGAAAGCAAACTGGACGGTCGTGGTAATTATACACTCGGTATACAGGAGCAAATTATCTTTCCTGAAATAAATATTGATAATATTACTAAAATATTGGGAATGAATATTACCTTTGTGACTTCTGCGAAAACAGATGAAGAAGGTTATGCCTTGCTGAAAGAGTTTGGTTTGCCCTTTAAGAACGCAAAAAAGAATTAAAATATGGCAAAAGAATCAATGAAGGCTCGTGAAGTGAAAAGAGCCAGATTAGTCGCAAAGTATGCTGCAAAGAGAGCACAGCTGAAAGCGGAAGGCAAATACGAAGAATTACAGTCTTTGCCTAAGAATGCTTCGCCCGTTCGTTTGCACAATCGCTGCAAAATAACCGGTCGTCCGAAAGGATATATGCGTCAGTTTGGTATTTCACGTATACAGTTTCGTGAAATGGCTTCGCACGGGCTGATATCGGGCGTTAAGAAAGCAAGCTGGTAAGAGAGAGAATAATAAGTGTTTTATTAAATATTGTCCCGATAGACGGGATCAATTTAATTGTAAAAATATGACAGATCCTATTGCAGATTATTTAACGAGATTGCGGAATGCGATCAAGGCGCAGCACAGAGTAGTAGAAGTGCCGGCGTCTAATTTGAAAAAAGAGATCACAAAGATTCTTTTTGATAAAGGCTACATCCTTAATTTTAAGTTTGTAGAAGAGGGTCCTCAGGGTACGATCAAAGTAGCCCTGAAGTATGATCCGGTAAACAAAGTGAATGCGATCAAGAAACTCCAAAGGGTTTCTTCTCCGGGGTTGCGTAAATATACGGGATATAAAGATATTCCCCGTGTATTGAACGGATTGGGTATTGCTATTCTTTCTACTTCAAGAGGTGTGATGACTGATAAGGAAGCGCGCGATTTGAAGATTGGCGGTGAGGTTTTATGTTTTATCTATTAATGAGGAGGAAAGAAAAATGTCAAGAATAGGCAAGTTACCCATCCAGATTCCGTCGGGAGTGACTGTTACTCAAAAGGATGGAATCGTTACAGTGAAAGGACCGAAAGGCGAGCTTTCACAGGCTGTAAATCCGGACATAAAAGTGAATGTAAATGGCGACACATTGACAGTAGAGAGGCCTACGGATGAAAGAACTCATCGTGCTCTCCACGGTCTTTACCGTTCGTTGATAAATAATATGGTGATCGGAGTATCCGGCGGTTATAAAAAGGAGCTTGAACTGGTAGGAGTGGGTTATCGCGCTTCCAGTACGGGTCAGTTATTGGAACTTTCGCTCGGATATACACACAATATATATCTGGAATTACCGAAAGAAATCAATCTTGAAACAAAATCGGAACGTAACAAAAACCCGCTTATTATATTAGAGTCGGCAGACAAGCAGTTGATCGGTCAGGTCTGTGCTAAAATTCGCTCATTCCGTAAACCAGAGCCTTATAAAGGTAAAGGTATTAAGTTTGTGGGTGAAGTGATCAGAAGAAAATCAGGTAAATCTGCGGCTAAATAAAGCCTCGTAAATAGATGACAATTATGGTAACGAAAGATTTGAGAAGATTAAAGATAAAGAAAAGTATTCGGGGTAAAGTTTCCGGAACAGCCGAACGTCCGCGCTTGACTGTTTTCAGAAGCAACAAGCAGATTTATGCACAAGTGATTAATGATGTGGAAGGCAAGACGATAGTTGCCGCCTCATCGTTGAAGGTGGGAGAGAAAACATCCAAGAAAGAACTTGCAGCGAAAGTCGGTGAACTGATCGCAAAAAATGCACAGGAAGCTGGTATACAGACGGTTGTATTCGACCGTAACGGGTATTTATATCATGGGAGAATTAAAGAGCTGGCTGATGCCGCACGTAACGGTGGACTTAAATTTTAGTAACAATGGCAATAAATAACAGAGTTAAATCTACGAACGATTTAGTATTACAGGACAAATTAGTAGCAATCAACCGTGTTACCAAAGTAACGAAAGGGGGACGTACTTTTACGTTTGCAGCAATCGTTGTGGTGGGCAATGAAGACGGTGTGATAGGCTGGGGCCTGGGGAAAGCAGGCGAAGTAACTACTGCCATTGAAAAAGGCGTAGAAGCCGCGAAGAAAAATTTGGTGAAAATTCCGATTCATAAAGGAACGATTCCTCATGAGCAGATCGCGAAGTTCGGTGGAGCCGAAGTCTTACTCCGTCCGGCAACACCGGGAACGGGAGTGAAAGCGGGAGGCGCTATGCGTGCGGTACTTGAAAGTGTTGGCGTTAAAGATGTACTGGCAAAGTCCAAAGGCTCATCCAATCCTCATAATCTGGTAAAGGCGACTATTGCAGCGTTAAGTGAGATGAGAAGCCCTTATATGATTGCTCAGAACAGAGGCATATCGTTAGAAAAAGTATTTAAAGGTTAAGGAGGAAGCGACCATGGCAAAAATAAAAATTACACAGATCAAGAGCCGTATCGGCAGCCCGAAAGACCAGAAAAGAACGTTGGATGCACTGGGACTGACTAAGATGCATAAGACAGTTGAGCATGAATGTACTCCGTCAATTGAAGGCATGGTGAGGAAAGTGAGACATTTGGTTTCCGTTGAAAAATAATAGTTAAGAGTAAAAAAATAAAAGATATGAATTTATCAAATTTAAAACCCGCAGCAGGCGCAACGAAGACCCGTAAAAGAATCGGTCGCGGACCGGGTTCTGGACTTGGGGGCACTTCAACAAGAGGTCATAAGGGTGCGAAAGCGCGTTCCGGATACAAGAACAAGATTGGTTTTGAAGGAGGTCAGATGCCTTTACAGCGTCGTTTGCCGAAATTTGGCTTCAAGAATATTAACCGAGTGGAATATAAAGCTATTAATCTTTCTACACTGCAGAAGATGGCCGAAGATAAAAATCTGTCGAAGATTGGTGTGGAGGATTTAATAAAAGCAGGTTTTATTTCTTCTTCCCAGTTGGTTAAGATCCTGGCAAAGGGAGAATTGAAAACAAAGGTTGATGTTGAGGCGCATGCATTTTCGAAGTCAGCAGAAGCGGCAATCACGGCAGTAGGTGGAACAGCAAAAAAACTCTAAACAATTATGAGGATAGTTAATACAATAAAGAATATATGGAAGATTGAGGATCTCAGGAAGCGTATCCTTATAACATTGCTATATGTGACTATTTATCTGTTCGGAACATACGTGGTTATTCCGGGTGTGGATCCGAAAGATCTGACGGGGCTGGTAAGCCAGACCCGTGGCGGTCTGATGGCATTGCTGGATATGTTTTCAGGGGGAGCCTTTTCCAATGCTTCTATATTTGCATTGGGAATCATGCCTTATATTTCCGCATCCATTGTGATGCAGTTGATGGCGATTGTGATTCCTTCTTTCCAAAAGATGCAACGCGAAGGAGAAAGCGGACGTCGAAAGATCAATCAAATGACACGTTATCTGACTGTTGCTATTCTGGTCGTTCAGGGTTTTGCCTATCTGACAAACCTTGAAATGCAGATGATGCAGATCGGAGCTTCTCTTCCTTCCGGATTATGGTTCAGGGTTTCATCCATTATCATTATGGCAGCCGGCAGTATGTTTGTGCTCTGGTTAGGGGAGCGTATTACGGATAAAGGCATTGGAAACGGAATTTCATTTATCATCATGGTTGGTATTATTAACCGTTTACCTCGTTCGATTGTTGAAGAATTTACTTCACGGATGAATGAACAGGCAGGTGGTCTGGTAATGTTCCTTCTTGAAATGTTATTCCTTTTATTGGTTATTGCAGGCGCTATCCTGTTGGTTCAAGGTACGCGTAAAGTTCCTGTGCAATATGCAAAACGTATTGTCGGTAACAAACAATATGGTGGTGCGCGCCAGTATATACCGCTGAAAGTGAATGCGGCGAATGTGATGCCTATTATCTTTGCACAGGCGATCATGTTTATACCGATTACCGTTGTAGGTATGTTTAAAGGTGGCGAAGTAGGACCATTCTGGCAGGCGTTTATGAATAATACCGGCTTTTGGTATAACTTCGTATTTGCTGTTATGATTATTGCATTTACTTATTTTTATACCGCGATTACAATTAATCCGACTCAGATGGCCGACGACCTGAAGAGAAATAACGGATTTATACCGGGTGTTAAACCGGGTAAAGCGACAAAAGATTATCTGGACGCTATTATGGACCGGATTACACTGCCGGGGGCATTTTTCCTTGCCATTGTAGCGATCATGCCTGCATTTGCTCAATTAGCGGGAGTCAGTATGGGTTTTTCTCAATTCTTTGGCGGAACATCCCTGTTGATTTTGGTAGGTGTGATTCTGGATACATTGCAACAGGTGGAGAGCCATTTGTTGATGCGTCATTATGATGGATTGCTGAAATCCGGAAGAATAAAAGGACGTTCCGGTGCAGTTGCCGCATATTAATTTATGATATATCTGAAAACAGATGAAGAAATAGAGTTGATGCGTGAAGCAAATCAACTGGTGGGGAAGACTCTTGGTGAATTGGCAAAACATATAAAACCGGGGGTTTCCACTCTTCAACTGAATACGATTGCCGAAACGTTTATACGTGATCATGGAGCATTACCGGCATTTCTTGGATATGGAGGTTTTCCGGGTTCAATTTGTGCATCGGTTAATGAAAATGTAGTTCATGGTATACCATCCGATAAGGTAATACTGAAAGATGGAGATATTATTTCGGTTGATTGTGGAACTGTTTTGAATGGGTTTGTGGGTGATTCTGCTTATACATTTTGTGTAGGAGATGTTTCGGAGGAAATTAAAATGTTGTTGCGTACAACAAAGGAGTCACTTTATAAAGGAATAGAACAGGCTATTGTTGGAAATAGGATAGGGGATATCGGTAACGCCGTGCAGTTCTATTGTAAAGCGAGACACTATTCTGTAGTAAGAGAGCTTGTAGGACATGGTTGCGGACGTAAGATGCATGAAGACCCGGAAGTGCCGAATTACGGCAAACGGGGATATGGATCCCTGTTAAGGGATGGAATGTGTATCTGTATTGAGCCGATGATTAACCAGGGTAGCAGGAATGTGGTTTTTGAACCGGATGGCTGGACGGTACGGACGAGAGACCGCAAATGTTCTGCTCATTTTGAACATTGTATTGCAATAAGACCCGGTGGCCCACAGATATTATCGTCGTTTGATTATTTGGAGGAAATTGTAGGAAAGGAATTTTAATTATATGGCTAAACAGGCTGCAATAGAACAAGACGGATTGATTGTAGAGGCGTTGTCGAATGCAATGTTTCGTGTTGAATTGGAGAACGGACATGAGATAACAGCCCATATATCCGGAAAGATGAGGATGCATTACATCAAGATTTTACCCGGGGATAAGGTACGTGTTGAGATGTCTCCGTATGATCTGACGAAAGGTCGTATTGCATTTAGGTATAAATAACAGTTGACAGTGTGTAATGCACCATTTAAGTAAAGTGAATTAACAATAAAAACAGAATATACAAATGAAAGTAAGAGCATCTTTGAAGAAACGTACTCCTGAATGTAAAATCGTCAGAAGAAAAGGACGTTTGTATGTGATTAATAAGAAAAACCCGAAGTTCAAGCAACGTCAGGGTTAAGTGTTTATCGAAATTTATAAATAATATCAATTAAATATACTATGGCGATAAGAATAGTCGGAGTAGATTTGCCGCAGGATAAGAGAGGAGAAATTGCCTTGACCTATATTTATGGTATAGGACGTAGTGCGTC
>JAISCL010000307.1 GCA_031265585.1 Tannerella sp. | reverse complement strand
CAATTTATGCGCACATAACCCGGTAACAGGCGACTTTATCTGTCGCAGGAATCCGTTTTGTCTGCTCTTTTATGCCTGTCGAGAGTAATATGACTGATTATCAATTACTAAAAGAACTGCCTGGATTTATATTATGAGAATTTATAGAGGAAAGATAACGATTATTTATTACATAACCCGAATTGATGAAAAGAGTCCGGTTTTTTTGTTTTCCGGGCTATTTGCATTATCTTTGCGACGATTTTCACCTTGATTTTATTTAAAAACATATTATACGCATGAAAACGAATCGAAGGAATTTCATTAAGACGATGGGAGGGCTTGCTTTGTTTACCGTTGTGCCACGTCAGGTGCTGGGTAAAGGGTTTGTGGCCCCGAGTGATCAGTTAACAAAAGGAATTATCGGTGTCGGCGGCATGGGACGCGGACATCTAAACTATGGAGGCACCCGGCTTGTGGCGGTCTGTGATGTGGATCAGAATCACCTGGCTTTGGGACAGGCGCTTGTCGGGGAGAAAATTGCGGAATACCATGATTTCAGGGAACTGATACGGGATCCGAATGTTGACATTGTGCATATTGCAACGCCTCCGCACTGGCATGGCATCATGTCGGTAGAAGCGGCCAAAGTGGGTAAGGACATCTGGTGCGAGAAACCGATGACCCGTACGATCGGCGAAGGTAAACGTGTGATGGAGGCTGTAAAACGGTATGGGAACGTATTCCGCCTGAATACCTGGTTTCGTTTTGCCGACACCTTTTACGGGCTTGGCACCCCGGTTCAGCCGTTGAAGAAACTCGTACAAAGCGGAATGCTTGGCTGGCCGCTGACAGTGACGGTAAGCGGATATACCGGCTTTAACTGGAAGTTCTTCTGGGTAGGGAAAGAATCCCTGAATCCCGAACCGGTACCGCCGGAACTTGATTATGAAATGTGGCTCGGCCCTGCGCCGTACAAACCCTATAACTCCCACCGTGTACATCAAACTTTCCGCGGGTACTGGGATTATGACGGCGGAGGACTGGGTGATATGGGACAGCATTACATTGATCCCGTGCAGTATATCCTGGGGAAGGACGGGACAAGCCCGGTAAAGGTAGAAGTAGATGCACCGCAGCAACATCCGGATGCGGTCGGCACCTGGCGGTCCATCACCTATACATACGAAGACGGTTGCCGGATTGTGTTGTGGGGTGGTGATTATGGAGACCCGAACACGCCTTACATCGCAGGCCCGAAAGGGAATGTATACAAGAATTTTGTTTGCGATATACCCGGATGGGAGAAGAAACTGGCCGATTACCCCGAACCGCTGCAACAGCAGGTTGATTTTATGGAATGTGTAAAAACACGTCAGCCGTTCGCCCTGAATGAACGGAACGGTTTCCGTTCGGCGACGATTGTCAACATGGGTGCGGTTGCCCTCCGCTTAAACCGTACACTTGCGTTTGATCCGGAGAAATTGCAGTTTATCAATGACGACGCGGCAAACAGCCTGATCGATCAACCGATGCGGGCGCCATGGAATATATAAACATTAAACGAATAAACAAGATGAAAAAGAATATTTTTACTCTGTTAGTGGGCACCCTTGTCTTCTGTTCCGGCGCTGTAATGGCGCAGGCGCCGGCCAACCGTACCGCCTCTACGGTTGTGGCTGATGTGCTGGCACAGCTTCCGGCGGAAAAGCAGTCCGGATATAATCATTTGATGAAAGAACTTTCGGCCACAGGTGCGGAAGGCGTTAAAATTCTGGTGAAGATGATGTCTTCACCGGGTGAAGGTGCGGCGGTCGAATATGCGTTGAGTGGATTGGCTCATTACGCTTCCGGCGATGAAATTTTACAAAGCAGGATAGAACAGGCATACCTGGAAGCGCTCGACATAACGAACGAACGCGAAACGAAGGCTTTTATTATACGCCAGCTGGCCGTGCTCGGTTCGGATGCCGGCATCAATAAATTAGCCGGCTACATAGCGGATGATGTCTTGAGCAGTCCTGCAGCCTGTACGATCGCTTCGATTGGCGGGGAGGCGGCGGCTAAAGCCTTGCAAATGGCATTGATGAGGCGTGACGCCCACTCTGTGGAAGCACAGCGCAATATTATCCAGGCCCTGGGCGATGTTACGCCGGCAGAGGGAACGGAGGAATTGCTAAAGACCATGCTGCATACAGGGGATGTAACGACAAAGGGCGTTGTCTTGAAAACGCTGGGTAAAACCGGAACCAAAGCCTCGCTTCCGGATTTAATGGCTGCGGCGGCGGTAGCCGGCTACAGGGACGACTTGACAGGCGCAACAGATGCCTGTATACAGTTGATAAAAAGGATCTATGAAGGAGGCGATACGAAAGAAGCGGCTACGGCTGCGCAAAATCTTTTGAAAAATGCTAAAAAGGCAGGCGCTACACAGGTGCGTATTGCTGCGCTTGAAATTGTTTTTGCCGCGCAGGCGGACAAACTGAAAGCACTCAAAACCGCTCTGAAAGACCCCGACAAATCTTACTGGAACGCTGCATTGCGGCATGTATCCGGTTATGCGGATAAGACAATGTATACCGAACTGTTTAAAATGCTGCCCGGGGCGGGAAAAGAAGAAAAAGTTGATCTTTTAAACTGGATCGGGAACGAGGCGCAGTGTCCCGTTAAAAGAGAGATGCTGAAAACGGTCGAAACCGGAATTGAAAAAACAGGCACCCAGACGTTAGCCCAACAAATGGATCTTCCGGACGAAACTGTTAAGCAGGCTGCCGCCTTTGCACTCACGAAGATTGGGAATCAGGATGCCGTCCCGGCGTTGTCCGGACTGCTGAAAAGCGAGGATGTCCGGACGGTTGCGCTGGCAAAGAATCTCCTTTCTTCTTTTGACGGCGAGATCTCATCCGCTCTTGCGAAAGTCATGGCGACCGCTTCCACCGAAGGAAAGAAAGCGGCGCTTGAACTGCTTGCCTTACGCAAGTCAAACGCCTATTTCAACGTGATCCTGGAACAGACGAAAAGCGCTTCGCCGGAAGTTAAAACCGCGGCTTATAATGCGTTGAAAGACGTTGTTTCGGAAAGAGACCTTGTGATCCTGTGCGGTCAGCTGGAAACCTCCGAAACGGCTGTTGTGAAACCGTTGCAGCAGGCGATTATCACGGCCATCTCGGCCATGCCGCCTGCCGGACAGACCGAAATGATTACACGCCGGATGTTGCAGGCCGGTGATTCGAAGAAATATCTGTATTATCCGGTATTGTCATCGACCGGGGACGCTCATGCGCTGGATCTGATCGTGAAAGGGTTTGCAACGGAAAGCGGGCCTGCCAGGGAAGCCGCTTTTGACGCGCTGCTTGCCTGGAAAGGCTTTGAAACGGAAGAATCCCTGTACGATATCTGCAAAAATCCTGCCAACTCGTCTTATTTTGACCGTGCGCTGGATGCTTATATCTCACTGGCTTCCGACGGGAAAATGACGGGAGAGAATCGCCTGATATTTTTGCGTAAAGCGATGGAAGCAGCAAAAACGGACGAACAGAAAAATAAAATATTGAGAAACATAGGACAGACAGGAACGTTCTTGGCAATGATCTATGCTGGGAAATTTCTCGACAGTAACGCCCTGAAGGAAAACGCGGCGCAGGCGGTGATGAATATTGCGTTGGCAAACAAATCGTTTACCGGGAAAGAGGTGGAAGATTTACTGGGTAAGGCCGCGTCATCCCTCAATAATCCCGATGCAGACTATCAGCGACAGGCAATTCGCAAGCATCTGGATGAAATATCGGAAGCATCAGGATTTGTTTCTATTTTTGACGGAAAAGACCTGACCGGCTGGAAAGGGCTGGTAGCAGACCCCATTCAACGGGCGAAGATGAAGCCGGCGGCATTGAAAAGTGCACAGGCAAAGGCGGACGAAGTGATGCGTTCGGGCTGGTCGGCTGTTGACGGGAAACTGGTATTTAACGGTAAGGGAGATAATATCTGTACGGAAAAGCTGTACGGCGATTTTGAGATGTATGTTGACTGGAAGCTCGACCCGGCAGGCCCTGAAGCCGATGCGGGCATCTATCTTCGCGGAACGCCGCAGGTTCAGATCTGGGATACGTCACGCGTGAATGTCGGTGCACAGGTCGGTTCCGGAGGCCTGTATAACAATGCCGTCAATCCGGGCAAGCCGCTTAAGGTAGCCGATAACAGGCTGGGAGAATGGAATACGTTTTATATAAAAATGACGGGAGACCGCGTGACCGTCAAACTGAACGGCGAACTTGTCGTCGATGATGTGGCGCTGGAAAACTACTGGGACCGTTCACAGCCGATTCCTCCCGTAGAGCAGATCGAACTTCAGGCGCATGGCAGTAAAGTGTATTACCGTAATATATATGTAAAGGAACTGGAACGTCCGGAGCCGTATCAACTCTCGGCGGAAGAAAAAAAGGAAGGCTTCAATATCCTTTTTGACGGGACGAACATGCACGAATGGACAGGCAACCTGGTTGATTACAGGCTGGAAGACGGATGTATCTCCCTTTCCGCGGATTCGAAATTCGGGGGAAACCTGTACACTAAAAAGGAATATGCCAATTTTGTTTACCGTTTTGAGTTCCAGCTGACCCCTGCGACAAATAACGGGATCGGCATACGGACGCCGCTCGAAGGGGATGCCGCCTACGTGGGCATGGAGCTTCAGGTGCTTGACAGTGAGCACTCGGTTTATAAAAACCTGGCGGAGTATCAGTATCATGGCTCTATTTACGGCATTATCCCGGCTAAACGCGGTTATCTTAAGCCGCTGGGAGAATGGAATACCCAGGAGATTGTGGCTGACGGGAATCATATTAAAGTGACGCTTAACGGCACGGTTATCCTGGACGGCGATCTCAAAGAGGCGACAAAAAACGGAACCGCGGACAAAAGAGAACACCCCGGCCTGTTTAATAAATCCGGCCATATCGGCTTTTTAGGTCATGGCTCGGCGGTAAAATTCCGTAATATACGTATTAAAGAATTGAAATAATGACCAAAGCATTTGTTTTTTAAAAATAAATATAGTTATCTTTGCAAATAATTTAAAATAGATCAAAATGAAAAAGGTTTTGTTATTCGGAGCAGCAATATGCTGTATATTTATGCTGGGCTCCTGCAAGTCAAAAAGCAGCGCTTATAAAACAGCTTATGAACAGGCTAAAACAAGCGATACGGAATGGGAAGACGAAGAAGACGACACGGAAGTGCTGACGTCGGAAGAAATTTCGTATGAGTCTGTCAAACAGGAGAAAGTGAACCCGGCACGCGGCGAAGATGGAGCAAGTCTTAAAAAATATTCCGTAGTGATCGGCAGTTTTAAGAACAGGACAAATGCTTATTCATTGAAAGATCGTATGACGGAAGAAGGTTATATGCCTGTCATTGCGGAAAATGATTCCGGTATGTTGCGCGTTATCGTCACGAGCTTTGACAGTAAAGCCGATGCAGCCAGAAGCCGTGATGCCATCAAGTCCAAATACGCTCCCAATTTCCACGATGCATGGTTGCTGGAACGCCGGTACTGATTTTTTTCTACAGGAAATATAAATAAGGATGCTTCTTCCCCGGATGGGGGAGAGCATCCTTTTTTTCAGCAATTAATCATTCGTAAACGTGCGTATCGAGCAAAACTATTCACTGAAGCCGCATAATACGTTTCATCTTCCGGCTAAAGCCCGCTGGTTCATGGAATATGAAAATGAAGAAGAATTAAGCCGGATCTTGAGGGATGAGTATTTTCAGGAATGTCTCCCGCTGCATATCGGCGAGGGGAGCAATCTGCTGTTTGTAAATGATTTCGACGGGATCGTTTTTCATTCCGCCATCAATGATCTTTCATTGATGGGAGATTTTGCCGGATCTGTTTTGTTGCGCGTCGGTGCGGGGGTGCACTGGGACGACGTGGTCGCCTGCGCCGTTTCAAACGGATGGGGTGGGGTAGAGAACCTTTCCCATATACCGGGTGAAACAGGCGCTGCCGCTGTGCAAAATATCGGCGCTTACGGGATGGAAATAAAAGATGTGGTTGAGACGGTCGAAGCATACAGCCAGCTCACGCAGGAAAAGCATATTTTCACAAATGAAGCCTGCAGGTATAGCTACCGGCACAGCTTTTTCAAGGAAAGCGGCCACGATCCTTATATCGTAACGCATGTAACGCTCCGTTTGCAGAAAAACCCGGTGTATAAGCTCGATTATGGAGACCTGAAGGAGGCCTTGAAGAATCGGGAACCGTCGTTGCAGACCGTTCGGGATACGGTTACCGGCATACGTCGCAGGAAGCTGCCGGATCCCGGGGAACTGGGTAATGCAGGCAGTTTTTTTATGAATCCGGCAGTCTCCGGGGCGCATTTTAATGAATTAAAAGAGACATATCCGCTGATCCCCTCTTACCTGCTGCCGGATGG
Source organism: Tannerella sp. (assembly GCA_031265585.1). GTDB lineage: Bacteria > Bacteroidota > Bacteroidia > Bacteroidales > Tannerellaceae > Tannerella. The sequence continues at coordinate 1,605 of JAISCL010000307.1, read as the reverse complement.
CCGTGTGAAGATTCCGGCCGGCTGGCTGATTGAGCAATGCGGGTTCAGGGGCAAACGGGAGGGCCATGTCGGCATTTATGAAAAACAGGCGCTGATCATCGTCAATCACGGAGCAGCAACCGGAGATGAAATCGCCGCCTTTGCCGAAACCGTACGCCAGGCTGTAAATAAAAAATTCGGTATACAGCTTGTTCCTGAAGTAAAATATGTGCAGTGACTGTTACATGCGGGATGGTTTTGTGCATTGATACCGGAATCCGGAACGGATTAAATCTGGGTAGCCCGACCTTGAAACGTCGGGGACGAATGAATTGTCGTACCGGAGCGGCGAAGCCCCGAAATATTAATATACGGCGCATGAATCAAATCGAATCCGTCCATCGGATAAAATATGTCGGGGCTTCGCCGCTCCGGTACCTGCCACGGACATTCCCCCGACATTTCAGTTCGGGCTACCTGTATCAAATCCGTTCCGGAATCCGGTACCGGTTTACAATGCACAAAATGATTCCGTGTACGGTATTATCACAATTATTAAAACATTTGATATTTCAATCCGGATTCTGTAACTTTGCAAACTTAATTTACAAAATAAATACAGTAACATGGAAAATCAATCATTAAACAACGAAGCGGAGGTCTGTTATAAACAGGGCATTCATGCACTGAAAGAACTCAAGGATATTAATGGCGCTATCCAAAATTTCAGTAAGGCGATACAACTCAATCCTTCCAGGCATGACTATTGGCTTGGGATGGTATTTTGCTCAAGATTGTGTAAACTTTATGATAAAGCATTAGCCTACTGCGATAAGGCTATTGAGTTATCTCCAAACAATGAAATATGCTGGTTTGAAAAACTCCAGACATTAATGGAAATGAATGATTTTGAGAACTCTTTGAAATGTGTCGACAAGCTGGTCGGATTAAATCCAAATAATGCGAATTTCTATTACAATAAAGGTTATATACATAATAAACTGTTTAATCTGTATAAACAGCCTGACTCTGATAAATTTCACCTGTCGTTAGTGCATAATGGGAAAGCTATTGCTGCATTGGAAAGAGCTGTTGAATTAAATAAGAATTTTGCATACGCCTACAAAGAGCTTGGCTTTGCATTATCACTTCAACCAAAAGAAGATGGTAAAGCATTATGGTCTTTTAATAAAGCAATTGAATTGGGACTGTACAATGATTGCCTTATCTTTTTTTATATGGGGCAACTTTATTTTTTTAGAAAAGAGTATGATCATGCAATTTCAAGTTATGATAGAGCCATAAGCATATATCAGGGAGCAAATTTTTTCTTTTTCAAAGGCATTGCTTTGTTTTTTAAAGGAAATTACAGTGATGGATTAAATAATGTAGAAAAGGCAGTCAAAATCGAACCAACAAATAAATTGTATGTTGATACATTTAATGGACTCAAGAAAATCCGGCTAAAATATATTGGAGAAAAGATATTATTCTTTTCTTTAGATCTTTTGAGAGGAGTTTTAGATTCTGAAGTAACGGGACGTAAATAAACCATCCTGTTTTTTTGCAGAAAACAGGGCTATCCCTGCAATTCAGGGATGCGAAATAAACAGGATATAACAGTTC
>JAISCL010000256.1 GCA_031265585.1 Tannerella sp. | reverse complement strand
CTGTTTGTTTTCATAAAAACTCCTTTTTGAGGAGAAAAACGAAGCAGGCTTGAGTTGAACAAACCAGATGTATTCCTTTTGAATCAACCAAATTTATTGCTTGCGGATTTTAGGTAATATAACAAATACAGAACCCCAGACCGGTATAAGGCGCCGCGCATGAACAGTATTCTTCCGCAATGCGGATGTCCCAAAATTTCTTACGTTCGTTTCAGTACCTCCATCCGGCAACCGGGCTGTTTTCCGGAAAAGGCGATGCCCAGAAGAAGTACTTTTCCGGAATATTTGTTGTAATATCGACGCTCGTGTATCTGATTCAGCGCTTCGTTGAGCAGCGTGTCGATTTTCTTTTCGGCATGATACTTTATCTCGGCGACAACGGTCAGTCCGGGCTATTCCCAGACAAGATCGGAGCTTCCGAGCTTGTTGTGATCTTCTGCCCGTATATTGAATCCGGTCAGTCGCATCCACATCAGTATTGTTGTTTCGTAAATTCTCGAATGACTGTGTATCTAATCCTAACAACTGCTTCATGATTTATATTTTATAATTACGAGATCGGTGCAAAGATAATGATTAATAACCTGAGTTTTGGATAAGCATAATTTTAAAACACTATTATTCGACAATTATAAATATCAATTGGAAAATGTATCAAATCACAACGAAAACCCCGTATCTCATCAATGAATGCCCTGACGGAAAATGTACAAAACCATCCTGCGCGCAGTATAAATACCGGTTTACATTTTGAACTTGATGAACATGTTGCCGAATGGGGGAACTGTTGTCTCCCGCAGTCCGGTTTTTATCGGATCTTCTATCAGGTTGACGATGCTGAACTCAAGGGCGTTTCCGGCGTTGTCCAGTAGATGGAAAGGGGTTTGCTTGCCGTCGAGTTCCCTTACGTTTATCAGGATGTAACCTTTTTCCCTTGCCGGCGTTGCCGACGTCATCAGGAAATTGTCGCTGTTGAACCTGAACGCGGAGTATGATGCGGGTAGACGGTTGGGTTTTCCGGCAGGCGCTACCCGTGCATACAGGGGGACGCGCGAACTCCATCCGAACCGTGAGGCGAAACTGTTCGAGGTGTCGCCGGTAGCGGTGAGATAGTACGACCAGCGCAGCTCGCCTTCCTGGCTTGCCCTGAAGTTTGTTGTCCAGTAGTTGTTCGTTACCCACGAATAGACGTGCGGATAGTCGTATGTCTTTTTCCTTTGATACTGTCCCGTGCAAATTCCGCCCATCTGGAACAGCGGAATCAGGTTGCTTCCTACTACAAACTGCGCTTTGTCGTTGCGCGCCGTCACAAAGTTTTGAACGGTATTCCAGTCGGAAGCCGTTCCCTCTATCTGGTTTTCGCCGGGACTGACGACGCCACCCTGTACGTCGAAATACAGTTTTGCATTATCAAGTTTGAACGGGAATGCGACGTAGATGCCATCCGGGTCGGTGACGGGCAGTTTTTTCGCGGCATAATGCAGTTCGATACGCTTTTCGTTATGGAACAGGCGTATTTCGATTTTGACGCCGAAGCCGTCGTCGCAACATGCCGACTTGCCCTGAATACGGATGCTTTGGTAGATCGGGCCGTTGTCGCCTGCGCTTATCCGGATATCGCTCATGCCGTTGCGTTCGTAGTCGGTCAGGGTGTAAAGTTCCATCTGCCGGCGGTTGCCCAGCGTCTCATATACGAAAGCGCCCAATTTCCACGGGGAGGCGGCGTCTACCAGTTCCAGCTGCAACTGTTTGTCGAACAGGCTTTTTACATCGCCTTTTTCCGGGTCGAGCGTGATTTTGAAATACTCGTTTTCCACCGTGAAGTCCCGGATGTTTGCCGGCAACGCTTCCGCCACGTTCTCTTTTCCTACTATAATACTGTAAGTTTTATATCCCATTGCAGGAATGTTTTCCGGGTAAACGGCATAATAGGAACCTTCTCTCCGCGAGTGCAGATACTGCATTTTTATTACATTGCCCGCTTCGTCCTCCATCCTGAATGCTTTTTTGTCCGGTATAATTTCATGGTCTATGTAGAGTTCAAGCATGCCGGAACGCGGCCAGTTCAGCGTATTAAAAAATGTGACGGTAGGATGTTCTCCCCTGGGCATGAAATTCTGCAGCAGACCGGCAGACGTCTCGTACATGATTTGGGCATTTTTGAGCGCCTCCCATACGTAGGACGCTTTTTCCGCCCATTGCACTTCGCTGTTGTCGCAAGTAGGGTCGGAAATGCTTTCGGCGGCCCCGTAAGTATGTTCGTCGTAAAACAGGAGGTTTTCGTGCGTATGCCTTATTTTGTCCGGTGTTTGGGCCGGTAGCGTCTGGCCTTTTAACACGGCCATGGAGAGCAGTCCCTGGATAGTGATCATGTCGGCGTGCGTTTTCCGGGAAGCGGCCGTTTCGCGGGCAGCCGAGCCAAAACCGTCGGTCCACCAGTCCGGGTATGCGGCGCGGATAACCGGCAGCCGGTCGCCGTATCGTGCCGTCACGTCGTCCATAAACTCGTGAAACAGGGCGCTCCGTAATTTGGGGGATGCATATTTGTCGTTCCATTCGCGGATTATGCGGCTCTCGTGCATGGATGGAGGTGAATTGTCGGTAAAGTATCCCGAATATTGCACGCCGACAGCGTCGAACGGGTAATTTTTTGCCGTAAGCGTATTCAGGTAACCGAACAGGGCGGGCGCTATCTGTTCAACCCCTTCGGCCCGGTCTATGCCCCAGAAGTTGGCGGTCATGTAATGGTCGGAGCGGTAGGAATACAGGAATTTCCCGGATGGCGATTCCCATTTGTATAATGTGGGGCGGTCGAATGGTATCAGTGCGCGGTGCCCGTTTTCTCCCATCGTGAAATAGTTGATGCCCAGATCCGGCAGGTAGTCGGCCAGGCACCAGGCAATACCGTTTACATCGTTTTGGATGGCCGTTTTTACCGGGATACCCAGGTCTTTGAACAGTCGTAACGGCTCGAAAAATGTTTTGAAAGAATTTTCGTCCACGATTTCCGACATGTTGAAAAACATTCCGGCGACTTCTATCCGACCGTTTTTTATGTATTTAATAAATTTGTCGATCTGCACCTTCGGGCGGTTCATGATATATTCCTTAACGGCCCATGCCGCTTCACAAGTCCACCGGAATTTGGCGTCGTCGGGATAATCTTCCGTCAGTTCGCAGTATTCGATGGCATAGTCGATATAACGTATATGTTCGGCTAGAATCTCGGTTTGGGGTTTGGTGTAACCGATGTCCGTGTGCGTATGCTGCATCAGGTAGACGGTCCGGAGTTTGACGGGGGAGACTTTAGCCGTAAGTTCTTCCACTGATTTGGAGCCGGCGGACAGTCCTATGCTTATTTCCTTTTCCGCTTCTACCTCGGGGAAATCCGCGTCTATGCTGTTGATGCCCTTTTGCAGGGTAATCTTTCCGGTGTTTTGACCATCGACGAGCAGGTTGGCAGACTGTTTGTTGCCGGTATTTACAATCGTCAGTTTAACCGGCCGGCGCACTTCCCTGTTCTTGCCGTAAATAAGCGCCGGGAGTACTTCGGCGTTTAAGAAACTTATATTTGTGGCTGGTTTTTCAAGCGCTAACTGATTGGCGGCGTTCAGGCTGATGTAATCAAAAACCGCCCAGCTTCCCGATTTTGACCTGATCGTGACCAGATTATTGCCTTTCTTGAGGGTGTTTTCGGGAATATTCACCTCAACATGAAGGACATTTTCGTTTTTTCTTTTATTGGTGAAATAGTCCTGGTCATTTCCTCCCGGGATTCTTATGTCCTGCCGGAACCCGTTTATCATGATTTCGAACACAGGAGCGCCGGCCGGATGAGTTTCGACAAAATCCATATCAAGCCGGGCCTTGCACGGTTCGGTTATATCCTTGATCCCGAAACAGATTAATATTTGTTTTGAAGCGTTTCCCGCCCAGTTGTCGCTCGGGCCGGGAATGACAAACGGGAAGTCGGCTGCCTTGTCTTTTCCTATTTCATACAGGATCGCATTATGGCCGAACTTCTTTGTGAATCCGGCGTAATCAAACGGGCCGAGTGCAAACTCCGCCGCACTTTTATCCTTCTGTCCTATTTGCCAGAGGGAGGACATCTCCTGTGCAAATCCGTCGAGGATTGACAACAGGCAGAGATATAAACAAATGATTATTTTTTTCATAGTATTTATTGTTATTTAGTGATAATATGTCTTTCTCATTCTATTTGACAAACGCCTTAACCATCATTGCGATCCCTTTTCCTTCGTTTGTCAGCGTGTACGATTTTGCCGCGGCGGGTATCACAAACGTTTCGGCAAAATTGAAACGCTGTTTCATTCCGCCGGCCGTTTCCAGCAATACCGAAGAACCTTCGACCAGCATCCAGACATGGCATTTTCCCTGTGTTTGCATTTTGATATGTTTTTCGAAAGAATGTCTGTGCACATCGTAGAAATGCAATTCGTGCGTAGGCAGGTGTTCGATGATTTCATTTTCGTTCCGTTCCAAAATAGAGGGCCTTGAAATCAACTCTTTTTCAACCGTTTCCCCCTTGCGGTCGAAATTTACGTTTTTTATCCCGTGTTCGATATTGATGGGTCGCGGACGGCCATCCATATCCGTCTGCAGCCAGTCATACATTTTAAAGGTGAAGATATAAGGCGCGCTGCTTATTTCCAGTACCAGGTTGTTTTTCCCCGATGCGTGTATTGTTCCGTTCGGAATCAGGAAAAGGTCGTGTTTTTTTGAGGGAAACTTGCGCACGTATTTTTCGATATCAACGGGTGTAGCGTATTTTTCACTATGAATCAGTTCTTCATGGAATTTGTCCGGTTGTATGTCTTCCCGGAAACCAAGGTAGACTTCCGACGAATCCTTGCAATCGAGTATGTAATATGTTTCGTCCTGTGTAAAAGGCATTCCGAATTTCTGCCGGATGTAATCGGTGCGGGGATGGCACTGGACGGAGAGGTTGCCGCCGTCGAACGTATCTAAAAAGTCGAATCGTACAGGGAAATCATACTTAAACCGTTCGGCGCAATCGCCGAGCACTTCCCTGTAACTGTTATACATCAGGAAGTCAAAAGACGCTTCCAGCCTGTAACCGTCGCTTTCGAACATCAATCCGTTTTCGAGCGTCATCAGTTCAAACGACCAGGCTAAGTTTTCAGCTTCCCTGTTCAGTCCGTCGATGTTGTTTTTCATCCAGTTTCCTCCCCATGTGCCGGGTTCAAACCAGGGGCGTACGCGAAAAAAATTCCGGCTCATGTTTGCCAGTCCTTCCCTCAAATCGTCGCCTGTTATCCATAAACAGCAGTCGGGGCGCTGGCCGTCGATGATGATGTCGATGTGTGGGAGTAGCAGGGCCTTGTGTTTGTTTAATACCCTCCAGTCTATAAAATAAGCCTGTTTGTACATCTCCCTCGCATCCTTCGGATGCTCGAATCCCAGGTTGAATGCTGTTCCGGCGCGCATGCGGAATTGAAGTTCGTTTTTCGGCAAGTCGGCGTAAATGACCGGCGCATCCCATCCGGCTAAAGCGGCGCCACACCCGACCAGGATGTTAATATCGGCTTCCGGATTCGGCTTTATTTTTTGCAATTTGCCGGTATCAAACCAGTCCGAAAGGTTTTTGCCGGTTATTTTCCCAAAAATAGAACCGTCCTCCCCAAGGCAGGGTTTGATCATCTCACACAAATCCTCTTCCGGTTTTAAGGCTGCGTCACAATGAAACCAGCATACCTTTTTGTTTAATTTCAATAAGCCGGTGTTCAGCGTTTCAACCAGCTGATCCCAGAATATGCCCATATATCCGTCGATAACAACCTGCCTGTGTCCGGCAATCCATGCCGCCAGGCCATCGTGGATTTCATGGATTTTGCCTGTCCCGACAGGAAAGCCGGGATAAATGTCATAATGACCGGGCATGTTCGGGGAAGCCTTTTCGGGAGCCAGGAACTGCGTTGTTTTGCGAAAAGGTTTGTTTTCCGTTTTTTCAATACTCTTTTGCCTGGCATACATGGCAGCGCCTATCAGGGGAGCATGATCCCAAAGGCTTGAAATACGGACGTCTACCATTGTGATATTTTCCTTTCCGAGTTTTGAGACCAGGTCAGGAAGGAATAACGGCGAGGCTTTCGCTATACTTCCGCCTATAACCAGCGTATCCGGATTGAATTGCCTGAGCCATGGCGCAAGAAAATCCGACAAATCGGATGAAAATTCGTCAAAAACGTCTTTTGCCGGCCTGTTTCCCTGCAGCGCATATCCTGCAATGTCCTTTACGCCGCTTATTTCTTCCCCTGTTTTTTCCTGCCAGGCACGAACAAACCGTCGCGTGGAAAAATAATCGTCGGCAATGCTTTTCTTAAAAGGAATGTTATACAGGTAACCGTTCGGAGGTATACCTGTTCCCACTTTTTGCTGCGGAATGCCATTCGTGAGGAATGTTGTTCCGAATCCTGTTCCCAGTGTGACGACTATGCACTTTTTGCTGCCCCTGGCCGCTCCGGCATAATATTCCCCTAATGCAAACGCGGTTGCATCGTTGACGAAAACCGCCGGGCTTGTCTTCCCGTTCAAAACAGGGCGAAATGATTCTTTTATATTAAGGCCGAATAAGGAATTGAATTTCTGCACGCCTTCGATTTTAGAAATCCCGTGCAGGTAATCAAACGGGCCGGGCATGGCAAAGCCGATTCCCCGGATGCACGTATTTCCGTCGATTGAATTTTGAAGAAAAGACTGCCAGGCCTGTGTCGTTTCTTCCATGGCGCCGTTTCCGTCAATCCGCTTTTTCTTTAATGTTCCGCTGATAATGCCGGAATGAAGGTCAACAAATGCTGATGAGATATGCGTTCCGCCAATATCTACGCCGATATAAATTTCCTGTTCCATAGTCGGTTTATTAAATGTACGATAATTTTCGTCGCAAAGAAAGAAACAATATTTCAGTTGTGCAAATGAAATGCATCCGTTTGTTTTCTTCATTGATGTTTATTGAATCAGTCGGGGAGAAAATCTTTCAGCTTCGTCCGCAGGATTTTGAGCGATTGACTGATACGGTATTCGACTGTTTTGACGGAGACGTTCAGTTGCCGCGCAATCTGCGTGTTCGACAGTTCGCCGAAGCGGCTCAGTTCGAAGGCCTCCCGGTAATTGTCGGGGAGTTCGCGGATGGACGTTTCTATCTTCTCGGATAATTCGTTGAACAGGTAGTAATTGGGATCCTCAAACTGATCCTTTAACTTTTCGTAGATTTGCTCATGTGCCTGTTCGTGGCAGGCGTTCCGTTTGACGGCATTCATGCAGCGGTGTTTGATGGCTGTGAAAAGCCAGGATTTCAGCGACGTTTCAATCACAATCTCCTCACGCGCCTCCCAGACGTACAGCATCAAATCCTGGACAAGTTCTTCCGCCTCCTCATCCCGTATAGACCGGGAAGCGTATTCGCATAACGGGGAATAATACTTGATGAAAAGCTCTTCGTACGCTTTTTCTTCGCCGTTCTGCAACTGTAAGAAAAGTATCCGGTCGTCCATGCGGGTTTACGGTTTTACAGTTGAAAAAACAAATCTTTCATTCTTCACGACATCGTATGGTTGTACGCATTGGTTTTTTGCGTCAAAAGTAATGATTACATTCCTCTTTCCATCACCTCCATGATGCAGCCTGTTACCGTTCCCGAGAAGGCAATGCCCGGCAGAAGTATGTGTCCGGGTGCCTGATTGCAGTAGCATTTGCCGAAGCGGCGCGGACGGGAGAGGGAAAATACTTTTTCCGCCGTAACAGGACGGTGAACAGTTTCGGTTTTGTCCATATACAGGTAATCGCTGCTGCGCAAATCTGAAAAGGATTGTATTCCGATGGATAATTTTTTCATGTTTCTATAAATTTATGATTTCGCTGCAAAAATACAAATTAATTATAAACTAAAGCATTTCAGCAGCGATTCAGGGCGAAATTATTTTTCAGTACAGGTGCATCATTTATATTTTAACGTTTTTATAAGAAAATTTATTCAATATCGTTTAGGGTAGTGGGCAGGTAAAATTGTCGTATATATAGAGGATCAGAAAAAAAAGTAGAAAATGAGAGAAGAAACAGTCCTGTCACAGGATGAAACGGAAATAGTAGAGGTGCACCTGCTCCGGTATCTGCGCGGCAATTCGACGGAAACGGAGAAGGCACGCATTACAGAGTGGCTAAAGATGCATCCGGATAACGAAAAGACATTGCTTCAGATTGCACGGATGTATGATGCCCAGCGGAGCAGAGAACGGATCAGACAGCGTAATCCGCATGCGGCATTTCATAAAATGCAGAAGCGCAGGAAACGGCGCATCTTCCTGCGGCGGTTTTCCGTTGCGGCGGCATGTGTGGCGCTGGCAGTTTCGATTGTTGCCAACTATTATTTTCTGTCTCAAAAGAAGGCGGAACAGCAATTTATCACCATACGGACAAATGCCGGTATGCGCACCAGCCTGAATCTCCCGGACGGCACGGAGGTCCATCTCAATGCGTCCGGCACGCTGACGTATCCGGCATCGTTCGGCGCAAAAGAACGCCGGGTAACGCTCGACGGCGAAGGCTATTTCCAGGTTGCCCGCGACGCCAAACGCCCGTTCATAGTCAGTGTGGAAAACCGGCGGATGGAGGTGGAAGCGCTGGGGACGGCGTTCAATATACAGGCATACGCCTCCGATTCGCTGCTGAAAACGACACTGGTGGAAGGCTCCGTCAGGATCGGCATGCAAAATGAGGTGGGCGCATGGAAACACGCGAAGTTAAAACCATCGGAAAAAGCCGTGTACAACCGGAACGGGAGCATCCTGAAAATCACCTCCGTCAATCCGGTTTACGATACGGCCTGGATACAGGGACGGCTGATGTTCCGCGACATGCCCGTCCCGGAAGTGCTGATGCGCCTGTCACATTTCTACGGTGTGACGTTCGATGTGGAAGACGCGGTCATCAACCACTATACATTTACGGGTACGTTCGAGAATCGCCAGCTGTCCCAGGTGCTCGACTATTTGTGCATCTCATCGCGTATCGGCTATAAAATCATACCCTCGACCGAAGACGACAGCCGGGGTGTCAGGCGAACGAAAGTAATTTTGAAAAAGAGATAGAAAACAGAATGTCTAATCCCAAAACAGAAATGCCTATGGAGAAACACGGAAATAAAAGCACGATTACAAAAAAAACATACGGAAGTCTGTTTGCAGCAGCGCTCCCGTATGAAAAAACATGATTTTTTAACTACTAAAAAGCAAACAAATGTATGAAATTTTTTTTAATACTACAATCAAACTTATGCGACTAACCTGTATCTTATATTCGTATCGGTCAGTTTCGCCTTCGCCTCCGGATCTTACGCGCAGGACACGTATATAACCATGAACCTGTCGGGCAAGACCGTCGCCGGGATGACGCGGATTTATCTGCGAAAATCATGAAAATCCGTGTCATCTGCGTGCTAAATGAAATATTTGATATACATTTGCAATAAAAAAGCGTCATGAAAAAATTACCGGTAGGAATACAGTCATTTTCAAACTTAAGGGAGGAAGGTTATCTGTACGTTGATAAGACGGCGGATATCCATCG
>JAISCL010000187.1 GCA_031265585.1 Tannerella sp. | reverse complement strand
TCCACTGATTTACAGCAATATATAACTAGTCGCAGACAGACATACTCTTGCCTGTTACCTCTCGGCATGTCATAAATTAATGACTCTGATTTCAAAAAATTATCCAAAACTCAGGTTATGAACATTTACTTAAGTATAAATAAGTCGCACATCTCCGTTATTTAGGTCGTGTCGCAAATATATGATAAAAAACAATAGAAAACAAGCGCAAACAACAAATCAAATAAAAACAAAATAGACCGCAAACATTTAATTTACAGTCTATTTCTATTGATTATTTCTAATCGCCTTTTACTTCACTTCCTCGAAATCAACATCTGTCACGTTATTGTCTTTATTTTCTCCGCCGGGAGGGTTGCCGGGAGCGGCGCCGGCATCAGGGCCCGGCTGAGGACCTGCACCATTGGCCTGCGCCTGTGTGTTATACAAATCCTGACTTACTGCCTGAAATGTGCTGTTCAGTTCTGCCATTGCAGTGTCAATTCCGGCAATGTCTTGTGCTTTGTGGGCGTCTTTCAGCTTGTTCAGTGCGGTTTCAATCTGTGACTTCTTATCTGCAGTCAGTTTGTCGCCAAGGTCTTTCAACTGTTTTTCTGTCTGGAAGATCGTACTGTCTGCCTGATTCAGTTTATCAATACGTTCTTTTTCTTTCTTGTCAGCTTCGGCATTGGCAGCGGCTTCATCTTTCATACGCCTCACTTCATCGTCACTCAAACCGCTGGATGCTTCAATACGTATACTTTGCACTTTACCGGTTCCCTTATCTTTGGCTGATACATCAAGAATGCCGTTCGCGTTAATATCAAACGTGACCTCAATCTGCGGAACTCCGCGCATGGCTGAAGGTATTCCGTCCAGGTGGAAACGGCCGATTGATTTGTTGTCACGCGCCAGAGAGCGCTCTCCCTGCAAAACATGAATTTCAACAGACGGCTGGTTATCCGCAGCAGTTGTGAAGACCTCCGATTTACGCGTCGGAATCGTTGTATTCGAATCAATCAGACGGGTCATCACTCCACCCATCGTTTCAATACCCAATGACAGCGGCGTCACATCCAGCAAGACAACATCTTTCACATCTCCCGACAATACGCCACCCTGAATAGCCGCGCCTACAGCAACTACTTCATCCGGATTCACGCCTTTGGACGGGGCTTTTCCGAAGAATTTCTGTACCAGCTCCTGTATGGCAGGAATACGTGTAGAACCGCCCACCAAAATCACCTCATTGATGTCAGAAGTTGCCATACCGGCATCGGACAAGGCAATTTTACAGGGTTCAAGACATGCCTGGATCAGTTTGTCTGCCAACTGTTCAAATTTCGCACGTGTCAATGTACGTACCAAATGCTTTGGTATACCGTCTACCGGCATAATATAAGGCAGGTTTATCTCTGTACTTGTAGAACTTGACAATTCGATTTTTGCTTTTTCCGCTGCTTCCTTCAACCGTTGAAGGGCCATCGGATCCCTGCGCAAATCCACATTCTCGTCTCTCAGAAATTCTTCTGCCAGCCAGTCGATAATTACATGGTCGAAATCATCACCGCCCAGATGGGTATCTCCATTTGTTGATTTTACTTCAAAAACGCCGCCGCCAAGCTCAAGGATAGAGATATCGAACGTACCGCCACCAAGGTCAAACACGGCGATCTTCATATCCTTGTTTGACTTGTCCAGACCATAAGCCAGTGAAGCCGCCGTCGGTTCATTCACTATACGTTTTACCGTAAGTCCCGCAATTTCGCCGGCTTCTTTTGTTGCCTGACGCTGTGCGTCGCTAAAATAAGCCGGAACAGTAATTACAGCGTCCGTCACTTCCTGTCCGAGATAATCTTCAGCGGTCTTCTTCATTTTCTGAAGAATCATCGCCGATATTTCCTGGGGAGTATACAGGCGGCCGTCGATATCCACACGCGGCGTATTATTATCACCGCGCATTACATTATACGGTACACGTGAGATTTCTTTCTGTACCTGGTCATAAGTTTCACCCATAAAACGCTTGATTGAAAAAATCGTCTTTCTGGGGTTTGTGATCGCCTGGCGTTTGGCCGGGTCTCCAACCTTACGTTCACCGCCATCCACAAATGCAACAATAGAAGGTGTCGTACGTTTACCTTCACTATTCGCGATAACTACCGGCTCACTGCCTTCCAATACTGCGACACATGAGTTTGTAGTTCCTAAGTCAATTCCAATAATTTTTCCCATAATTTTTATATTTAACTGTTATTAATTTCTGCTATCCGAATACCTGTTTTCAGGAATTTGTGAAAATGACATCAAATAATGTGCCAAAAAAAAACAAACCGCAACAACGGCATTTGAGGAAAAAAAATGACATTATGGCAGACCTAAAATAAAACCTCATTTTATCCGGGAAAAAACGGAATGATTATTTATTTCCGAACCAGGGCAACGGGATTGTTAAACGGACTCTACAGGTAAAAAAATCCCGGAGTAAGCAACCCCGGGATTTCTCAACTATGAAAAAAAAGTTTATTAACAACGTTATTTTACTTTATAAATATCTTTTTCGTATATGTATCCACTTTCATAAAATAAACTCCTGTCGACAAGCCGGACACATCCACCTTCATACTTGCATTGCCGATTAAAACGGACTTCTTCTGCTTGCCGGAAACATCAAAAAAGAAAGCGGTTTTACCTACCAGTTCCTCCGGAACAGCTAAATTGAAATAAGATATGGCCGGATTAGGATAAACGTCGATATCTTCATCCTTCACATTACTTTCCGTTTTTTCCGCACCCGCATACCCATAGACACAATAAGCATTCATGGAACCGTTCGCATTGTTATCATAATATTCGCAACGGGCCATATCGCCGTCACTGTCATAGGAACAGACAATCTTCCCGTCATAAATCCAACTGTCACCGGATGCGACATACGACAGACATACGACCTCATCCTGCTTTTCATTATAGGAATACGTGTATTTGCCGACATCCTTCCACGACCCGCCGTAGGATTGTATGACTTCCTCGCGCTGATTCCCCTGCTCATCATACGAATAAAGGATACGTATCACCGGAATATCCCATTCCTCCGTATTTTTATTAAAATACCATTTCACAGATTCCCGCACCCGCCCGTTTTCATTATAATTCCATACTTTTTTCAGGACAGGTTGATCCGACCAGCTATCTGTTTTTTTATTCCAGCCGTAATTGAATGAATAATCCGCTTTTCCTGCCATATTATAATGATATTCCGTTTTGGACGAACCGTTCCATGAGTTTCCGGTAAAAACACTTGACAGTGTAAGCATCGTGTTCCCGTTATACATATAATCGTTTTTCGAAACATCGACCCACGCACCATCTTCAGCATCCCAGCGCAGGTTCCGCTCCGAGATTTTCCGTCCGTTCTCCCCGTAAGCAATATCGGTCCTGTCAAATTGCGTCCCGTCCGGACGGTAAAAAGTCATACCGGAAAGTTTTTTAGGAGAAACACCCTTATTAAGCCTGATATTTACCGGCTCCCTGTTCAACGGATTACGCGCACTCTGAGCATGAGCGCAAACCGAAACCATCATCATTGCAACAAATAAAAAACTGATTTTAAATTTCATAGCACAATTATTTTTTAAGCATTTGTTTTTTTAACAGAATTAATCAACGGCTAAACGATTACATAATGAATCTCTTATCCAGAGGCAAAGGTATCGCTTTTTCGTTAATATGAAAATTATTCCTGCAATGACACGCTCAAAAAAAACTTAAAAAAATCAAACATATAACTTTTGTTATTTTTAATATGTACATTTGCACTACTTTATAGAAAAAGGATGATAACGAATGCTCAGGGTTAAGAATAGGAAGAATAAAAAGAATTATGCAAACCGTTTTGTTGCTATTTTGTTCATAGCCTTAACCGTTAATCTGGGGTTGTACAGGTTGCCGGATTCCATACTGGGTTTGCAGATAAAAAAGGTTGATTTACTGTCGGACATACGGGTATATCCGGAAGAAAATAAGGATGACCTGCTGAAGATATTGACAGGTGATGATGAAGATGACGGTTTCACGGACAACTCCGCAGATACGGTCACCGTTCCGGAGGCGATTGTTCCCGACTCCGTGATGCCACCTCCGGTTCCGCCGGATTATCAGGCAAAAAACCAGTACCCAAAGGATTTACCGGATACTGCCGTTACACATAAGATAAATGTGGAACAGAGAAGCATACCGTCAACAGTAGCGGATGATGACAAAAACAGTACGGATTATCTTTTCAACACAAACATAGAAGACTTTTCGTCCGAACATACCGGACTGAGGCGTTTTTTTGCGGCACTCAACAATGTAAACAACCTGAGACGTCCTGTCCGCATCGCATTTTTGGGAGACTCTTTCATTGAAGGCGACATTCTTGTTGCGGATTTTCGCGCCAAGATGCAGGCAAGCTTCGGGGGCCGCGGAGTCGGCTTCATTCCGGTAACTTCAAATGTTGCACAATACCGTCCTACCATCAAACAAAGCGCCGATGGATGGAATACCTATTCCATCATAAAAAACAAAAGCAGGAAATATGTCCTGTCCGGCCTGTTATTCGAGCCGGTTTCCGACAATGCTTCCGTATATTTTCAGACGGTAGACATGTATCCCGGACTGGATGAAGTATCATCCATCAAATTCATCTATTCAACGAATGAAAATACAGGACTGCTTCTAAAAAGCGATTCGGATACCTCTTATTATGAGCTGCCGGCGACTGAAAGTGTAACGCAGTTTGAGATAAAGGGACAGTTTACCCGGGGAACCATCCAGTTCAAAAATGCCACCGGGTTAAAAGCGATTGGATTCGCATTCGAAGATAACCGGGGTGTTGTTGTCGATAACTTCTCCCTGCGCGGCAACTCCGGCGTTATCATGTCGGAGATTGACAGTAAAAGTTGCCGCGAACTGCAGCAGATAAGGCCCTACGACCTGATCGTTTTGCAATATGGTTTGAATGTAGCCAGCGATTCGGTACGTGAGTACGGCTGGTATCGGAATCACATGGTTGCAGTGATAGAGCATCTGCAAGACTGTTTTCCGGGAGCCGATATTCTGATGCTCGGTGTATCCGACCGCAGCCATAAACGTGGTGGCTCATACAGTACCATGCCTGCTGTATTATCGCTTTTACGTGCACAACGCCAGACAGCAAAAAAGGCTGAAGTAACGTTCTGGAGCATTTTTGCAGCCATGGGAGGGCAAAACAGCATGGTCAAATATGTAAACTCAAACTGGGCAAGCAAAGATTATACACATCTTAGCTTTCGTGGAGGACGCGAAATCGCCCAGGCATTGTTTGATGCCATAATAACAGAAAAAAGTATGTACGATGGGGATGAAAGACTTGTGGAAAGATAAAACCGGAAACATTACAGTTGCACTGGGAGGCCTTGTTGCCGTCCTGTTCATCGTAAGCGCCGGAAAATTAAGGGCTGTTGAAAACACAGAGATACCTGCCGTTTCAGAAGTGAACGAAACAAGCAACCTGTCCTCGTTGATGGATAGCGTATGCAGTTCGCTGCCTTTTATCAACGATACATTATGTGTCATCAATGACCTGACTAATTCCCTGCAACCTTTTATGAATGCGCTTAAAGAGCTGAGGGAGGGCAAAGATACGGTGGTTAGCATTATACACCTCGGAGATTCACATATTCAGGCCGGTTATCTAAGCGGACAAACCATGCGCATGTTGCAGACGTCATTCGGAAACGCCGGGCGCGGATGGATTGCACCGTTCAAATTATCGAAGGCGAATGAGCCCTCCGACTATTTTATATCTTCAAACATCAGGGAATGGACTGCCGGACGCTGTATCCAGTCAATACCCAAATGTCCATGGGGAATCGGTGGTATCGGAATACAAACCAGCGCTCCCGAAATAGATTTCAACCTTATCATCGCACCCAACAACGGCGCCGGATACAGTTTCAATAAAGTATTGCTGTATCGCGACAGGAACGCGATGCCGATGGCGCCTTCATTGTATTCTTACGATTCCATCGCTGCACTGTCATGGGGAGAACAGCTCTGCGAAAATATTGTGGTCGACACGTTCATGACAACAAACCTGTTGGATACATTCCATCTGAAAAGCATCGGTAAAGGCAAAGACAGCATCCGGACAAACAGGACGCCGAATAATCTGTATTACGGATTTATGCTGATGAACAGCCATCCGGGTATTTTATATCACGCCATTGGGGTAAACGGAGCCAGGTATGTCGACTATACAAGCCGCAGTTACGTACGTCAGCTGGCATTGCTTAAACCGTCATTACTGATCGTCTCGCTGGGAACAAACGAAGCCTTCGGGCGTAATTTCAGCAAGGAGCAGTTCAGTTCGCAGGTCGACGCCTTTATCCGGCTGATCAAGGAAGAACTGCCCGAAACGGCCCTCCTGATTACAACGCCTGCCGAATCCTACAAGCGCACGTATAAGAACAAGAAGAGGTACTATGTCCGCAACGACAACATTTCCCGCGTGGCCGACGCCATAACCACCTATACAAGGGAACAGGGCGTCGCCTGCTGGGACCTGTTTTCGATAACCGGCGGATATAACTCCTGCAAAAAATGGTTTGATGCCGGCATGTTTGGCCGTGACCGCATCCATTTTTCAAGGGAAGGATACGGAGAACAGGGCGTTTTGCTCTATAAAGCGCTTGTCCGTTCATGTATTGACCAGTATACGAATCATGAAATTTTAGCGGCAGATACGGAAAATCTTTCTGCCGAAGACCTTATTATTTTCGACATGAGGCAGTCTGAATTTGCGGCGGGAGAACCGGAAGAGGCGGAAGAATTTATTTCGGGAGAGATCGTTCCGGAGGAAACGGACACCGAAGAAGACCCGGCAAAAAAGGACTTTATTGAAATAGAGTCCGGCAAAAAAGACCCGGCAAAAGAGGAGGAAGCACAGGATGTGGAATGATATGGAAAAATATTTAAACGAACTGTCTTTCCACAAGTTCCTTGAAATATTCAACTACCAGTCCGATTCGCCATTGATGTTCAGCACGGGACTGTTCCTCTTTCTTTTCCTCGGTTTCTACATTATATATAATTCACTGCGCAACAACCTGCGGGTACGTATTATATATGTTACGCTCTTCTCGCTCTATTTCTATTACAAAACCAGCGGGATCTGGTTCCTGCTGCTTATTTTTACAGCTACATCGGATTTCCTGATCGGCGGGATGATTTCCGCCACGCAGACTAAAATCAGGAAAAGGTTATGGGTAACGCTCAGTGTCTGTATAAATCTCGGCATGCTGATGTATTTCAAATATACAAACTTCCTGTACGGACTGGCCATCAGCTTCTGGCACCATCTGGGGGGCATACTGAACGAGCAGGCGCTGCAACAGTTAAACTACAAACCCCTTGACATCTTCCTCCCGATAGGAATTTCCTTCTTTACCTTCCAGTCATTAAGTTATACCATTGATATCTACCGGGGGCAGGTGAAACCCGTAAAACGGTGGATTGACTACCTCTTTTTCGTTTCGTTTTTCCCCGGACTGGTGGCCGGCCCCATCGTCCGTGCAAAGGATTTTATCCCTCAGATTTACAGAAAGCCGGTACTCCTTTATAACCACCTGGGAGAGGCGCTGTATCTGATTATATGCGGGCTGTTCAAGAAGTGCGTCATTTCGGACTACATCAGCGTGAATTTTGTAGACCGCATATTCGATGCCCCGGCCCTGTATACCGGCGTCGAAAACCTGCTGGGAATATACGGGTATGCACTCCAGATCTACTGTGATTTTTCCGGATATTCCGACATGGCCATCGGAATTGCATTGTTACTGGGATTCCGGTTCAACATCAATTTTGATTCGCCTTACCAGTCCGCATCCATCACGGAATTTTGGAGAAGATGGCACGTATCCCTGTCTTCATGGCTGCGCGATTACCTGTATATACCGCTGGGGGGGAACCGGAAAGGTACGGTAAGGACTTATCTCAACCTGATAATAACCATGCTGCTGGGGGGACTGTGGCATGGGGCGGCTCTCCGTTTCATCCTGTGGGGCGCTGTTCACGGGGTAGCGCTGGCGATTGACAAATTATTCATGAATCTTTTCAGGCTTAAGGCAAACGGTGCGGACATGCCGTTCTGGAGGCGTATCCCCGGCGTAATCTTCACCTTTCATTTAGTCTGCTTTGCATGGATCTTTTTCCGTGCAGACACAATGGAAAAGGCCGGCCTGATGCTGACGCAGATTTTCACGCGCTTCGAACCCGGCGTGTTCCTGCAGTTTGTATCGGGTTACCGTCTTATTTTCATTTTGATGGTAACAGGCTATATTATTCATTTCATGCCTAAAAAAGTAGACCGGGCCATACAGGAAGTAATAACCTGCATGCCCTTATGGGCAAAAGCGGTGCTGTTGAGCATTGCTATATTTGCAGTGATCCAGATGAAAAGCGCGGAAATCGTACCGTTTATCTATTTCCAGTTTTGATTTTGTACATAATGCAGCGTATGTTGATAAAAAAGTTTATTATTTTAACAGGGGGAATAAAAGATATTTTTATATTTGCCGGATAATTTTGATCTCCTTAATGGTGTACACAATCGCACAGGAAACTAAATCTCCCGTATCAACCGAAGTCAGGGAATATCTACTCGAAAACGGGCTGACCGTATGGCTAAATGAAGACCATAACCAGCCTAAAGTATTCGGTGCGGTTGTCGTAAAAGCAGGCTCCAGGGATTGCCCCAACACCGGAATCGCCCACTATTTCGAACATATCATGTTCAAGGGAACAGAGCATATCGGTACGGTCGACTATACGGCCGAAAAAGTATTCTTAGACCAGATTGCCGACAAATACGACCTGCTGTCTGCCTGCAAAAGCGAGATCCGGCGTCTTGAAATACAGCAGGAAATAAATGACCTGAGTATGCTTGCGGCCGATTATGTAATACCCAATGAATTTGACAGACTGATCAGTAAATACGGCGGCACGAACCTGAACGCCGGGACTTCATACGATTATACCATATACCATAACACGTTCTCGCCCCAGTATATCGAACAGTGGGCGGAGATAAACAGCGAAAGGCTGATCTGTCCGGTATTCCGGATGTTTCAGTCTGAGCTGGAAACGGTTTACGAAGAAAAGAAGCGGCGTGATGACATGATGTTCAACCAGGCAATGGAAAAAGCCTTTGAAATGTATTTTTATCCTCATCCATACGCCTATCCCATTATCGGAAGCGCAGAAAACCTGAAGAACCCGAGCCTCTCGGAAATGCGTAAATTCTTTGAAAAGTACTACGTGGCGACGAATATGGGACTGCTGCTGAGTGGAGATTTCGACACGGACAGTATTTTGCCCGTTATCGCGAAAGCTTTCTCAAGAATACCCCGGGGGGAAGTGCCGAAGCGATATACCGTAACCATCCCTCCGTTTCACGGGCGCGAAAAATATTCCGTAAAAATACCCGTCCCGCTGATGAAAGTGATGGCGATGGGATTCCGGGGCGTACCGGCCAACCATCCGGACCAGTCGGCGCTGGACATTGCGATCGCCATCCTGAACAACTCAAATGGAACAGGCTACCTGGACCAGCTGACCGTCAAACGCAAGCTGATGAGCGCAATGGCCGGGGGAGAAGCCTTGAATGAAGTCGGGATGCTGGGCTTCATCATCCTTCCCAGGCTGGTGATCCAGTCATACAAGGCGGCCGAAAGGCTGGTCTGGCGTGAAATAAACCGGGTACGCAACGGGGATTTCCCGGAAGATATGTTCGAAAGCCTGAAACAGGAACAGCTGCGCCGGCACATAGCCGAACTGGAAGAAATCGACTCCCGGAGCCAGATCATGATACGCCTGTTCACACAGGGGAAAAACTGGAGCGACTACATCCGGGATTTACAGCGTATGGAGGCTTTAACCAGAGAGGATGTCGTCCGCATAGCAAACAGATACCTGAATAATAATTACATGTTCATCCGCAAAAAGACGGGTAAATACATGAAGGAATACCTTCCCAGACCTGACTTTGCACCGATCGTGCCGAAACATTCCGGTGCGACGTCCAACTATGCCCGCGAACTGGAAAAACTGCCTGTCCAGGAAGTAAAAATACGCCACCTTGATTTCGAAAATGACGTGCAGACGATTCCGCTTACGCCCAAAGCGACCCTGTATGTAGCCCGCAATCCGGAGAACACGCTGTTTACCCTCAAAATCTCCTACGGGATCGGCGCGCTCGGGGAACCGCGGATAAAATATCTTGCCGGCTATTTGTCACTGCTGGGCACAGCTAAAAAATCCTTCAACGAGTTTCACACGCGGCTTCAACTGCTGGGGAGCCTCATGCATTTTGATTCGGACAGCAATCATTTCGTGATAAGCGTCAGCGGATTTGATAAATACTTTGAAGAAACAATGACCGTACTGAGCGACTTCCTGCAAAACGTAAAAGACGACCGGAAGAAACTGAAATCACTCATAGACGACGCAAAGGTAGGCGAAAGCGCCTTTTTCAAGTCCAGTCACGACATTGCCGACGCGCTGTTTGAATATGTACAGTACGGCACGAAATCACAGTATCTGGCGAAACCGTCGGTAAGGGAACTGAAGAAATTAAAGGGACGCGATCTACTCGACCTGTTCTTCAAGATCCAGCAGGTAAAATGCAACTTCCACTATTGCGGAACCCGGGAAGCGCCGTTCGTTTCGGATAAAATACGCCGTTACATACCGCTGGAAAACATCACGGAAGAATCCGGCATCCCGGTCTACCGCGAACCGATCCTGTATGACAAACCGCTGGTTTTCTTCTACGATATACGTGATGTATCACAGAACATAGTATACGGTTTCCAGGCAGGCCCCCCCTTGCCGTCGGCGGACGACAGGTGTACGGCGCGCCTGTTTTCCGAATATTTCGGAGGAGGCATGTCATCCCTGATCTTTCAGGAAATAAGGGAATTTCGCTCCTATGCCTACCAGATATCGGGGGGGATTCAGTTCCCGCCCCTCTGCCTGGCGGACAAGCCCGCCATGTTCATCACCTGCCTGTCCACCCAAAGCGATAAAACCATTGACGCATTAACGGTGCTCGAATCGCTCATACACCGCATGCCGGTACATCCCGAAAAAATAGACCTCATCATCCAAAGCATCATCAACGAGGTAAACAACGAATATCCGTCCTTCCGCGACCTGTCCCTGAAAATAGCCCGCTACAGGCAGGCCGGCCACCGCGAAGACCCCAGCAAATACCTGCTGCAAAGAATCCGGGAAATGAGCATGGAGGATGTGGTAAGATTTCACGAAGCACACGTCAAAAACAGGACACTGGTCTACGTCATCGTCGGAAATTCCCTAAAAATCAACATGTCCAAACTCTCCGCCTTCGGCGACATCATCCGCGTCCGGAAAAGTGACTTCTACAGATAGCGACAGATCGATTTTCTACAATTTCGCAATAATGTCGGATACTTCTTTCTCTGTGAGACCTGTAAGCGCCGCAATCTGTTCAATATCCATATTATATTTATGGCCATTTCGAACAACTTCTTCTCTAGCTTTTTTCCAGGTTTCTTCCCTGGTTCTTTCTTCCACAAAACGCAATGAACTGATTACGTCATCGTATTCCAAAACACTTTTACCGTATGCTTTCATATCTTCTGTTTTTAATTTATTTATTTTTGCATATTCGTATAATTCATCGAATATCTTTTCATTCAATTTTTTCGGACGTTCGGGTAACTTTTCCATGTTTTTTAAGGAATAGATCCATTTGTCCGTTACAGTTTCCAGTTCGTCTTCCGTTTTTTCGAATTTCGGCAATTCCACCGTTACCGCCTCCCATTTGTCGGTCAGGACTGTATTTGCTTTTTGCCGGACTATTTTTATGTGTTCCATGACGATATTTTTAGCCTTTTCTTCGGGAAACATGATATTATCCAGAATGCATATCATATATACTCCACTGAGAGAATAGTCCCATGGAACCTTTATTTCTTCCCCCGCATTGTTAATAAGGATTCTCTGTCCCTTCGGAGCCTGACTGAGTACCGGATAGCTCATGTAAAACACGATTCTGTCGGCAAAGTGCAACTGCGGCGAGGCCTGCATCTCCACGATAAACCGTTCTCCTTTTGCAGTCGTGCAGTAAACGTCATATACCGCTCTTCGATTTTCCTCTGTATAACCCAGCTGTTCCGCCGGAAGATATTCCACCTCTACAATATCCCTGTTCAAAACTGCATTCAAAAACGCAATTAACAGTACTTTATTGCCGAATATTTTCTTGAATCCAAAATCAGTCTTTATATTCATAAAAACCGGAATCTCCCTGCTTTTCGACACTTCCGCCCTCCCTTTTTCCTTAGTCATATCTTTAAACTTTAGAGCGTAAAATTATACACTTTTCCCGAAATACACAAATCAATTATTCATACAATTCTGTTTGTAATAATCTAAACATACTGTTTCGCCTGTATTCATTTCGATTGTCCGAATGCCATTTTTATCGCTAAGCGTTTTACCTCAGGCTTCTCTGTAACTGCCTTCTCCGTCCGTGTTCTCAATATTCCTCCCCCCCACATGCAGGGCTGACCATCCACCTCCATGTAGCCCTGCCGTTCTCTCAGGTGACGATATGCGACACCACGGTCTGCTTTGCCCGGGCGCCTTCGAGCGACGCAATTAAATTTTGCGCCGAACCGCGTGCCTGACCATGTTTTTAATTATATGGCAGTTTTTAATTCTCGATTCTGAAGACCCAGGCATATTTGCAGGGACGGTTTTCGGGCGATTGCAGAGCGGCGGGGATTTCGATTCTGACGCCGCCGTCGCCGATGGATGACCATTTCAGCGGTTTGCTGTAGCCCAGCAGTCGCACCTTGCTTCTCTTCTTTGGCGTCACGGACGGGATTATTAGTTCCCTGCCGGGAAATGTTTCGACAAATGCATAGACCCGTTTGTTGTCCCTGCTCCGGGTGAAACGTATGTCGCCGGATTTCCATACGTCCCGGGCACGGGTTTCGTAGATTCCTTCGCCGTTTACTTTCAGCCATTGCCCGACAGCTTCCAGCCTTCCGATAACCGTCGGATGAAAACGTCCTGTTTTATTGGGGCCAATCCCGACCATGAAACTCCCGCCCTTGGCTACGGCGTCAACAAGATTGCCTCTTCGGCTGACGGTCCGGTTTGCGCCGCAACTGTCGCTGCCATACCGGACAAAAGGATAATAATAATTAAAAACTTGTTATAAATGCCTTTCATTGATATTATGTCCTGTTATAAATTGTTTTCCTTTTTCGGTAATCACATACTTCTGATTGGAAGCTGTCGGCTTTTCGGGATTTGTCCTTTTGATAAATCCGTATGTTTCCAGCGGTTTCAAATAGTTTTGACGGAAAAACGCTACATTTTTATAGGCAAAAAGTTCCGTTAATTCGTCTCTTGATATGGGCGAGCCTGAAA
>JAISCL010000176.1 GCA_031265585.1 Tannerella sp. | reverse complement strand
CGGACGATTGGAAGGCGCCCTGCTGCAGCAGCATCTGGCAGCGTGACAGGTAGGTGAAAAAGGCTTTGGCGGGCTTGATCCAGGTCTGGTGGCGTCCGAAATGGGTGCCCCACCATCCCATGCCCATGCCGGGCTGATAGCGGTCGTCAAAGGGCTGGTGTACCCAGTGGTGCAGGAAGAGCCAGTTGGCGCCGGAGACAAAGCTGCCGTCCGCCGGATGTTTCAGGAAGGCGGGGTCTTCGGTGTAGCGGCTGATTTCCGGGCGTCCGGTGAAGGCTTCCGCCGCGATGATATTTTTCCCGTAGTGTCCGGCGGCGCGTACGAGGTTTTCACCGATTGCGCCGCTTCCGCCCGTCCAAAATTCATCCATCGGGACATCGGGCAGCGATACCGATTCGTAGGTGTCGAACGGCCCTGCGTATGGCTCCCAGTAGAACAGCAATCCCGCTTCATAGATGGCTTCCTTTGCCACCGTCCAGCCGCTGTCGATATAGAGGCGGTTGACGACGTCGCGGTAGTCGCCGGCAAACGGAGCCGGGTCTTCCCGCTCACCCGCGTGCAGCCGCAGGGCGATCCGGGGCAGGGGGTCGTAGCCTTTCCGGCGGATAAACTCGCTGCGGAACAGGGGCGTCCAGTCCTGATCGCCCGCTTCGTAGCTGTCGATGTGGATGAAGGTGAACGAATCACCGATGTATTCTTTCAGGTGCTCCCGGAGGGGAGTCAGCATTTGCTGCCAGTGGTAGCGGTTCTGTTCGCGGCTCATTTTGTCCACTTCCAGCGTTTTTCCGATCAGTTCGTCGGGCAGGGGATGGGGATTGGACATGGTTGGCGCGTGGCCGATGCGGTAAATCATCCAGCGGCCTTCCGGCGCCTGCCACTTCAGCAGACCGGCGGCATCCATCTGTCCGGAGAGATCCAGGATGTCTTCCGCGTTCACGTCCGCTTTTTCGGGGACGGCCATGACGGCTACGTCTTCATAGTACGTTGCCCGCTGACGGGTTGTTCCCCAGCCTTCATATACGGGCAGTTCCGGTTTATCAAGCGGCAGTTCCACCGTTTTGCCTCCTTCGACTGCGGTGCGGGACGAGACGAGCGTTTGCATTCCCCGCTGTTCCGGGATCCACGGTCCTCCGGTGGTGGCATAGCCCGGCGTGTTGTGGAGGCCTATTTTCAACCCTAACCTTTTAGCTTCGGCTGCGGCAAACCGTACGGCGTCCCAGTAGGCTTCACTGCGAAAGGTCTGTTCGGGCCAGGGGTTGTTCAGGGTAGGCACGTGGCTCTCCTGCACGGCGGAGGAGAGGTTAAAGATGGTAGCTCCGCCGATGCCGGATTCCTTCATGGCTTCCAGGTCTTTGGTGATTCCTTCGCGGGAGAAATTGCTCCCCATCCAGTGCCACCATACGTAGGGATGATATTCGGGAGGAGGGGCTTTGAATTGCCTGGCCAGTAACGGCAGTCCCTCGCGTCCCCCGTCCCGGCAGGAGCAGCCCGGCAACGACAGGAAGATCAAAATAAGCAATACTGCAACAGTCAAAAAGAACTTTTTCATTTGTATTTTATTGAAAATTGAAAATTAAAATGTTTCACAAAGATAGATGAAATAATTTAATAGAAGTTGAAAATTAACTTTAAACTTTTAACTTTCAACGATAAGACCTGTTCGTTTTCAACTTTCAACTAAATATAAGTCGCCGCAGGCGAAAAGAACGGTAAATGGTATCAATAATTATTCTGATTTTTTTTGCATAACGGGTTATCTCTTCCGATGAAGGAACTTCGGCTTCGTTCCTGCGAAGTTTTGCCGGCATTTCCGACATAGCGGACTTGGGTTTAATATGAATTTAATCCATTTCTGCTAAATTCATCAATGGCGTTTTTGCTTTCGTATTGACGATTTCAATATTTAAAACCCCGGATGCCATCCGGCGACCGACTGACAGCGTACAGTGGCTTCCCGCATCGTGCGGGAACAGACTGACAGCGTACAGTGGCTTCCCGCATCGTGCGGGAACAGACTGACAGCGTACAGTGGCTTCCCGCATCGTGCGGGAACAGACTGACAGCATACAGTGGCTTCCCGCATCGTGCGGGAACGGACTGACGGCGTACAGTGGCTTCCCGGAGCGTCCCGGACACCTTCCAATCGCCTGCATGCACAAAACCATCCCGCGCAAGTATAACATGTTGCAAAAACACAGCTGTTATTCGATAAATTGACCCTCGTGTATTCCTTTTATTCTTTTGTTTTTTCTTTCAGGAGTGCATAGTTGACTACCTGAGCTATATCGGATACATAATGAAATGTCAGGCCTTTCAGGTATTCGGGTTTTATTTCGCTGATATCTTTTTTGTTTTCGTCAGACAGGATAATGTCTTTGATGCCGGCACGCTTGGCGGCTAATATTTTTTCTTTGATGCCTCCTACGGGAAGGACTTTTCCACGCAGTGTGATTTCACCTGTCATGGCCAGGTTTTTACGTACTTTGTGTTTTGTAAATGCGGAAACAAGTGATGTGACCATGGTTATTCCCGCACTTGGACCGTCTTTGGGGATGGCGCCTTCCGGCACATGGATATGTACGTTCCGGTCTTCAAACATGGAACCGTCAATTTCAAGCGCATCCGCATGTGAACGGACATATTCCAGTGCAATGACGGCCGATTCCTTCATCACATCACCCAGATTTCCCGTCACGGTTAGCTTCGGATTTTTGCCTTTACTCAAACTCGTTTCAACGAAAAGGATCTCTCCGCCAACGGCCGTCCAGGCAAGTCCGGTAACAACGCCGGCATACTGATTTCCCTGATATTTATCGGGCGTATATTCTTCCGTACCCAGGTATTCGCGTATCAGTCCGGTGGTAATAACAGAAGAAACTTTCTCACCGGAAGCAATTTTCCGTGCGACTTTACGCATCACCTTGGCTATCTTTTTTTCCAGTTCACGCACCCCGCTTTCACGCGTGTACGAATCAATGATGAGGCGTACGGCCTGTTTGTCGAATTTAACGTCGCCAGCCGCTATTCCATGCGCTTCCATCTGCTTGGGGATAAGGTGCTTCAATGCGATCTGCATTTTTTCCTCCGCAATATATCCGCTTACTTCAATCAGCTCCATACGGTCTAACAAAGGTTGCGAGATCGTATTGAGATTATTGGCGGTAGCAATGAACATGACCTTACTCAGATCAAAATCTATATCTAAATAATTATCATGGAAATGTTCGTTCTGTTCGGGATCAAGCACTTCAAGCAGAGCCGATGCCGGATCGCCTTTAAAATCACTGCCGACTTTATCTATTTCATCCAGTACAAACACCGGATTGGATGTTCCCGCCTTCTTTACATTTTCAATGATGCGACCCACCATTGCACCGATATACGTACGCCGGTGTCCACGTATTTCCGCCTCATCATGAAGCCCGCCCAGCGACATGCGCACATATTTCCGGCTCAATGCTTCGGCTATGGATTTACCGAGCGAGGTCTTACCGACTCCCGGAGGGCCATAAAGACAGATGATCGGGGAACGTAAATCCTTCTTCAGTTTAAGTACTGCCAGGTGTTCGATGATCCGTTCCTTCACCTTATCCATTCCGTAATGATCTCGATTCAGGATCCGTTCGGCGCGTTTCAGATTGAAGTTGTCCTTACTGTATTCTCCCCACGGCAGATTGACAATGGTTTGAACATACTGCACCTGTATCGAATAGTCAGGAGACTGGGGATTCAGGCGTTCCAGTTTGATAATTTCTTTCTCAAATACTTCCCCGACCTCTTTCGTCCATTTTTTCTTTTTGGCTTTTTCGCGCAATTCGGCAATTTCAATGTCATTGATATTATCCCCCCCAAGCTCCTTCTGTATCGCTTTTATCTGTTGCTGAAGAAAATATTCCTTTTGCTGCTTATTGATATCTTCATGCGTTTTCATTTGGATGGACGCCTTCAATTCAATCAGCTGATACTCCCTGTTCAATATAAACAACAAACGGTATGCACGGTCTTTCAGGTCGTTAATAGCCAAAAGTTCCTGTTTTACGGCCGCATCCGTGAGGATATTGCAGGATGAAAAATTGATCAGGTAAAGAATATTCTGATTATTGCGAATAGAGAAGATCAAGTCGCGGGGCGGATCCATTGCCGATGATAGCATTTTGACGGTCAAATCCTTTATTGTTGAGGCAAGCGCTTCCAGTTCACGATCCTGTTTTTTAGGTCGGGTATCTTCGAACTGTTCGATTTTGCCGATCAGAAACGGTTCCGTTTCCGTAAGCGACTTCAGCGAAAAACGTTTCTTCCCCTGAAGGATCACCGTCGTTGTTCCATCAGGCATCTCCAGCACACGCATGATTTCCGCAATCACACCGACATCGTACAAATCACCAAAGTCCGGTTCATCAATAGCCGGATCCCGCTGGCAACAGACGCCAATCAACAGTTTCTTCTGAACGGCATCACGTATCAGGCGCATCGACTTGGCCCTGCCGGCAATGACAGGCATTGCTACACCCGGAAAAAGCACCATGTTCCGGAGCGGAAGGATCGGCAATGTATCTCCCACCTGTTCCACACCTTCGGAAAAATCTTCATCCTTATCACATTCCATCAGAATCGGCACCGCAACGATCGTATCGTCCATATCATCCATTGCCTGTTGTGTAAATATAACTGTGTCTTTTTTATTCATAAATTAATCGACTAAAAGTTTGCAAAGATAACGTAAACCGGGAGAGATTGCAAACCTTTTCGCATCCCGGCATGACTTATTTGACAAATATAATGCCAAAAAATAAACGTTCATTTTTTTTGTATTATATTTGCGATCGCTAAATACGATAAAGCGGGATTCATAATGCCAAACAGTTATTTTCAGTTCAAACAGTTTACCGTATGGCATGACAGATGCGCCATGAAAGTCGGCACGGATAGCGTTCTGCTGGGCGCCTGGAGTTCGGTTGACAAACCGTTTTCCGTGCTGGATATCGGTACGGGAACAGGACTTATTGCCCTGATGATTGCACAGCGAAGCCAGGATGCGGCAATTGATGCCATTGACATTGACAGGGAGGCGTGCGTACAGGCTACCGAAAATATAGAAAGATCGTCCTTCAAAGACCGGATCCGTATTTTTCACCGGTCATTTCAGGAATACACAACCGAAAAAAAATACAGCCTGATTCTTTCCAATCCTCCGTATTTTTCAGATTCCATGAAAAGCCCGGATAAAAAGAGAAACACAGCGCGACATAATGACAGTCTGCCATTAAAACAGCTGATCGAACATGCCATCACCATGTTGTCGGACGACGGGAAAATCGCACTGGTCTTGCCGGTATCAAGTTCCGGTGAGATTGATTTTATACTGGCAACACACAGGCTGCACACTGTCCGGCGCACAGAGGTTGTTTCTATTGAAGGACTGAAACCGAAACGTTTCCTGATCGAACTGTCCGGAAAAGCGCCCCCCGGATACACCCCCCTCATGGACAGGCTCGTTCTGACCACGCATGAGCATAAAAGAACGCCACAATACAATAGCCTCACAAAGGATTTTTACCTGTAAACCGAAAGGCGTCCCTGCAAAGGATCAACGCATCCGGACCGGCATCCGGTCCTCAAAAAACTGGAAGACTTCGTTTATACGCCGCTGGACATCTCCTGCAAATGTCGTATTTTCGGGAGTAAAAACGTTTACAGCCGATTTGATCACGGAAATGCTGATTTCTTCCGTCTCCATGACCGGCTCTCCGTCGATATGCATTACGCCGGCTTTCTGGCGTATGATCTGCGCTCCTTTTGCCCGCAGGGTTTTTATTTTACTGTTTTTATCAATCGTTTTTGTAAACAGCTGGATCGCCAGCGGGCCGATATCCAGTGTATTAAACGGAGACAGGATCGTGATATCAATCTTTCCGTCATTGATATCGGCATTGGGGGCAATAAACGCATTATTACCATATTGCGATGCATTGGCGCATGTGACCATAAACGCTTTTTCTTTTATGGTATGACTGTCGATATTCAATTCGTAAACTTCCGGCTTATAATCCAGATAGCTTTCCACAATATCCTTTACATAAGTCAGCGAGCCGCGGCGCTTTTCTTTTGCGAACTCATTACTGATAGTCGCATCAAATCCGACTCCGCACGTACAGAAAAACACCCTTTCATTGGCTTTGCAGGCATCAATAATGGAAGTATGTCCGGAAAAAATAACATCTACCGCTCCTTTCACATCCATCGGAATATTCAACTCGCGTGCAAGCCCGTTCCCGGAGCCTTTCGGAATGATCCCCAGCACCACATCCGAATATAGCAGATTCTGTGCAATTTCATTGACTGTTCCGTCTCCGCCGACGGCAATCACACAATCCGCACCGTCGTCCATGGCGCTTAGGGTAAACTCCTTCGCCTGACCGGCATAACCGGTCTTCAACACCTGCAGGGAGATGTCCCTTTCCAGACAGTTTGATGCGATCATGTCCGGGATTTTATCCTTTGAACCTACACCGGATATCGGATTGATAATGACATATATCTTTTTTAATTCCTTTTTCATTTTTTGTAATTTGAGTGCAAAAATACAATTTTGTAATTAAAATATACATATATCACTTCTTTTTATTACTTTTGCGCAGTTTTTGCGGTTCCGTGTGAATTGCATAATATGTATCTAATAAAACAAGTCCAAACTGAATATGAATTTATTAAGAGAAAAACTGGCAAAATACGATGCTCCCAAAAAGGCGAAAGCCGCAGGCATATACCCTTATTTCCGGGAAATAGAAAGCGATCAGGATACGGAGGTGATTATTAGCGGGAAAAAGGTGCTGATGTTCGGCTCCAATGCTTATTTAGGCTTGACAAACCATCCGAAAGTAAAGGAAGCCGCTATCGACGCCATCAATAAATACGGTACCGGATGCGCCGGTTCACGCTTCCTGAACGGAACGCTTGATATACATGTACAGTTAGAAAAACGCCTGGCTGAATTTGTGGGAAAAGACGAGGCTATCTCGTTCTCAACGGGTTTTCAGGTAAACTCGGGCTGTATAGCGTGTGTCACCGGCCGCGAAGATTACCTGATCTGGGATGAGCTTAATCATGCATCCATCATAGAAGGCCTGCGCCTGTCATTCTCGACAAAGCTGAAGTACAGGCACAACGATATGGAATCGCTGGAAAAGCAGCTTCAGAAATGCAGCCCGGATAAAGCGAAGCTGATCATTACCGACGGCGTTTTCAGTATGGAAGGCGACATTGCAAACCTGCCCGAGATTGTGCGCCTTGCAAAAAAATACGACGCCAGCGTGATGGTCGATGAAGCGCACGGCATCGGAGTGTTCGGAAACCAGGGACGCGGCACGTGCGACCATTTCGGCGTGACAGACGACGTAGACCTGATCATGGGGACATTCAGCAAGTCGTTCGCTTCACTCGGAGGCTTCATCGCTGCCGACAAAGACATCATCCACTATCTGCGCCATCATGCACGGACATACATCTTCAGCGCAAGCTGCACGCCTGCATCCATTGCCGCCGCAAACGCAGCACTGGATATTATGCTAAGCGATCCGGACAGGGCGGGGCACCTGTGGGATCTGACCCATTACGCATTGGAAGGTTTTCGCCGGATGGGCTGTGAGATCGGGAATACATCGACGCCCATTATTCCCCTGTTCATACGCGATAACGACCTTACATTCCTGATCGTGCGGGAACTGTTTGATGCCGGGGTGTTTGTGAACCCGGTTGTATCGCCTGCCGTGGCATCCAGGGATACCCTGATACGCTTCTCACTGATGGCGACGCATACAAGGGAACAACTGGATTATGCGCTGGAAGCGATTCAAAAGATATTTAAAATGCATCATCTGATTTAACCGGCCGTTAAGATATGAGATTTATTCAGGATAAGGGTAGCGGCTGCGGGCTAAGCGTCAAAGGCTGTTCCAGGGCTAAAAACAAACTCAATAACTATGACTGGCTGTGCGATATCAGGGAAGCGCAGACAGTCGGCGGTTTCGTAGAAGTGCAGTTCAAAAACACCCGGAAAGGGTATTTTCTTAATAAAGACCGTTTACCGCTGAAAAAGGGTGACATCGTGGCCGTTGAATCCTCACCCGGACATGACATCGGAACCGTCACATTAACGGGAAAGCTGGTTTTGCTGCAAATGAAAAAAAACAGGTACCGTTTCGATAAGGAAGCTAAAAAAGTATACCGTATTGCCAGACAAACGGATCTGGACAAGTATGAAGAAGCCAAAAGCCACGAACATGAAACCATGATCCGCTCGCGCCGGATAGCGGAGGAGCTGGGCCTTCACATGAAAATCGGGGATGTTGAATTTCAGGGAGACGGAAATAAGGCTATCTTTTATTACATTGCAGACGAGCGGGTCGACTTCCGTAATTTAATAAAGGTGCTGGCCGAAACATTCCAGGTACGTGTCGAAATGAAACAAATCGGCGCGCGCCAGGAAGCCGGACGTATCGGAGGAATTGGCCCCTGCGGCCGTGAACTGTGCTGTTCCGCATGGATGAGCAGTTTTATTTCCGTAGCGACAGATGCCGCGCGTTTTCAGGACCTGTCGATGAATCCGCAGAAACTGGCAGGACAGTGCGCCAAGCTGAAATGCTGTCTCAATCACGAGGTCGACGCATACGTGGAAAGGCGGAAACAGCTCCCTTCACGCAAGATTGAACTGATGACGGCAGACAATACCTATTATCATTTCAAAACCGATATTTTCAAGCAGGAGATTACCTATTCAACCGACAAAAATAGCCCGGCAAATCTGATAACGGTATCTTCACAGCGTGTATTTGACATCATACAAATGAACAAAAGGGACGAAAAGCCCTTCTCCCTGCTCAGTGATACGGAAATAAAAGAAGAAAAGCGCGATACCAAAGATATCCTGGGCGACAGCGTTTCCCGTTTTGACAAAGTAAAAAAGAAAAAGAAAAACAGGAAAAAGTCAAATAACCCGCGGAACGCCCGGCACAACGGGAAAAACGATGCCCGGAATACCGGCGACAAGCCAACTAACGGATAGAAATGACTAAACATTCGCCGAATAGCCAAATCATTCTGATTTTCATTGCTTCATGTTTCTGTTTTTCATGCGGCAAGGATACTGTTTACAACAAATTTCAACCCATACAGGACAAAGCCTGGAAAAAACAGTCCGAATATTATTTCAGGTTTGAGATAAAGGATCATACGGTTCCCTATCATGTAACCGTACAGATGCGCAATAATGACACCTATCCGTATCAAAACCTGTGGCTGCTCTGTAAAGAAGAACAGCCGGACGGTACGGTGTTAAAAGATACCCTGGAATGTATACTTGCCGATGATTTCGGGAAATGGGCCGGTAACGGTATAACTCTTTACCAGAGTGCATTTCCGTTGCGCACCCACTACTATTTCCCGGATACGGGTGCG
Organism: Tannerella sp.; assembly: GCA_031265585.1. GTDB lineage: Bacteria > Bacteroidota > Bacteroidia > Bacteroidales > Tannerellaceae > Tannerella. The sequence continues at coordinate 9,356 of JAISCL010000176.1, read as the reverse complement.
TATGTGCTCAATATATGCCACGGAATGCGCGATGAAGTACTGAAAGGCATAGAAGATATCGGACTGTTCATCGAAAAATCAAAATAAAACTCCGTAAGGAAAGCACATCGCATGCCGTGAGCCGTGCGACATCGCTTTATCAAACAGGAAGTCCATCGCATGAATCGCATTGTAATGGCAGCGTGCCGAACTTTTTAGTGCCAAAAGCTTCACTTCCGTTCTTTTTCGGCGGCATCTATGCGCAGGAATATGAATAGCAGGACGGTAAAGCCCCACAGGGAAGAACCACCGTAACTGAAAAAGGGTAACGGTATGCCGATTACCGGGGTAAGGCCACATACCATTCCTATATTTATGAATGTGTGAAACAGGAAGATGGACATCACGCCGTATCCGTAGACCCGTCCGAAAACGGTCGACTGCCGCTCCGCAAGGGTGATCAGCCGGATAAAAAACACACCGTAGACCAGCAACACCAGAAAAGACCCGACAAAGCCAAACTCTTCCCCTACCGTACAGAAAATAAAATCGGTATCCTGTTCCGGCACGTATTTTAATTTTGTCTGCGTTCCGTTTAAATAACCCTTTCCGGAAAAGCCGCCCGATCCGATGGCGATCTTGGACTGGTTGACATTATACCCCGCACCGGCAGGATCGGCTTCCAGTCCCAGTGAAACTTTTATGCGCTGTTGCTGGTAAGGCTTCAGCACATCATTAAATACATAGTCAACCGAAAACAGGAAAAAAACCGAAAGAATCGCAAAAAGGGCTAACAGGGCATACCGCCACACAAGTTTTTTGTACGAATACAGCATTAAAAAGGCGGAAAAACAGATTATCAAAACCATCGGGATCCACACCAGGTTAAACGGCGCAAATAAGGAAACGGCATAGCCTGTCGTACAGGCTATCAGTGTGATAACCGTAAAATAAGTACCCAGTTTGCGTTCATTCAGGACAAACCGCAGCATGACGGAAATGATCAGAAGAATCAGCACCGTAACAATCAGCTTGCTTACCGGCGTAACATGCCACATCACCGCCTCGTATTTCAATTCGAGAACGAAAAAGACAGCCGTACAGAGACTCGTAAGCAACACATAGCCCGACATTCCTTCACGGTATAAAACCAGTGAAAAGGCAAGAAATACAAGCACCGACCCGGTTTCCTTCTGCAGAACAATGCATAGCATCGGAGCCAGGATAATCCCTACGGAAATAATAAAATTTTTAACCGTTAATAGATTAAACTCGTATGTATTCATAAACCGGGCAAGTGCAAGCGCTGTCGCAAACTTGGCAAACTCTGCCGGCTGTAAACGGATCGAGGGAGTAATCACAAGCCACGAACGCGAACCTTTTATATCCGGGGCCAGGAATATGGTCAGGATCAGTAACAGGATCACAAAACCATAGACCGGATACGCGAACGTTTCAAAAAAATTCTTGTCCAGCATCATGATCAGGAAAATAAGAACGACCGAGGTCCCGATCCAGATCAGCTGCATGCCGGGACGCCCTGACGGATCAAAGGAATTGGGGTTGTCAAAGTCGTAGCTTGCCCCGTATATGCTAAACCATCCTGCCATAACCATAATCACATACAGGCTAACGGTAAACCAGTCGACGGACTGCCACATGCTTATTTTTTTATCCGGCATCGCTGTCCTCTTCTTCCTTTGGTTTTTTAATATAGTTTACCGACCCGGGAAGCGTACTCCAGTTCTGCATCTGGAATTCCAGCCATTTATCACCGTCCGGTATCTCCCCGTAAAAATATTTCTCAAGCATCAGCCGGGCCAGCGGTACGGCAACCCAGGCGCCAAAACCTCCATTCTCGACAAACACGGCAATCGCAACCTTCGGATTATTCATCGGGGCAAAGGCGATACAGGCCGAATGGTCGCGACCATGCGGATTCTCGACAGTTCCCGTCTTGCCGCAAACCGCTATATCCGGCAGGTACATCCGGCTGCAGGTACCGCCTGTCACGGCAGCGCGCATGCCTTCCACCACATATTCGTAATATTCCCGGTTGATTCCCGTATATTTAGGCGTCCGGTACTGCTCTTCCTGTTCCGTGTCCTGGATCTCATGCACGACATGGGGCACAATATAATAGCCGCGGTTTGCAATGGTAGCTGCCAGGTTACAGATCTGCAGGGGGGTCGCATTGACCTCTCCCTGGCCGATGGCAATGGAGATGATACTGCTCGAATTCCAGCGCCTGTTACGCGACTTGTCGTACACGTTGCTGTTGGGTATGTAACCGCGGCGTTCTCCCGGCAGATCAATGCCTAACGGATAGCCGTATCCCTGCGCGACGATATAATCTTTCCAGACGTTAAATGCTTCCTGTATGGTTTTATAGCGTGAACGGTTATCCAGCATGTCATGCAGGCCCCAGCAAAAATAGGAATTGCAGGAGGTCGCGATGGAAGGAACCAGCGAAATCGGCGAAAAATGTCCGTGGCACTTGGGATGTCCGCCGGTATATGGATAGCCCAGTTCGCAGGAATAAGCCTTCTCTTTCGTCACGACGCCTTCCTGCAGGAAGATAAGCCCCTGCGCCGGTTTAAACGTAGAGCCGGGGGAGTATGACCCCATAATGGAACGGTCGAGCAAAGGCCGCTGGGGATCGCGTTCCAGCATCTGATAGTTTTGTCCGCGCTGCCGGCCGCCAATCAGGAGACCCGGATCATACGAAGGTGAAGAAACCAGGCAAAGAACCTCTCCGGTAGCCGGCTCAATCATCACAATCGCGCCCGGTTTATTTTGCATGATCATTTCTCCGTAAGCCTGCAGTTCCATATCGATGGACAGGGTTATGTTTTTCCCCGACACCGGCGCCTCGTCATGCCTGCCGTCCTGATATTTTCCCTTGATGCGTCCGTGCACATCCCGCAGCAGAATCTCCACGCCTTTTTCTCCGCGAAGTATTTTTTCATAGGAGCGTTCTACCCCCGACCGGCCGGAGTAATCACTCTGCACATAATAATCATCATTCTTAATATCCCGGAGGCTCACCGCCCCCAGGTTTCCCAGTATATTCGCGCCGTTCACGCATCCGTATTCCCGCAGGGCGCGGTTCTGTATATAGAATCCTGAAAATTTATAAAACTTTTCCTGCAAAACGCCGTATTCATTCGCCGAGAGCTGGCTCATAAACACCTGCGGCACGTAGGAGGAATAGCCGGGATTCAGGCTCCGGTTCTTCAGGATGGCCATACGGTTATCAAAAAACTCCTTCGTAATACCTACCGTACGGCAAAAATCAAGCGTATCGAACCGTTTTATTTCACGCATAATGACCATCACATCATAGGAAGGCTGGTTATACACCAGCAGTTTTCCGTTGCGGTCATAGATCACGCCGCGGGAAGGATACAGCGTACGCCGCTGGAAAGCGTTGCTGTCGGCCCATTTCTTATAATCGTCGCTCATGATCTGCAGGACAAAAAGCCGTGTGATGAATATGAGAAGCAGTACAATGACCGTGCCGGCAATGACATACTGCCTGTTAAAATAGTTGGCGCTGTTATTCTTCACTTTTCTTTTTTCCCGGGTTAAACGCTTCCATAATCAGAATCAGCAGCAGGGACAGGCATATACTGGCTGTCATCCTCATTACCATATATGAGGGTTGAAAAAAGGTAAACGCTTCAATCACAAATAAGGCGATGTGATGAAGGGCTACCACAATCAGGGCATAACGGATAAACCGGGCATATCCGAACAGATGGAAGGAAGGCGTACTCCTTTCCGGCAAATCCTTCAGGTCGGCAAAACGTTCCAGCAGGGGCGTACGTACAAAACCGGTAAACGCGCACGCGGCGGCATGCATGCCAAAAGTATTGGAAAACAGATCCACCGCAAGCCCCAGCAGAAATGAGAGCATAATCACCCCCGAACGGTTCATGTCAACCGGAAATTTAAGTATCACATAAATGTAAATAAACGGCGTAGCCACCCGGAACAAGTGTGTATTGTTCATAGCCAGCGCCTGTAACAGCACACACACGATAAAATAAACAGCGATGCGCAACCCTGTCCGAATCATTCTTCCATCACCTCCTGTTCTATTTTCCACTGTTCTTCCTGCGCATCGTTCCGGATGGCGCAGAGTACGCTTAACGAATAAAAATCCGTCGCAAGGCGCACTTTCAGCGAATAAAAATTGTCATCGCGCTGCTTGCTGTAAGAATCGACCGTACCGGCCATGATACCGGGCGGAAAGATGGCCGAGTTGCCGCTCGTCACGATCGTATCGCCCACTTCAAACACGGCGTGGGTCGGGAGTTCTTCAAGATAGGCATAGGCCACATCGCCGCCTTTCCAGGACAGGGGGCCGGAAAAATCAGTTCCTTTTACTTTGCAGCTAATATTCAGCTTTGTGTTTAAAAGGGAAATCACAACCGAGTAATGCTCTCTCACCGTCATCACAATGCCGACGACACCGTGAGGCGACACGACCCCCATATCCGGACGCAGCCCGTCTGCCGAACCTTTATTGAGGGTGATGTAGTTATTCAGGTAGGTCGTACTGTTGTTTATGGCCCGGACGGTTATAAATTCATACGCGGATTTTAAAGCAAAGACCGTGTCTTCCGGAAATGCCGGGTTGAAATTCACGGTGTCAAGGGAGAGTTCTTTTAACTGTTCACGCAGGCGGAGGACTTCCATTTCAAGGATGCCGTTGTGTTCGAGGAGTTCCTGGTTTACCTTTTGAAGGTCGAGATAGGAGAATACGGCGCCGGATAGGGAAGATATGCTGCCTGCAATCACATTTGCAGAGGTCAGCATCATATTCCGCTGGTACGCGTTGTTTCTGTAGATAAGAACAAATGAGATTAATTCACATAAAACAAACAAAATCCAATGTCTTTTAGACATCAGGAACGCCAACAGTTTTTGCATATCCTAAATTAATTCCGGTAAAGGAAATTAAACTTGTTCAGATTTTTCAGCGCGACTCCCGTCCCGCGCGCCACGGCACGGAGCGGATCTTCGGCTACATGAAACCGGATGTTTATTTTATCGGTCAGGCGTTTTTCCAGGCCGCGCATCAAAGCGCCTCCTCCCGTCAGGTGTATGCCGTTATGAACAATATCGGCATACAGTTCCGGCGGGGTGTTTTCCAGCGTATTCATGATCGTCGCTTCGACTTTGGCAATCGACTTGTCGAGGCAGTGGGATATTTCCTGATAGGAGATAGGCACTTCCATCGGCAGCGAGGTCATCTGGTTCGGGCCGTGAACAACAAAATCGTCCGGCGGATTTTTCAGGGAGGTAAGTACGGAGCCTACCTTTATTTTGATCGTTTCCGCCGTACGTTCCCCGACCTTCACATTATGCTGGCGGCGCATATACTCCACTATATCTCCCGTGAAGACGTCGCCGGCTGTGCGAATGGAGGTCTTTGTCACGATGCCGCCTAAGGAAATAACGGCCACCTCGGTCGTCCCGCCCCCGATATCCACCACCATGTGTCCTTCCGGCGCTTCCACATCCAGGCCGATACCGACAGCTGCGGCCATCGGCTCGTCGATCAGGTACACTTCGCGTCCACCGGCTCTTTCGGACGAATCCCTGACGGCGCGGCGTTCCACTTCCGTAGCGCCCGACGGCACACACACGACGATGCGCAACGGAGGAGTAAACCAGCGGTTTTTGAAGTTTATCATCCTGATCATGCCGCGTATCATCTGTTCCGCCGCGTAAAAGTCTGCGATCACGCCATCCCCGAGCGGACGTATGGTGCGTATCTCGTCGTGTGTCTTTTCATACATCAGGCGCGCCTGTTCCCCGACGGCAAGCACCTTGTCGGTTCGCCGGTCCAGCGCCACCACAGACGGGGCGTCGACCATAATCTTATCATCACAGATAATGATTGTATTTGCCGTACCCAGATCTATTGCTATATCTTTCGTATAAGAGAATAACCTCATAATGCTTATCTTGTTAATGTCAATTAATGTTTAAAATGACGGACTCCGGTTTTCACCATGCTCACACTGTGTTCATCGCACCAGGTCACCGACAGCTTGTCATTCACGGAACCTCCCGGCTGTATAATGGCCGTAATGCCCGCCTCTTTTGCGATTTCCACGCAGTCCGGGAAGGGAAAGAACGCATCCGATGCCATCACCGCCCCATTCAGGTCAAATTTAAACGAACGCGCCTTTTCTATCGCCTGTTTCAGGGCATCCACGCGCGACGTCTGTCCCACGCCGCTTGCGCACAACTGCTTGTTCCTGACCAGCGTGATCGCATTGGATTTGCTGTGCTTCACAAGCTTGTTGGCAAACAGCAAATCCTGCAGTTCCTGTTCCGTCGGTTTCTTTTGCGTCATCGGTTCAAGATCGGCGGCGGTCTGGATACTCGTATCGCGTTCCTGCACGAGCGCTCCGTTCAGCAGAGAGCGGAACTGTCTGGTCGGAGCCGGCGGCCCGGACGGTTTTCGTTTCAGGATGATGCGGTTTTTTTTCTGCATAAGAACCGTCAGCGCCTCCTCCGTATAGTCCGGCGCAATGATCACCTCAAAAAAGATTTTGTTTATTTCTTCCGCCGTATCCCCGTCAATCGTCCGGTTCGTTACCAGGATGCCTCCGAATGCCGACACCGGATCTCCCGCCAGCGCATTCTTCCAGGCTTCGAGAACGGTAGGACGCGATGCGATGCCGCATGCATTGTTGTGTTTCAGGATCGCAAACGTCAGCTCGTCGAACTCGTCTATCAGCGTAACGGCCGAGTCGATGTCCAGCAAATTGTTATAGGATATTTCTTTCCCGTGAAGCTTCTCGAACAAGGCGTCGAAATCGCCGAAAAATACGCCCTTCTGGTGGGGGTTTTCGCCGTAGCGCATCACCTGCGCCCGATCCGCCGCCACGCGAAACGCGGAATCATCTTCCCCGTCAAAATAATTGAATATCGCGCTGTCATAGCCCGACGAAACGGCAAACGCTTCTTTTGCAAACCGCCGACGGTCTTCCGCCGATGTCTGCGCCCCTTTTTCTTCCAGCAGGCGCAGGAACGGCGCATACTGTTTTTTGGAGGCTACGATGACCACCTCTTTATAATTTTTAGCGGCGGCGCGAATCAGTGAGATACCGCCGATGTCTATTTTTTCGATGACGTCAGACTCCCCGGCTCCGGACGCTACGGTCTCCTCGAAAGGATACAGGTCGACGATCACAAGGTCTATCTCCGGAATTTCGTACTGTCGGAGCTGTTCGCTGTCGCTTTCGCGGTCACGGCGCGCCAGAATGCCGCCAAAAACTTTCGGATGAAGCGTCTTGACACGCCCACCCAAGATAGACGGATAGCCTGTCAGTGTCTCAACCGGCGCACAGGGCAGGCCCAGCGACTCAATAAATTGCTGCGTACCCCCTGTGGATACGAACTGAACACCTTCGGCATGAAGCTTTCTTAATATATCATCCAGCCCGTCCTTGTGATAGACGGAAACCAGCGCACGTTTTATTTTTTTATCTCTTTCCATATTTGCCTTTTTTAATAAACCGCACAAAAGTAACGATTTCTTTTCAATAAGACATTACATAATAAGATAAAAAAACTCATTTTTTCCGCTTCATTCTTTATTACCGGCATTAAAAAAAGGGGCGAACCTCGCGGCCAGCCCCTTGCGTATAAACATTGTGTCAGTAAACGCGGCATACCGTGTCCTCCCTGTTAAAGTCTAATTTTAAATCTCTTTCCATCCGCCGTAACGATATAGATGCCTGCCGGAAGGGTTCAAACCGTAAACATCAAAAGCAATAAGTATAATTTAAAAATTTTTGGAAGCCTGTCGGCTGATTACCCGTGTAAAGACAATGATACAATCCCGAATCTTCGCTGGCCCGGCGGCTGCTTCGCTGATGGAATGTGGTTCAGGAAGTCGCCGCTGTTCAAGTCGAACAGGATTGACGGTTACAGGGGGGACTTGTAAAATGAATAATTGATTTGTGTATTTCGGGAAAAGTGTATAATCTTACGCTCTAAAGTTTAAGGATATGGCTAAGGAAAAAGGGAAAGGGAAAGTGTCGAAAAGCAGGGAGATTCCGGTTTTTATGAATATAAAGACTGATTTCGGGTTCAAGAAAATATTCGGCAATAAAGTACTGCTAATTGCGTTTTTGGTTGCCGAAATTCAAAAAGACGGAAGACGAACTGGAAACCGTAACGGACAAATGGAACTATTCCTTAAAGAACATGGAAAAGTTACCCGAACGTCCGGAGAAATTAAATGAAAAGATATTCGATGAATTATACGAAAATGCAAAAATAAACAAATTAAAAACAGAAGATATGAAAGCCTACAGTAAAAGTATTTTGGAATACGATGACGTAATCAGTTCATTACGTTTTGTGGAAGAAAGAGCCAGGAAAGAAACCAGGGAAGAAACCAGGAGAGAAACCAATAAAGAAGCTCAAATCAAATTTGTTCGAAATTGCCATAAATATAATATGGATATTGAACAGATTGCGGCGCTTACAGATCTCACAGAGGAAGAAGTATCCGACATTATAGCGAAATTGTAGAAAATAATGGACATACACCTGCTGCGGACGCAGCGTCCCGCCGGCGAAAACGTGTGAACAGTAAAGACGGACAGTGGAATGTCGAAAAAGTCAATGACTGATACGCGAAACAGGCGTGGATCGTTGGCTGTAATTTTGTGCTGGGTACTGTGATCAACTCCTTGTAACACCTGAGAATATACTTCCGATAAAAACGGGTCTTTAATAGCCCCAAGTGTTAAACTTTTATAATCAGCTGTTATTTTTTTTATTTTCGCTTGCAATAAATAAAAAAGATACTCTATCTTTGCCCCGACCAAAAAAACATGAATGGTTAATAAATAGAAGAACATGAGACACAGTACATTATTCATACAGGGAACAAAAAATAGAAAGGCGTTAAGTATTTTTATGCCTTTTAATTTGTTTGTTATGAATATATTCGCTACTCTCTCTCTCTCTCTCTCTCTCTCTCTCTCTTAATATACGCGCTACGCGCGTTATTGATCGCGTGCGAAACGCACATGCGCGTCAAGATACATATTTTTTCAAAACAAAAAGTCATACGGCATCTCCTGATTTTCAGACGGACGCACGAGGCTCGGAAGCAACTCTTCCCTGCCCCGGCATCCGTCCGTCTTTTCAGGACGTCCTGCACCCCTGCGGCCTGATCTGCCCTCACTGTTCATTAATCACTAATTACTATAAATACCATGTTTTACACAAGAATTAACAAGATCAAAGTTTTCAACAATCGCGAAGGTTTCCTCGGACTGTTCAATCGTGGCGCCGAACTGCGCATATACAGTTATGTATCAAGTTCAAACGGACAG
>JAISCL010000173.1 GCA_031265585.1 Tannerella sp. | reverse complement strand
ATAAAAGAAGCCTTTGTAACAGCGATGGGCGATAAGGGCGAAAAGATACTGCAGAGCGACCTTCCGCTGAATGAGAAGCTGAGCATGAGGAACAGGTTTTTGAAAGTGATGCACGAATTCTGGGCGTGGATAGGACAAAAATTAGGAATACGCGATTTGACGCCCGAACAGATAAGAAACTTGACATTTGAACAGGCAGTGCAGGGAGCGGTGTCGGATTTATTTTCGGGAAAGAGGATAGTTGAAAGTCAATTAGAAGCGGTGAATGAGAGGTTTAATAAGGAATTACAGCAATTTGACAATCGCACATTAAAAGGCGATTTGCATTTAGGAAAACCGCTTGAAATTTTGCAGGCAGCAGGCGTAAAAGCGAGTGAAATTACTTTATCGCAACCTGTTTTGAGTAAAAAATTAGCAGAGCATGGGCTTACCATCGAAGATTTGAATGGACTTGCAAAAGCCATTCAAAATCCAATAATGGTTTACGAATGGGGAACGAGAGCAAAATCTACTGTTATAGTTACCGAACTTACGACTACAGATGGAAGAAAGATTACCGTTGCCATTAAAGCCGAAAGAAAAGGGGAAACCCTGTTAGTAAATGATGTAGCAAGTGTACACGGAAAAACAGCAGAACGCTTTTTGTCGGAAATGGAAAATGCCAAAGAGGGCGGATTGAAAGAGGCATTGCGTTATGTAGAAAAAGAAAAAGCCCTTGACTGGCTTGGATTAGCGCTCCCTAACGGCGCGTCCTCACAAACCAATGAAGGACTTAATCAGGTTGCAAAGATAATAAAAAATTTTGAGAATCCAAAAATTGAAGGGAAAATAGCTAAGCAAGAGAATTATGATTTGGAAAATTCAGAAAAAAACAGTATATTTGCAGAACAAAATAATTTTAGTAATGACAATAGAGGAAAACAATACGCGAGCAATAGCGTATCAAGAACGTTTGAGGAAGCAATTCGAGAAATTAACGGAACAGGAAAAAATCGAGGCAATATTCAAACAACAGGCAGAACACAACAGGCTGCTGGGACGTCCGAACTATTGGGAAATTTGGAAAGGCTGGCAAAAAGAAACGGAGCGTGGATAGAACGCCCCGAAGAACTTATCTTGTTTAATCCCATAGGTAAAGGTTTTGAAAATGAGGTTTTTCCGTCAAGCGACAAGCGTGATGTAATCAAATTCAACAATCTTTCCGTATCGGAAACACTGAATAATTTTCTTGACAGGATAAAGGCGCATAATGAATTTGCGCCAAATGCCGCATATACCATACTCGGCATAGGTAAAAACTCACAGGGCGAAACGACTGTTATATTAAAACAACCACGCATTGAGGCAAATCCTGCGCCGATAGAAAAGGTCATGCAATTTCTTAAAGACAATGGGTTTAAGCCTGCAAAGTTGAGCAACGGTGCAGATGGTTTCAGAAATGACCAATACGAAATATCGGATTTATGGAAGAATGACGGCGGCATGATGGCTGACAATGTATTGGTTGACAATGAAGGTAATTTGTATTTTATTGATGCAGACATAAACAGACGTATTGATAACGGCGATTATGATTTAGCATCGGAAGCAGGCGGCATACGTTTTCATATAAAAGCAGAGAAAAAGCCCGAGCTGAAGGACTATGCCAGCCTTTTGGAATGGATAAATGCAACGGCTAAATGGTTAAAACAAAACACGCAAACAGACAGGACGCTGATTGAAACAGTGAAATCGAAAGAGTTCAGGAGCGAACACAACAGATTGCAGGAGCTGATAAGGGATAAGAACAAATCGACGAGGTCGAAGGTAAACGCCCTTACGGACTTCATAAGGAATTATTTGAGCGAAGGACAGTTGAGCAATCCCGACATCAGGCAGCTGCTGACAAAGATAAAAAATGCGACTACGACAAATGATATTGAAAAACTGTTTTATGCAGCTTACGACCAAATTGCAGGCAGGCACATAAAGAACCTTGACAATGCAACACACAGCCTGCTTGACGTGAAGGCTACGAGAAAAAACAGCAGGGGACAGGTTGAAGGACGTGTGATAGACAACGATACCCGCATAGCGGCAGACGTCATAAAAGACAACATGCACAAGACGGAAGCGGACATACAAGGCGCGATAGCGGAGCAGCAGGATGTTTTGGAAAACAAGCAGGCAAGCGAAGCAAAAAAGGCGGATGCACGCGCAAAAATCAACGGTCTTAATATAGCCGCCTCTTATGCAAAGGTAAACAGTATCAGGGAAAAGATAAGAGAAACGACCGACGGGATAAAGAACAGCGACAACAGGGAAATAGCAAAGCTGTTAGAGGAAGAAGCAAGAACGTTGCGGCAAGACCTGTCTATAGACATAGCCGAGTTTAATCACTCTTTGCGCGAGTTTATCGAAAACGGCAAAGGGGAATTTAAGCGACAGGCAGAGAAAAGGCAAAAGGACAAGGAAGATTTACTGCACAAGGCAAATTCGGCGACAAAAGGCGTTAAACAGAACAAGGCGCTCAAGCCGAAAGGACGCGATGCAATTCTTATAGAAAGGGTCGCTTCGGGCATGGCAGCGCCCCTGCAATCGCTGAATCATATCCTGAAGCGCATATCAATACATGCGCCCAACGGCGAGAGCGAACTGTACTATCACTTTATGCAGGAATATATAGAAGCGGCGAGTACGGAGTATGAGAATATGATAAAAAACCGCGAGGCGCTTGCCGACAAAATACATGAACTGTTCGGATTTGACAGGAAGCAGGCTGTTTTGCAAGCGCTTGAAATGTCGAAGATGTTTTCAGGGCAGTCGGTAGATTCGAGCATAGGCAACACGCAGCTGTCGTATGGCAGAGCCTTGACGATACTGCTGTGGCACAGACAAAAGATTGGCAGGGCAACGCTCATGAAAATGGGCATAGACGATGGAACGGTTAGCGCTATCAGGGCGATGATGAACGAAACGGAAGAAGGACGGGCGTTTTTAGCGCTTGGCGACTGGATGGCAAATGAATTTATTCCCGGAAATTATTCAAGATATAACGAGTCGTACAGGGAATTTCACAACACGGATTTGGGCAGGGAAGACAATTATTTTCCGATAAAAAGACACAAAAAAGAGACGCCCAATAAGAAAGATGTCGGAAGCAAAGATGTTAATACAATAGGTTCGACAGCAAGCGCTACGCGGGCAAGGACGCATAACCTGCTTGCGCTCGATATAAATCAGAACGCATTAGACATATTGCTTTCGCACATAAAAGAAATGGAACACGAGACGGCATTCAGGAGGATGACGGAAGACCTGAATGTTTTGTCCCGTTCGCGAACGTTCAGAAACAAGCTGGAAACGCTGCACGGGAACGAGGCTTTGCTGAAAGGCAAAAAGGGATATGAACCCATAAAGGTGAAAGCAGGCAAAGATCTTTATGAGAGATTTATAGAAGCGGCAAACGTGGCTGTAGGAAGTTTTGAAGAAAACAGAGAAGACAATGTATGGACAGGCATAATAAAGAATGTGAATACGGCAAAGATAACATTAAGGCGGTAACGGCGAACTTTCATTTCCAATCTTTTGGAGAATACCGTACCTTGTTGGAACTATTCAACCTGACTGCCGAAGAAGTAAAAAGAATACATAACGGTATCCTTTATAGCGTTACCGATGAAAAAGGGAACAAGGTCGGGCGACCGTTCAAATCCTCTTTGTTCGGGAAATGGGCGGGATATGAAGCCCTGCAAAAATATTACGAAACCTCAAAATTGGCTGTCGAAAAGACAAAGATTCGGGAAAGTTTGCGTCCTATTATTAGCAAAGCCATGCAGGAAGCAAAAAGTGAGGACGATTTCAGGTTACGGTTGAGAAAGAAACATATCGGCGTGGTTGTCCGTAAGAACGAACAGGGTAGGATTTATGGCGTTACCTTTATCGACTATCAAAATTGTACCGTTATAAACGGTTCACGGTTGGGTAAGGAGTTTTCGGCTAATGCGTTCCATGATTTATTCAATCAAGAACATAATTTGTTTGAATATAAGGATGAGATAAAAGACATAACAGGATTTTCCAATCAGGAGAATCAAAAAAATCAGGTAAATCAAGGTTTAGACAGCGGCTCGATATTTGGCTTATTGGATGTGAGTCCATCCGGTAGCAATGACCATGAAGAAGAAAACTTTGTCCGTGAGCAGGAGCGACAAAGGAAGAAGATACAGAAGAAAAGAGGGCGAAAGATGTAACCGGTTACAAAACATTGTCTATCGCTTTTTTATCCCAATAGTTGCCTGTACGTTCTATAAACTCCCTGACATCGGAATTTTTGTAATAAATCTTCTGCTCAAGTAGGATATATGGTAGTTTGCCCTCCCTGCGGTAACGCAGCAAAGTCCACTTGCTCACATGGAGCATAAAGCATAAATCGGTATTGTCTAACAGTTTTTCGTCCTTGTCAAAAACCTCATTGGTACTGATAAACGATTTAAGATATGTGATGACTTTGCCGATCCTGCCGTCTAACCGAGTCATCCATTTCTCGAAAATTTCATTATCAACGTACATATCTCCAACGTTTAATGTTTAATGCCAATAGCAGTGCAATCGCAAAAGTATATACGAGGTTTTGGGAAATAAAGCAAGTTCCGCTTTGTGGCTGGGGTTGGCTCACTAGTGGTAGAGGTTGGCCAATCCGCTAAAATAGTTATTGCGTGCAAACATATAAAATACAGTTTGATGGTTACGCCAATAGCAGCGCACCGCAAATGTAAATACGAAGTTTCGGGGAATAAAGCAAATTCAGGCAGGTGTCCTCGTGTTGCGCCGGTAGTGTCCTCCTATTGCTTCGATGGGCTAAGACAAATGGGAGTTTTATTCTGATTTATAAAGATTTTTTCTTTTTCAAAAAATATATTTTGCAGGCATCAGAAAATATTTTGGTGGTGATGTAAAAAGTATGCTCCATTAAATATTTGGCAATCAGGTGATGAATTGGTATTTTTGTAAATGCAAATAACAATAACCATCCATTGTCCCGATTGCCAAAGCACAAAGATAAAAAGGAATGGCAAGAAATCGTACGGGGCGCAAAATTATTTGTGCAGGAAATGTGGACGACAGTTTATTGGCGACCACGCGTTGAGATACAAAGGATGTCATTCATCCTTGACACGAAAGTTATTATTGATGCTTGTTCGCGGCATGGGGATCATGGATATCGCTGAAATTGAGAAGATCAGCATCAAAAAAGTGTTGTCAGTATTGGTACACTCCCGGCACATGATACGGCCCGGGCAACCATATTACGGGTGTTTGGAAACGGACGGATTTTGGACTTATGTGCAGAAGAAGAGCAGGAAGGTCTGGCTGATCTATGCTTATCACAGATATTTTGCATCGCTCAAAAGCGAGTTGAGGATAAATCCAATGAGATTACGGCTATTCCCGCCGCGCTGGACTCCATAGATATAACCTTTAATCTGAAAAAACTGTGCAAAAACCTCTTAAAAGAGGCTTTTGCTGCTCTTTTTGGCAAATTAAAGCTTTATGTGCGCATACTGTTTTTCCTTAAAAGTCAACTATCCTTCCCGCAAGCAAAAGTGAGTCAAAAATGCTGCTTCAATATGAAAAATGTCGCATGAGGTACTTCCAACAGAAAAAGAAGATGCGACACTTTTGACACACCCCCTACAATTTCCCGGCAACCTTTTCAGGCAGTTACGGGGATATGAATTTAAAATTCCCCAAGAAATGTAAATGCAAAAAATTAAAAATAATACATAAATCATTAGGCATCTGTAACCGGTTTCGGAAAATATGTATTACTTTGCACAAACTATAAAACTGTAATAACTTCAAAAAATGCAATGATAAAGAATGACTATTATAAAATGTACGCACAGCAAATAGAAAAAATCAGGTCTGTTATTGGGAAACCCCTGACATTAACCGAAAAAATATTGTATGCTCACCTGTATGACCGGCAGGATCTCAAAGCGTATGCAAGGGGTGAAGATTATGCGAATTTCAGGCCCGACCGTGTGGCGATGCAGGATGCTACGGCGCAAATGGCTCTGTTACAGTTTATGATTTCCGGGAAAAAAGAATCGGCAGTCCCCGCTTCCGTGCATTGCGACCACCTAATCCAGGCCTGGCTGGGCGCGGATGAAGACCTGCAGACAGCGACCGTCACAAACCGGGAAGTCTACGATTTCCTGAAAAGCGCCTGTGATAAATACGGTCTCGTCTTCTGGAAGCCGGGAGCCGGGATCATCCACCAGACCGTGCTCGAAAACTATGCGTTCCCCGGCGGAATGATGATCGGGACGGATTCGCATACGCCCAATGCGGGAGGCTTGGCCATGCTGGCGATCGGCGTCGGGGGAGCCGATGCGGTAGATGTAATGACCGGCATGGAATGGGAACTGAAAATGCCACGCATCACAGGCGTCAAATTGACCGGGAAATTATCCGGCTGGGCTTCCCCGAAGGATGTGATCCTGAAACTGGCCGGCCTGCTGACCGTAAAAGGAGGAACGAACGCCGTGATCGAATACTTCGGGGAAGGCGCCCGGCATATCTCTGCAACGGGAAAAGCCACCATCTGCAACATGGGCGCCGAAGTGGGCGCCACATCCTCCATCTTCCCTTACGACGATGAAATGAAGCTCTACCTGCAGGCAACCGGCAGAAGCCACCTGGCCGAACAGGCGGATGCCGTGAAAGACGACCTGAAAGCTGACAGCGAAGTGACGGCCAATCCTGCAAACTACTACGACCGCCTTCTCGAAATCAACCTTTCGGAACTCGAACCCTATGTCAACGGCCCTTTCACCCCCGATGCCGCGACACCCATCTCCCGCTTATCCGGGAAGGTAAAAAAAATGGGCTATCCGGATAAGGTAGAGGTCAGCCTGATCGGCTCCTGCACCAATTCTTCCTACGAGGATCTCGACCGGGTCGCCTCGCTGGCAAACCAGGTAAGGGAAAAAGACCTGCCCATCCGGGCGCAACTGATCGTCAATCCCGGCTCCCGGATGATTGAACAGACGGAAACGGTAAAAATACTCAAAAACAGCGGCGCTATTGTGATGGCAAACGCCTGTGGTCCCTGTATCGGACAGTGGAAACGCGTGACCGCCGATCCTGCGCGCCCGAATACAATTGTAAACTCTTTCAATCGCAACTTTGCCAGGCGCGCCGATGGCAATCCCAACACACATTCATTCGTTGCCTCCCCCGAAATAACGATGGCGTTGGCCATTGCAGGCTCGCTTTCTTTCAACCCGCTAAAAGATAAACTGCAAAACAGGAAAGGGGCCTGGGTCTCGCTCGATCCTCCGTCGGGAAACAAACTTCCACCCGGCGGTTTCCCGGATGTGGAAAAAGGCTTCATCCTGCCCACGGGAAAAACCGGGCAGGTGACGGTTGCTCCCGACTCACAGCGACTGCAATTGCTCCAACCCTTCCCGGCCTGGAACGGCAAAGATTTTACGGACATGCCGCTGCTGATCAAAGTAAAAGGAAAATGTACGACCGACCACATCTCAATGGCCGGCGAATGGCTACGGTTCCGCGGACACCTGGAAAATATTTCCGGCAACCTGCTCATGGGAGCCGTCAATGCCTTTAATGACAAAACCAATCTGGTTTTAAACCGGGGAAATCATACCTGCGATACCGTATCGGCCGTCGCCGGATACTACAAGTCGAAAGCCATCCCATCCATCATTGTGGCAGAAGACAATTACGGCGAAGGCTCCTCACGCGAGCATGCCGCCATGGAGCCGAGGTTCCTGAACGTAAAAGCCATCCTGGCCAAATCATTTGCCCGCATACATGAAACAAACCTGAAAAAGCAGGGGATGCTGGCCGTCACGTTCTGCAACCCGGAGGATTATGACAGGATCCGTGAAGACGATACGGTCAGCATCACCGGGCTAACAGTCTTTGCCCCGCAAAAGCCGCTGTCCGTCACGCTGACACATGCGGACGGCACGACAGACTCTTTTGAAGTAAACCATACCTTTAACAGCGTCCAGATCGGATGGTTCAAGGCCGGTTCGGCATTAAACGCTAACAATTAATAACCAAATAAGAATAAAAAAATGGACAAACTGAAAATCAACAACGGAATCCCGGTCGCTCCCGACCGCATTACAATCCCTTACATCACCGGAGACGGTGTGGGAATCGAAATAACTCCGGCATGCCTGGATGTAGTAAATGCAGCCGTACAGCGAGCCTACCGCGGAAGCCGTTCGATCAACTGGAAAGAAGTCCAGGCCGGGGAAGCATCCTTCCGGAAGAGCGGCAAATGGCTCCCCGATGCAACACTGGATATATTTAAAGAATACCTTATCGGGATCAAAGGCCCTTTAACGACTCCGGTCGGCGAAGGCGCCCGGTCTATCAATGTAGCCTTGCGGCAATTGCTGGACCTGTACGTATGCCAGCGTCCCGTCCGCTGGTTCAAGGGCGTATTTTCCCCGCTCAAAGATCCGCAGAAAGTAAATATGATCGTTTTCCGCGAAAATACTGAAGATATCTACGCCGGGATCGAATGGGACAAGGATACGCCCGAAGCGAAGAAATTCCTGGACTTCCTGCGCAACGAAATGGGTGTCACAAAAATACGTTTCCCGGGGAGTTCGGCCTTCGGCGTCAAACCCGTATCCGAAGAGGGCACCAAACGCCTTGTCCGGGCAGCCGTTCAATATGCCGTAACCCGTCGACTGCCCAGCCTCACATTCGTTCATAAGGGGAACATCATGAAATTTACCGAAGGAGGTTTCAGGCGCTGGGCCTACGAAGTCGCGGAACAGGAATTTGGCGACAGCATCTTTTCGATGCAGGTATACGAACGGGTTGCCGAAACCCGGGGCAAAGAGGCCGCCGAACAAATACTGCAGGAAGCCAAAAGTCAGAAAAAAACAGTCGTCAAGGATGTCATTGCAGACGCATTCCTCCAAAATACACTCCTCAAGCCCGAAGATTATTCGGCCATAGCGACACTGAACCTGAACGGCGACTATATCTCCGACCAGCTGGCTGCTATGGTGGGAGGTATCGGAATCGCTCCCGGCGCCAATATCAACTACATGACAGGTCATGCGATCTTTGAAGCCACGCACGGGACAGCGCCCGATATCGCCGGACAAAACCGTGCAAACCCCTCGTCCCTGATCCTTTCCGCCGCTATGATGCTTGAGTACATCCGCTGGAACGAAGCCGCCGAACTGATCGTCCGTGCAATGGAACGCTGTTTTACGGAAGGAATTGCAACTGCCGATCTGTCCGCTTTTATGCCGAAGGGACAGTATCTGACCACCTCCCGCTTCCGGCAAAGCCTGATCGCACATATAAACAGCACAAAATATAAACGGTCATGAAAAAGGAATATTTAATGTATAAACTGGCCGAGACGATCAAGAAGACCTCCAAAATAGACAGCTCCCTGTTCAAAAAACTCGGCGTAAAGCGCGGGCTGCGTAACGAAGACGGCTCGGGCGTACTGGTAGGACTGACAAACATCGGGAATGTGGTAGGATATGAACGTACTGCGGACGGGATGTTAAAACCGATCCCCGGCAAACTGTACTACAGGGGATATGATGTGGAAGATCTTGTTCATGGAACGATGCAGCAGAAACGGTTTGGTTTTGAAGAGGTCGCCTTCCTGCTTCTTTCCGGGGATCTTCCCGACAGGGAAGAATTGCAGCAGTTCAGGGAACTGATCTATGAGAACATGCCCCTGACGCACGAAACGACCATGAGCATCCTCCAGCTGCGGGGTGAAAACGTAATGAATACCCTGTCAAGATGTGTTCTTCAAATGTATAATTTTGACGCCAGCCCGGACGACCTGTCCCGCGAAAACCAGATGCGCCAGTCCATTGAACTCATCTCCCGTTTCCCTACCATTATCGCTTATGCATACAACGTGTTGCGCCATCACAACAAGGAGCGCTCCCTGCATATCCGCCATCCGCATGATCAGCTTTCGCTGGCGGAGAACTTCCTGCACATGCTCAAGCGTGATTATACGCAACTCGACGCACGCATGCTGGATCTTCTCCTGATCCTGCAGGCCGAGCACGGGGGAGGTAACAACTCCACCTTTACCGTCCGCGTCACCTCTTCAACCATGACGGATATTTATTCTTCCATAGCCGCCGGTATCGGCTCGCTCAAAGGTCCGCTGCACGGAGGCGCGAATCTGCAGGTGGCGGGCATGCTCGACCATTTGAAGGAAAATATAAAAGACTGGAAGGATGTGGATGAAATAGACCGCTACCTGACCTGTATCCTGAAAAAGGAGGCTTACAATAAAACCGGCCTTATCTACGGTATCGGACATGCCGTGTATACCATATCAGACCCGCGTGCATTACTGCTTCGCGAACTGGCCAGTGAACTCGCCTTTGAAAAAGGCCGCTGTGAAGAGTTTGAATTTCTGGAACTGCTCGAAGAACGCGCC
This sequence comes from Tannerella sp., assembly GCA_031265585.1. GTDB lineage: Bacteria > Bacteroidota > Bacteroidia > Bacteroidales > Tannerellaceae > Tannerella. Next base: position 15,321 of record JAISCL010000173.1, on the reverse strand, counting down.
GTCGAAGTCTTCGCCAGGGTGAAGAACAACGGGAAACAGGTCTCCAGTAACGTGGACTTTTATACCGGTTTCGTATACGATATGATCGGTTTGCCGAAAGAGATTTATACCCCGTTATTTGCCATGGCGCGCATCGTCGGATGGACAGCTCACCGTAACGAAGAACTTAATTTTGCCGGCAAGCGCATTATCCGTCCGGCCTATAAAAATACAATTAACGAAAAGCTCCCGTACGTTTCGATTGAAAACAGATAATAATGTGCAGGTGTCCCCTGTCTTCAAAAAACCGGTTCATCGTAAATCCATAACAGAACCGGTTTTTTGCTTTCTTTCAGCAGCGTATCTACCTTACGCATCATCGCGTCGGAAATAACGGGGCACCCCAGGCTGAACCCCAGCGGCAAATGGAGCGGATAAATTTCCCTGTCCGGCATGAGCGAATGTGAATGAAGGACAACGATGCGTTTAAAGGCATTACTGTTGGTCGGATCCTGTCCGTGCAGCTTGTAATGGATATGTATCCCATACCGGCTATAGGAGGAAACACCGGTTTTATACCTTCCGAGTGAAGAACAGTAACTGCCGGGATCATTGCTGTACACGGGTTTCTCACTTGTGCTTTCCCGCCCCATTCCGTGAGCGCACAGGCTCGAATACAAAACCGTATCCTTCTCAAAATCCCATACAAAAAAACGTTTTTTCCCCGAATGAATATTGAAATTAACCAGTATGCAGTAGCGCTCGCTGAGTCCCCCGGAACGGCAGTAAATCCGGGCAGAATCCGCTTTCAGCCGCAAATGCTCCCGCAACGCCTCCGCCTTCGATAATTTACCGGAAGAAGATGCCGGCGAAAGACTGTCTTTTCCGGCATCCTGACCGATGGTAACAGGAGCTTGCCGCCGGAAGCAGGAAACGCCGGCAATCATAAAAAAACAGGCTACAAACAGGAGTATAATCTTCATTCGCACTTTATTTTGATCCGGCGCTTCTGACGGTTGTGCAAAAAGGCCGTATACAAAAAGAAATCCTGCCTCATTTGGAATGAGACAGGATCCCTCTTTTTATTTCTTCAATGGCAAATAATTATAGATAACATATTTATTATCCGACGTAACAAGCTCTACAAGGGCTTTATATTCATCATCGTCCGATGAGCCTCCCGACCAGAAGCGCCTGCCCAGTTCAAAACCGGTAAAATAGGTGTTCCAGTCCGAATAACTGCCGCGAACTGTAGAGAGGATATCCGATAACAATTTTTCTCCCTCTTCGATTGTAAACCATTCAAGCGCCTGCCCGTAACAGACCAGGTTCGCGGCTCTCGCATAGTCCCACGCTTTTATGCCGGTAGCGGATACTTCATCGTAATGATCGATGACAAACCGTATATCATCCTCATCCGCTCCTTCCACACGGATACTTTCCGCATCGGCCGCTTTGCCTCCCGCCTGTTTTGCGGCATCGTATATTTTCTGAAACTTTACGCTGTGGCGTCCTGCCTGTAAACTTCGAATCATCTCCAGCAGTCCGTCTTTGTCATCAACCTCCCACCAGTCGCGTAATTCCCGCTTCGTATCCGACTTGCTCATCTCACTGTACGGATTAATCATAATTTCGAGATAGGCATTGTGCAGGCGTTTAACAAAACCCGGTCCCTCCGGCACATAACCTTCCAGCTGTTTGATCAGGTTTTTACCTTCGTTTCCGTAACCGTAATAAACGTAAATACCGCCAAGCATATAACCCGCGAGTTTTTCGTCGTCAATCGTTTTCGAATCCGCTCCTCCGCAGGATACAAAAGAAACACACACCACCACTGCTGCGATCGCAATCGCAAGACATTTTAAAAAGTACTTTTTCATAATTCCATTTTTGTTAATAAGTTATTTAATAGAAAATTTCCTTATGGATGCAAATATACACAATTTTCCATAAACGGTTAGCCAAAAGAAAGCCGGTTTTCTTTTGGCATCGTGGAGATTTGCGCTATCTTTGTCGGCTGGCAGCAGGCCGGCCTGTCGCCTGTCCTGCGTGGACGGGAGGAAAGTCCGGGCAACACAGGGCGCCGTCCTTCTTAACGGGAAGCTATCCGCGAGGGTAGAGTAGCGTAACAGAAAAGAACCGCCGTGCCTCCGGGCGCGGTAAGGGTGAAAAGGTGAGGTAAGAGCTTACCGCTTCTGCCGTAATGCAGGAGGTCCGTACGCCTGACGGGTTGTAAGGTCATGTATACCGATGCATGTAGGACGGCCCGTCCGATGTCGGGGGGTAGACTGCAAGGAATTTGCCGGCGACGGTAAATCAAGATGAATGACAGGCGCTTTCATATGATCGTATGAACGTACAGAACCCGGCTTACAGGCCTGCTGCCTTTTTTATTGATATAATATCCGAAAGACTTCCGAAAATAGATGACCGGTAAAGAAAAGAAAGAGAAAAAAAGTTTGACTGTCCGTATCAGTGATTTGCTGACAAGGCTTATCCGCTTTGTTACGTATGATATATGGCGTATGACGGAGAATGAGATGAGCGGTCTTAAGAGGGGGTATATTTATCTTGTCAAGACCGTGATCCTGGCTGTGCGCGGATTTAAGCGGGAAGATCTCCTGACCAGGGCTTCGGCGCTCACGTACAGTACACTCCTTGCCATCGTGCCGATGCTGGCTGTGGTTGTGGGCATAGCGAGCGGGTTTGGCATGCGTGAAACGGTGCGGGAGAGCCTGTACACTTATTTTCCGGGGCACAGGATTGAGCTGGGGAAGGCGTTTGATTTTGCGGACAGTTATCTGAGCATGGCGCAGGGAGGCGTTTTTATCGGGATCGGCCTGGTGCTTCTGCTGTATACGGCGGTCAGTCTTATTTCGACGATCGAGAGTTCTTTTAATGAGATCTGGCAGATTAAAAAGGGCCGCTCCTGGCGCCGGAAGATTACGGATTACCTGGCTTTCTTTATTATCCTTCCGGCGATGATCACGATTTCCAGCGGTTTGTCCCTGTTTACTTCGACCGTGCGCAATTCGTTCCTGGATGAATATGTTTTCCTGACGCCTGTGGCGGATTTTATGCTGACACTTGCGCCCTACGTGATTACCGTTTTATTTTTCACGGTACTGTACATACTGGTTCCGAACACAAAGGTCCGTTTCCTGAATGCACTGGCTGCCGGCTTTATTGTCGGCTGCTCCTTCCAGGTTTTCCAGTTCATCTATATCAGCGGACAGATCTGGGTCAGCAAGTATAACGCCATTTACGGGAGTTTTGCGGCTTTACCGCTGCTGTTCCTGTGGTTGCAGGCCTCCTGGATCCTGTGCCTTTTCGGGGCGGAAATTGCTTATTCATCGCAGAATGTCGGGAAATTCAGCTTTGAGCGGGACAGTAAAAACATCAGCCGCAGGTATAAGGATTTTTTAGTGATGCTGATAGCTTCGCTGATCATTAAACGGTTTGAAGCGGGGGAAGCGCCTTATACGGCGGATGAGATCTCCGATGCAAACCGGATACCGATACGCCTGACGACCGACATCCTGTACCTGTTGACGGAGCTTGGGATCATCACGGAAGTCCGTCCGGAAGAGGATGAGCGTATTGTGCGCTATCAGCCGGCGCTGGATATAAACAGGATCAGCGTGTCGTTCCTGTTCCGGAAAATAGACGGGTACGGGTCGGAGAATTTCAAGATAGACCTCTCCCGCAGGTTCCGGGAAGAGTGGCTGGCTTTGCTCAAGACGCGGGATGACATGTACGCCCCGAATGAAAACATACTGCTGAAAGACATCTGATGGAGGACGGCAGGGTCAAAGGGGATTTGACGTACGGGAAAGTATGGAAGGTGATCCTGGCTTTTGTTTTCCCGCTGCTGATAGGAAATCTTCTTCAGCAGACGTATCATGTTGCGGACAGTATTATTGTGGGCCGGTTTATCGGGAAAGAGGCGCTTGCCGCGGTCTCGGCCTCGTTTTTCATCTATTATTTTATCATATCCCTTGTGATCGGGATCGGTAGCGGCATGACGGTGGTCGTTGCGCAATGCTACGGGGGAAAGCAGTACGGGAAAGTGCAGGCCGCCTTTTCCTCCTTTTTTATTTTCACGTTTATCGCCGGCGTGGTGCTGGCTGCTGTCGGCATCCTGTGTCCGGGGGCTTTCTTCCGTTTAATGAAAACGCCCGGGGAGGTCGTGCCGGAAGCGGTGCGCTATTTCCGTGTCTATATGTGCGGGACTCCCTTTTTTGTCACGTTCAACAGCTTCCTGTCCATCCTGCGCGGCATGGGCGATTCGAAGCGTCCGATGGTGCTGGTTCTTTCTACTGCCGTGCTGAATATCCTGCTGGATTTGCTCTTTATCGTCACTTTCGGATGGGACCTGGAAGGGGCGGCGCTGGCCACGGTGCTGGCGCAGGGAACGGGCGTGCTGATGGCTACCGTCTATGTTCATAAACGTCATCCGCTGCTTTCGATGAAGCGAAAAGACATGCGGTTTGACCGCCGGCTGTTTTCGCGGGGATTGAAGATCGGCATCCCGACGAGCGTACAGCAATGCTCCCTGTCGCTGGGGCTTCTTGCGCTGCTGGGCATCGTCAACCTGTTCGGCACGGATACCCTTACGGCTTACGGGGCGGCCGGCAAGATCGATTCGCTCATTACGCAGGTAGTGCTTACGCTGTCAAGCGCCATGTCGGCTTTCTGCGGCCAGCATACCGGCGCCGGGAACGTGTCGCGCATCCGGCAGGGAGTCCGGTTTGCCATGCTCATCAACCTGTTGTTTTCGGCAGGGATTTATGGCGTCATCTGCATTTTCGGACGTGAAATAATGGCCCTGTTTTCCACGGACGGGACGGTTATTTCGACCGGCTACGATTATCTGCTGATTGTCGGGGCGGTATTCTTTTTACACGGGGCCATGAACGTGATGAACGGCGCGATGCGCGGCGCGGGCGACACGCTGTTTGCCATGATCACCGGCATCGTTCTTTTCTGGATCATACGCGTCCCGCTGGCCTGGATATTGAGCGGATATATGGGATATAAAGGAATCTGGCTTGCCATAAGCATCAGCATCACAGCCGGCTTCCTGGCCACCTGTATATATTACGGATCCGGAAAATGGAAACGCCGGACAAACATTGACTGATTATCCTTTTCGCCGAAAAAACCGGAAAAAAACATGCAGGAGACAGAAAAAATCACACAGGAAATGAAAACCAAAAACCGGTTTTTGAAACTCATAACCCGGTTTTTAGCACCCGTCTCACGAGTAATCGACCGCACCGAAGCCACCGACATCGTGGCAGAAGTCAAGGTGAAAGTAGTGAACGAAGACTTTATCCGCGTCGTAGTCGACCGGTCGGCAGGCGAAAACGCCGCACAAGTGGCGCACGGATGGCCACAGGCGTGCGGAATGCCCTGATAGTCATCACCTCATCCGACGGGAAAACGGAAGTATACCGTCAGGTAACCTCCCGCCTGCACAACGACATCCGCATGCCCGACGGCTCTCACGGCAAGCAGTTCATCATCAAAGCCGCGTTCCTCAAGCACATGGACGATGAGCCGCGCTTCGGCAACGAGCCGACCTTCTCCATGCCGCTCACTACCGAAGACCTCGCCGCCGCCCTCGACCAACAGCATCATGCGGAATTTGAAGCGCAGATGCAGGAAGTGGAACGCCAGCGTCAGGAAATCGACCGACTGCACGCGGAACTGAAAGCGAAAAATAATTAAAATAATCATGGAACGTAGAGATTTTATAAAAACCGCCGGTGCAACAACACTGGCGGTGATGGCTGCGGGAAGCCTGAGCGACTGCGATTCGCCTGTTTCCAAACAGAAAAAGAATGAATCCGAAAAGTCTAAAGTATTTATGACAAAGGATATCAGCGGAAAAGGACTTGCGGCTTTATACAAAGTGCTGGAAAAGCCGGCAAGCGGGAAAGTCGCCATTAAAATGCACTGGGGAGAGCCGGGCAACATAAACTATTTACGACCCGAAATAATGCGGGAACTTTGCACATCGCTTAACGCAACCCTCGTGGACAGCAATGTCTTTTATGACAGCCCGCGCCAGACGTCGGCAGGCAACCGTCAAGCTGCGATTGACCACGGATATACCTTTGCGCCTCTGGATATTCTTGATGAAGAAGGCGAAATACGGCTGCCCGTCAATGGCGGGAAACATCTTGCGGAAGCGATACTTGGCTCACATATAATGAACTACGAGTGGATTATTTCCGTCGCTCATTTCAAGGGGCATCTCATGGCGGGCTATGGCGGAACGTTCAAAAACCTTGCTATCGGCATTGCGTCGGTTGCAGGCAAGGAAGCCATTCATACGCTCGGTGCAGGCTCCGGTCAGTGGTCGTGCATGGGCGAGCCGTTTTTTGAAAAAATCATCGAATACAACAAGGCGCTGATGGACGCAAAAGGTGATAAAATGATTTATTTCAACGTACTCAACAACCTTTCCACACTGTGCGACTGTGACGCCAATGCACCCCACCCGACAATGCCCGACATCGGGATATTTGCTTCGACCGACCCCGTAGCGCTGGACAGGGCAAGCCTTGACCAGATCTACGCCCGTCCCGAAGCCGAGCGTCACGACCTTGCAGAACGTATCGAAAGCGTCAACGGAGGCTATCAGGTTGTCTATGCGGAAAAAATGGGCTTGGGAAGTCAGCAATACGAATTGATTGATATTAATGCTTAACAGTCAAAAAGATGAAACGCAATTATTTAATCATTTTATCACTTATTATTTCATGCAGTGCCAATGTTTTAAATGCACAGGATATGAGCAGTAAAAAAATAACGGCGGGCAGAGACCGGCTCGGCTCTCTTGCCCCAAAATTTGCAGAACTCAACGATGATGTTCTGTTCGGTCAGGTATGGTCGCGGGAACAGGAACTTCCGGCGAGAGACAGAAGTTTGGTAACCATTGTATCGCTCATTGCAGGCGGCAATTTCGAGCAGTTGAAGTTTCATTTGCAAAAGGGCAAAGACAACGGCCTGTCCAAACAGGAAATCGTCGAAGTAATTACGCATCAGGCGTTTTATTCGGGCTGGCCCAAAGCGTGGAGTGCATTCAATCTTGTAAAAGAAGTGTACGCCGACACCGACAGAATTGGCAATTCTACAGAACAGAGCGGCAATGCGGGCAACGACAGCTATTATATGCGAATAGCAAAAATTGTGGTGGACAGCGCTCAATTAGACAGTTATAATAATGCCTTGAAAGAACAGATGCAGTCGGCTTTATCGCTCGAAAAAGACGTTTTGGCATATTCAGCAGTTCATGACAAAAATAATCCGTCGCAAATTACGATTTTTGAAACCTATTCGAGCCGGGCAGGGTATGAAACTCACATCGAAACCGCTCATTTTAAGAAGTATAAAAAGACAGTTGAAAACATGGTCAAGTCGCTTGAGCTGGTTGATGTCGTGCCTGTTGCCGTTGCGGCAAAGGACAATGTTGATTTCGACAAAAGCGCTCATTTTAAAAACGATGGTCTTTTCCCGCTTGGCGAGCCGGTCAATCCTGCGTGGTTTATCGGCAAGGCATGGCTGCAAATGCTTGTTGTACCCGAAGCTCCACACAATATCGGCGCAGGCAATGTTACCTTTTCACCCGGAGCACGTAACCACTGGCACTCGCATAAAATTGGTCAATTCCTGCTTGTTACTGCCGGCGAAGGTTGGTATCAGGAGTGGGGCAAACCTGCACAATTCCTTAAAGCAGGCGATGTGGTAAATATTCCCGCTAATGCAAAGCACTGGCATGGCGCAACGAAAGACAGCTGGTTCGTGCATCTGACAATAACCCCCGGCGCAAGCGACTGGTTTGAACCGGTCAGCGATGAAGAATACAACAACCTGTCAAAATAAAAAAAAATTACCGTCAGTCATTTAATGGATGTTATCTTTGCAAAAAAATGATGATGGAATCTTGTAAAATAATAGAATATTCAAACGTTTTCCTTTCGTGTTTTTCGGACAATGCGCATAAATACACACCGATGATACGTGAACACGGGATGGTTTATGTCTTGTCCGGCAAACTGAAAATCAACGAAAACGGCAAGATAACACGCCTCTACAAGGGCGAGTGCGTCTTTCTCCGCAAGGATAATCGTGTGAGTATGAATAAAATGCCCCAAAAGGACGAGCAGTATAGATCTGTCTGGCTAACGTTTACGCGCCCGTTTCTTCGCAAATTTTACCAGACACTGGATAAAAAACAGTTGCCTGAGGATGCTAAAAGGCAAAAAATCAGCTTGTATAAACTTCCCGCGCATCGTCCAGACATCGTTAGCTTGTTTGAATCAATGATACCCTACTTCGATTCGCAGATGCAGCCTGCCGAAGAACTGATAAATCTTAAAATGACCGAAGGCATCTATTGCCTGCTCAATACGGATCGGAGTTTTTATTCCGCCCTGTTCGACTTTTCCGAGCCATGGAAAATAGACATCCTCGACTATCTTAACGAAAACTATATGTATGACCTTTCACCGGAAGACATGGCTAACTTTACCGGCAGAAGCCTTGCCACATTCAAGCGCGATTTCAAAAAGATAAGCAACCTGTCGCCGAAAAAATGGATTATACGGAGGCGTCTCGAAGCGGCACATCAAAAACTCAGCAACGGAGAAAAAAAGGTATCGGACGTCTGTTTTGAAGTCGGGTTCAAGAATATATTCTACTTTTCCAGAATTTACAAGGAAGCATTTGGATATGCACCGTCAAAATAGACATTGTGTAAGGTTTGAAAAGGAACTCCGGCACTTTTAACATTTCCCCCTTTGATTAAATTTATCTTTAGTTTATTTATCAAGTTTTTGTACTGCTTCTTAGTAAGAAGTGGAACGTATATTTTATTCGTTCTACAAATGTATGTAATATTTAGATACATACATACTTATTTAATAAGGTATTTTACATTTACATTATTCAAGTCAGCCACAGAGGCATTTAAATAGTTGATTATTTGATTGTTTACAAAATGTTTATAAAAAAGTATCTTTCCTTTCTTTATACTATTATATTACTTCACCTGTACATCACAATTTTATAGCTATCGCCCTATCCGCATGTTTTTGTAATTGTTTACAAACGATATTTTACCATTTTTCATTTACCTGATAACAAGTAATATACAACACTCTGTTTTTTGGGGTTCCACTTCTTACTAAGAAGTGGTACAAGAGTTACCTAATCTATACGTCGAATTTAAAAAGAATCGCCTATGAAACAAAGCAATGAATGAATGCCGGAGAGATACATCTATGGTTGTGTATTTTAACGGATTAAGATGTGTACTAACCTAAAAAATTTAATCTAACTTATTTGAAAATGAAAAACAAACAAAAAAAGAAATCAACAGAGAGCCACTCACTCTTTTGGGGTGGGAATATGTCTTTCGCCACGCTAAAGATTTTTCTTTTAATATTATTGACATTCAGTTATTCTTTAGCACAGGCCCATACTCCCGAACCGCAGCAAGGCGCCCGGACGATAAGCGGAACCGTTGTAGACGAAACCAATGAACCGCTGATAGGCGTGAATATCCAGGTAAGAGGTACCAATGTAGGGTCTATCACCGACTTGGATGGTAAATTTTCAATTCAGGTGTCTGCGGGCACAGTTGTCCTTCAGGTTTCCTATATAGGATATGTTTCTCAAACGATAACGGTAACGAACAACCAGCCTTTATGGATTGTGTTGAAAGAAGATTCTCAGAATCTGGACGAAATTGTAGTTGTTGGATATGGTATCCAGAGGAAAAGCGACCTGACAGGTTCTATAACTAAAGTATCTGCCGAGGAGTTTCAAAACATCCCCGTCACAAACGTTGAAATGGCATTGCAAGGCCGCGCCGCCGGTGTGATGGTTATGTCGCAGAGCGGCGCTCCGGGTTCGGGCACCTCTATCCGTGTGCGTGGAGTAGGTACGGTAAACGATGCGAACGACCCTCTCTATGTGGTGGATGGTATCCCTGTGAGAGACATTAACTTCCTGAGCCCTTCAGACATATCTTCCATTGAAATCCTGAAAGACGCTTCGGCAACAGCTATTTATGGTTCACGCGCATCTAACGGGGTTGTGCTGATAAGCACCTTGCGGGGTAACGGCGAAGGCGATGTGATACGCACCCATGTGAAATTAGACGCATACTATGGCGTGCAAAATGCAATTAACGCACCCGAGTTGTTAGATGCAGAAGGCTTTATAACATACAACCGGATAGCTTACCGCAACAATCCTGACGGCTTCAACACCGACTTCAGGGATGTGGAAGGTATGCTGAATGTGGTAGAGAAAGTAACCGGCAGCCGGCAGGGTACGAATTGGTGGGACGAAGTGTTCCAGACAGGCAATATTCAAAACTACAGCCTGAACGTAAGCGGAGGTAACAAGAAAATATCCTATATGTCGAGCGCCACGTATTTCGACAATAAAGGGATCATTTCTTTCTCAGGGTTCGACCGCCTGACTTTGAGGCAAAACGTAGACCTGAACATCTCCGACAGGGTAAAGCTGACCACCAATCTGAGCGTTATGCACAGCAACAGGCACCAGGTTACGGAGAACGAACTTGAAAACGGCGTTGTTTTCGGAGCGATTACGTACGATCCTACTACGCCGGTTTACCGGGCCGGATACGTTGGTCTACCCGGATGGGAAGACCGCCTGCTCAACTATGACCCGAATAACGAGTATTCCCTCTTCGGAACAGGTAAATACACCAACAAAACGCAGCCATACGCTACTGCCTACCGTTCCGGAACACTGCGGAATAACGAAGGCCTCAGCCTGGTGGGTAACGTGGTGCTGGATATAAAGATACTGCCTTGGATTATTTTCAAAAGCAACCTTGGAGTTGACCGCAGAAGCATCATAAACGACGAGTTTACGCCGCAGTATTACCTCGATCCGGATGAAAAATCAGACAATAATACGTTGATGAAACGTCAGCGCCACTATAACAGTTGGACTTTTGAAAACACCATCAGCGCCACTCGTAAGTTTGGAGAGCATAACCTTTCGGCCGTGGCCGGGGTCACACTTGAAGGATGGGATAATACCGACTTCAGGGCCTCAAGGCAGGGATTGCCCGGTAACACCGAAGATATGTGGATATTGAATGCCGGAACATTCAACCAAACGAATGAAGGCACACGCGACCATCGCTCTATGATGTCATACCTGGCGCGCGTTAACTACGGATATGCAGACAGGTATCTGGTTACTGCATCCATACGCGCCGATGGATCGTCAAAGTTCCTGGAAGAAAACAGATGGGCTTCCTTCCCTTCTGTTTCTGTGGGCTGGCGCCTGTCGCAGGAATCGTTCTTCCGGAATATCGAACAAAACCTGATTTCAAACATCAAAATCAGGGCCGGATGGGGGCAGATAGGTAACCAGATGGGACTTGGAAACAACGATTACATCAACACCATTACGGGTGATAACGCCAGGAAGTACGTCTTTGGGCAAAACAAAACCCAATACACCGGTTACTCTCCCGACGGCATAGGTAACCCATCTATCCAGTGGGAAACCTCAGAACAAACGAACATAGGCTTAGACCTGGCCCTGTGGAACGGCAAACTGAGCGCCACACTGGACTATTTCCTCAAAAATACCAACGACATGCTTGTGCGTGTCCCGTTACCACGGTACATGGGGCTCGGACTTGGCGGAAACAACCGCGACCCTTGGGCTAACCAGGGTTCCATACGTAATGAGGGATTTGAGATGCAACTAACCTGGATAGACAAGCCAAAGAAAGACTTCAGCTACACCATTAGCGGAAACCTCACAACCGTGAAAAACGAAGTGACCAGCCTTGGTGACAGCGGCCCGATGCCGGGCGGTAACGAACGTATCGGCGACGTTACCCTCACAAAAGTAGGCTGGCCTATCGGTTCATTCTACGGATGGGAAGTGGAAGGTGTGTTCCAGAACCAGGAACAGATTAACAATTCCCACATGGCAGACCGCAACCCACGTCCCGGCGACCTCATCTTTAGAGACGTAGACGGTGACGGCAAGCTGACCGACGACGACCGTGTCAATCTGGGTAATCCCTTCCCCACCATGGGTTTCGGACTTAACCTGTCGGCCCAATACAAGAACTTAGACATGACGATGTTCTTCCAGGGGCAGACGGGGAATACGATTTTCCGTATCTTCAAATATTACACTCACCAGAAGACCGGATACTTCAACACCTACAAGTCTGTGCTTGAAGAAGCTTGGCGCGCTCCGGGAACATTAAGCCCCGAAGACCCCGGGAATCCCTCCAACACAGAGTTTCAGATCAATTATGATCCGGCCCTCAACACTAAGGCATCCAGCTATTATACAGAAGACGGTTCCTACGTGCGCCTGAAAAACCTGCAGATAGGTTACAACCTGCCGCAAAAATGGCTCACACCGGTCCACATTAGCGGCCTGCGCGTATATGTAGGCGCCCAGAACCTGTTAACAATAACCAAATCAGAGGTGTTAGACCCTGAAATGGCAGGTAACAATAACGGGAATCCGAGAGACTTTGGTATTGACCGGTCAAACTATCCGCAATCAAGAACCTTTATGGTTGGTTTGAGCCTCACGCTTTAATAACTTTAAAAAAACAGAAACAAGTCATGAAGAAGTATAATTATATATTTTTAATCAGCCTGGTATGTTTTCTCTCAGGATGTGGGGAAGGTTTCCTTGACAAACCTCCTTTCGGTATCCTGACCGACAACACGTATTACCAAACGGAAAGCGACGCCTTCACCGCCCTGACGGCCATTTACAGTTACCTCGGCGGCGACAATAACGACATGGAATTTGTAGGTTACGAACTGGGAGATATGACCTCCGACGATGCTTGGAAAGGTGGCGAAAGCGACAACGACCGCCCCTTTGTTAACGACCTGGCATTTTTCCGAGCCATGTCAAACAACCAAGACGTGGAAGGATGGTGGATGAACAACTACCAAGGTATCTTCCGCGTCAATACCCTGTTGGAGCGACTGCCCGATATCACCTTCGCAGACGCTTCCCTTAAAGCTCGCTACGAAGGCGAAGCCCGCTTCATCAGGGCTTTCCTTTATCTCAACCTGGTAAGGATATACGGCGATGTTCCGTTGGTAGACAGAAGGCTCACCTATCCCATAGACGAATACATCATGCCCCGCACGCCTGCTGCACAGGTACACCAGTTTATCCGTAACGAACTCAAGGAAATAGCGAACATCGTCCCGGCTAAAAGCCAGATGAATATGGCAAACGAATGGGGCCGTGTCAGCCGTGGGGCCGTCTATGCCCTGCTTGCCCGTGTCGAACTCTATTTCGGGGCCTTTGCCGAAGCCGGTGAAGCCGCTAAATGGGTTATTGATTCGGGAGATTACTCACTTGAACCACAATTCGGCGACCTTTTCTTCAAAAACGACCTCATCAGCGAAGAGTCTATCTTTGAAGTACTCCATAAAAACACCGATGGAAATGGCGACGATACCATCCTGCCTACCTACTACCGTAGCCGCGGATGTGGCGGGTGGGGTTTTCTCTGCCCCACGGAAAGCCTGGTAGGAGAGTTTGAGATAGGAGACCCCCGCCTGCTCTATACCATAACCGAGACAGGCGACAGCTTCCCGCGGAAAGACGGAACAGCGGAAATACAGAACCATACAGGCTATACAAGCGGCGACGGATATCACTCGCGTAAAATGTTCTATCCCGAGTTACGCCGCGCCAACAGGAGTCAGATGGATTTGAATCTGAAGAAAATACGTTATGCCGACGTCCTGTTGATGTATGCCGAAAGTCTGATTGAAAGCGAAGGCGGCGACCTCACCATAGCATGCAATTACATCAATATGGTACGTGAACGGGCGCGTAATACTTACAAATACGATCCCGAAGCATTCGGTGAAACTGAGGAAGACAAGCTTGCAAGTCGCACGAGGAAAATAGACCTCAACGTAACGATTCCCGACGTCAGGCCTACCAGCCGCGAAGAAGTCCGGGCAGCCCTGCGCCATGAACGTCGTGTAGAACTGGCCACCGAAGGTCACCGCTTCTACGACCTCAAACGATGGGGATGGGAATATGCCAAGCCTCTTATCGAAAAGGCCCGCAGAAGTCTCGATTCATACAGTAACTGGGAATTACCCCAGCCTGAGCTTCGCCTCAAGACATACCCCGTTCCACAAACAGAGATAGACCGCACAGGCGGCGTTATTACACAGAACCCGGGTTGGTAAAAGAGTAGTATTTTCGTATATTTTGCAAATAAGAAAAGGCTGTTTCACCTCGAAACAGCCTTTTTTTGAATTATTGGTTTCTTGCTTATTTAGCTGAAACCATTTATTGTATGCCGCGTTCTCGGAGTTTCTTTTGCCAATTCCAAGCGGTGACTAAGGTGTCTTCTACCGTTTCTTTGGCTGTCCAGCCTAATACGTTGTTGGCGTGTTCGGGATTTGCCCATACTTTTTCGATATCGCCTTCGCGGCGGTCTACGATTTTGTAGGGGACTTTTACGCCTGTGCTTTTCTCGAAGGCGTTGATTAATTCCAGTACTGATACGCCTCGTCCGGTTCCCAAGTTGAAAATCTCAAGGTTGTCTTCCGATTTGTTTTCAAGCATGCGGTTCATTGCGACTACATGTGCCTTGGCTAAGTCTACTACGTTGATATAGTCGCGGATGCAGGAGCCGTCGGGTGTATCGTAATCATCGCCGAAAACGCTTAATTCTTCCCGGATGCCCATGGCTGTCTGGGTAACGAAGGGAACCAGGTTTTGGGGAATGCCATTAGGCAGTTCGCCTATCTCGGCGCTGGGATGTGCGCCGATCGGATTAAAATAGCGGAGGATGATACTCTTGAACGGAAGCCCGGCATGGATGGCGTCGCGGATAATTTCTTCATTGATCTGTTTGGTATTGCCGTAGGGAGACAGGGCAGGTTTAATTGGAGCGTCTTCCGTAACGGGCAGTATATCCGGCTGGCCGTAAACGGTGCAGGAAGATGAAAATACAATCCCTTCAATATTATATTCGGGCATCAGATCCAGCAGGTTGAGAAGCGTAACAATATTATTACGATAATAGGCTAATGGTTCGTGTACCGATTCGCCGACAGCCTTGCTTGCCGCAAAATGAATAATCCCTTTGATTCCTTTGTTTTCTATAAGGACTTTTTGCAGACCTGACATATCATTGCAGTCCATTTCATAAAAAACCGGACGGATACCGGAAATCCGTTCAATTCCGTCTACCACCTCTTTATTAGAATTGGAGAGGTTGTCAATAATAACTACTTCATAGCCGGCAGCCTGAAG
>JAISCL010000160.1 GCA_031265585.1 Tannerella sp. | reverse complement strand
GTTTTGCATTTGGTGATAATTTCTACATGATGACGCCAGGGAATTTGGAAAACAGGATGATTTTCTAATTCGCCACCAGGTTGGTGGAAATTTGTTGCCTCTAATTCGCTACCAAGTTGGTAGCGAATTGGAATATCTTGATAATAAAACGAATAAAATCGTTTAATGAATCTTAAATTTGCTGTAGAAAATCCCTTTAAATGCGGAAATTCGTTTCGCAAATCTTTACTCAATTGTTCAAAGAAACCGCTACCCCAGGCAGATTCAAGTTGACGGATAACTATATCCTGTCCCAAATCCCAATAAAGGCGTAATAATTCAGTATTTACCTTTACCACTGCCTTAATTTGGCTATACCTTATTCGCTGTTTCAAATCAATCAGCCATTGTTTGTAATCGACATTATTTTTAACTGTATCCATCTTCTAATATCATAATTTACCTGCAAAAATACCTCTTTTTTCGGATGTAATTATATCGCTGGTTCGATGCAATATGTTTTACCTGATTTCACCTCAAATTCCACAAGATTTTCACCCAAACTGTTACATGGAATTTCTTTATTCCCATCCAGTACTCTGACAGGCGTTTTGGTACGTAGCCGGCAGGTTTTATCGTAATGTGCATTGATGATGGCTTTGGAGAGTTTCCCTTCTTTCCATGCCATATCGACTTCGTAGCCTCCGCGAGCGCGAAGTCCTTCAACAGCGCCGGTTTTCCACTGTTCGGGCAATGCCGGCAGCAGCGAAATTTCCCCGCTGTGACTCTGCATCAGCATCTCGGCCATGCCGGCAGTGACGCCCTGAATTGCCTGGTTGCCTTCGAACGACGGCGTGATGCGGCTGTCTTCCGAATATGGATGAATGCTTACGTCCGTAATCATCCTGTGCAAGTCGGCGTAAGCGGCTTCGGGTTCTTCGAGGCGCGCGCGAAGGCCGATTCTCCATGCGCCTGTCCAGCCCATGTTGTTTGCTCCTCTGCGTTTCAGCGTCGTCTTCACTGCTTCAGCGAGCTCGGGCGTTTTGCGAATCGTAATGTCATCGCCGGGATAAAAGGCGATAAGGTGCATCATGTGCCTGTGTGTTACCTCATGTTCGTCGAAATCGTAAAACCATTCCTGCAATTGCCCGTGTTTCCCGATTTTGTGGAGCGGCAACTGTTTGAGCGCCGATTCTGCCTGCGACTGCAATTCCCTGTCGATACTGAGAACGCCTGTCGCTTCTACAAAGTCACGCAACAAGACGCGTATAAGCTGAATGTCGCCGGCTGAAGCGAACGACAGGGCTGCCCTGTTTCCTCCATCGTCAATGAAAAAATTTTCGGGCGACGACGCCGGACAGGTACCAAGATAACCCGAATCGGGGTCTTCGACCAGAAAATCAAGAACAAATTCTACCGAGCCTTTCAATAGCGGATAGATGCGTTTCAGATATTCCGTATCGGGATTGTAGAGATAATGGTCGTAAAGCTGTTGCATCAGCCAGACGCCGGCCATGGGCCAGGTTGCGTGCAGGGGGTTTCCGTCGGTGGGGGCGGTGTTGAACCAGACGTCCGTACCGAGACAGGCGCACCATCCGCGACATTCGAACAGTTCTTTTGCCGTTCGCCGTCCCGCCTGTGCAAGATTATCGACAAAGAGCAGCAGCGATTCGTTTACGCCGGGCAGGTTGGTGTTTTCGACAGGCCAGTAACATTCCTGTATGTTGATGTTGAGCGTCCATCGTCCCTGCCAGCGTCCTTCCAGATTATCGAGCCAGATGTTGTGATTGTTGAATGCCAGCGTTCCTTCGCGCGCTCCGGCAAGCAGCAGGTAGCGCCCGTACTGGAAATAGCGTGCTTCGTAAGCCGGGTCGGACAGTCCCTTGCGGATGGTATCCATTGCCTGCGAGGTTGTAAGCGACGGAATCGGGTCTGCGCCAAGGTCGAGCTTGCATGCCGCAAAAAGCGGACGGTAATCGTCGAGATGACGCTGTAAAAGTTCCGGATATGACCGTCCGGCAGCGCCGGAAATATAGTCGCTGCAACGTTTTTTTTCGTCTGCCGAGATGTCGTTCCAGTTGACCCAGTTAGTGGCTCCGGCAAGAATCAGCGTAACAGCGTCGGCATCGGCAACCGTTAATTTATCTCCGTCGGATTGTATGGTACCGCCCTCATTGACGATTTTCACTTTTGACCGCCATTTCATTTGCGGCGGGAGAATCGTCCATTTATATCCATAACTGGCGTGGGTAGCGCCTTTCTTTTCGGAAATGGTTGTTCCTTCCATAATGATTTCGTCGCCTTCCACCCTGGTCACGGCGCTCGGCTGGAGACTTGTCAGCCGGCTTGAAAAGTTGATTTTTCCTTTTCGGTCGGCGGTCAGCCGTATCACAATCACCTGATCGGGATAACTGGCAAAAACCCGGCGCGAATAGTTCACACCATCCAGTTTGTAGGAAACGTCAACCGTCGCGTTGTCCATATCCAGCGAGCGCTGATAACCGGTCGTTTTCGACAGTTCATGTCCCGTATAGTCCATATTCAGCCTTCCCATCGGTTGATAAAATTGAACATGACGGCCCGGATAACCCAGATTCCAGGCTTCTTCATGCGCTTCGGCGTACTTTTTGGCAAAAATCAGTTCACGGACTTTCCTGAAAACTTCCGGGCCGTTGGAAGGATTGGGATTGTACGGTCCGCCTGTCCAGAGCGTTTCGTCGTTAAAAGCAATTACTTCGTGATCGATCGCTCCGGGTATCATGGCGGCAAAACGTCCCGTACCAACCGGCAATCCTTCCCAGTACTTGGTGGCCGGCACGTCGTACTGCCATTTCATCGGAACCTGATTGACCGCTATCTCCGAACGGTCATTGCAGGATATAAAGCCTGCGATAGCTAATAATACGAATATCTTTTTCATTTTATTTTAATTAATTCAAATCAAGACAGTATAATTTTAAACATACGGGAGGCTGTGTGCTTCTTCCAGCCCTCCTCTGTGTAGAGACGCGATGCATCGCGTCTCTACGATGGCAAACGCCTGTTTTTATCTCACAATGTCAGACCGCGCACAATATAACTCAAATACAAATGATCGTGTTTATTTTAATATAGCGATCTTTCGCAGATTCCGGATATTCTCCGTATGTCTCAGATGTTGCGAGTTTAAACTCACATGTATTCATATAGTCGCGGTTGACGGTTTCACGCTCCCACTATTGTAACGGTTTTACCGTCCACAATTTCTTTTTTGATATAGAGTTTATCCGCCCACTTGACGGTCTTACGGCGGTCGAATACCACCATCCAGCCTTCGTCGCAGCCAAAGATATCCATGTATCCGGCGATTTGGTTGAAACCTTTTTCGAGATATTTGTCTCCATAACGGATTTTGAGTTCTACAGGATATTTCCGGTTTTCGTATATCAGACAGATGTCGAGACGGCCCGTGCCCGAAGCGATGTCGCGAATAATCTGTCCGCCGCCGTTGGCGACGCGTTGAAGAAATGCCATCATGATCAGGTGAGGCGCGGCTTCCTTATAGTCGAACTTTTCTTTCCAGATAGCGCTGTTTTCGCGCCAGAACTGCTGGAAATCACGCATCAGATA
>JAISCL010000082.1 GCA_031265585.1 Tannerella sp. | reverse complement strand
TTTGTTTTTGCTTCTTACGGATCGCCGGGGTTTATTGGGGCCGGAGGCGGGCTGTATTATGGTTCCTGGGGGATTGGGGTTCAGTATTTGACCGATTTCAAGGGGAAGGGGTTTGGGGTCAGTGTTTACAGGGCGTTTTGACGGATTTGAATATGTTGAATTTTCTATTTTGATTTGTTTTTTGCGCCCTGCTTGTGAAGGTGGGGCGGTTTTTTTGATGATAAACGGCGCAAAGCCTATTCCCGCCCGAAAACCCTCTGCAGCACCTTTCCGTTCAGCGCATCAACCGGACTGTAATCCCTCCGGATATACCCCTCCGTCACCCTGTGCGCCGAAACATGGTTGAGCGCAAAGGCCACAAGCTCCGTACTCGCACCGCACTCATTCTTCGCCACCGTAGCCCACGTATGCCTCAGCCAGTAGACCGTAATGACCTGCACCCCGGCCCGCGTGCAGAGAGACTTCAAGCCCGTGTTCACCGCCCTTGAAAAATTGTCCGGATCCGAATAGCGCTCCCGGAAATTAAACAGATATTTCGCCCCCCTGTATTTCTCAAACAGGGGCAAAATTTCATCCCGGACGGCAATCTCCATATACGCCCTGTCCATCCGTTCCCTTTCCGTTTTCGTCCTGTTATAGCAGATCCTTCCTCCCGCAAACTCCCGCTTTTCGAGATTGTACAGATCAACCGCATTAATCCCCGCAAGACAGAAAACAAGCATGGCGACATCGTGCGCCAGCTCCTCCCTGGAAAGAACCGGCTTTCCGTCGAGAATCCTTCGCAGCGCCTCCACTTCCAGACATCTATCGCGCGGCATATCGGCCCGCGGAATCCTGACCGCCCTGAATGGCTGACCGGGTATCCTTATTATATTCCGCTCATAATCGTTATACTCCATACAGCCCTCGTCAAACAGTTTTTTAATGATCACGGGATACAGTTCTTTTGCCCTTTTCGTTTCCGTAAGCGACTTTATCCATTCTCGCAATATTTTCGATGTAATATCCTGGAAATTAATCTGCCGCCTTCCGCAATACTTTTCAAACGAACGAAGGGCTGTCAAATAATTATTCGCCGGATGTTCCCTTCCGTCATTACGCATCTGTTCGATGTACGCCTTCGCAAAATCCGAAAAAGAAATGGCACCGGAATCCGACACCAGGAATTTTTTCACCTCCTGCACCGTCCAGCCGGATATGTTAACGCTGTTGATCCTGTCCACATACTTCTTAATCATAATCGCGCAATTGGCAAGTATGCTATGATCGGTAATTTCTCCCTTTCGCACCCCCGATTTGTGCACAATCATGGAAGTCGGAATATAATCCGTACGGGAATTGTGACTGATCCGGATATAAACCGTATTAAGTTCTTTTTTCGTCCGCACAACCGCTTTAAGTGTTGCCATACCCGTGTAGTTTATTTGTAATTTTTTTGTGCAAATATAGCAAATATATTTCGATATTTTATCCACTTCGCAAAAAAACAAGAGGCCCCACGCAGCGTAAAACCTCTTATTCCCCTGATATTTAACAAGAGCGGAAGACGGGACTCAAACCCGCGACCCTCAGCTTGGAAGGCTAATGCTCTATCGACTGAGCTACTTCCGCATTTTTAATTTTCCCCCCTTTGACCGGGAGAGTGGGCAGTGATGGATTCGAACCACCGTAGGCATCAGCCAGCAGATTTACAGTCTGCCCCATTTGGCCACTCTGGTAACTGCCCCTTTTTCATAATTGCGGTGCAAAGGTAAAATCATTTTTTTAATTTGCAAACAAAATCAATCATTTTTATTGCAGTAATTGCAGCTTCGTCTCCTTTATTACCATGTTTGCCGCCTGCACGGTCTTCTGCCTGCTGTTGGTTGTCGGTAGTTAACAGTCCGAATATTACGGGAATATCCTGTGCCGCATTCAGTGCAGCTATGCCCTGGGTAACTCCTTCGCAGACATAATCGAAGTGTGGCGTATCTCCCCTGACTACACATCCTAAAATAATTACGGCATCAACATCGCAGTATTTTGCAATCTGTTGTGCTCCGAAAGTAAGTTCAAAGCTTCCCGGCACATAGTGAACGATCATACTGTCTGCGGGGACATGATGTTTTTCCAGCGTATTACAGGCTCCTTCCAGTAATTTTTCGGTTATGGAGCGGTTCCATTCGGAGACAACAATGCCTACGCGCATCCCGGATGCATCCGGGATGCTATTGATATCATACGAGGACAGGTTCTGATAAGCAGTGGACATGTTTTATTTTTTTGCCAGTTGGGCGCGGACAATATATTTCTCAATATCCATCGCTTCCATTGACGCTGCATGCTTTTCCCTGATAGCCGTATACGCTTTTATGGCGTTGTCGTATTGCTGCATGCTTTCGTAAGCAATACCGGCTTTTTTTAAGTATATGGGACTTAAAAAGTCATTGTTTGCTCTGGAAGCAGCTTTTTCAAAAAAGGAAATGCCTTCTTTAACATCGCCCGATTCTACATAACAGTCTCCGATTAGTCCGATAATGGCAGGTGATATATTCTCATCATCGCTTTTGAACGATTTCAGGTGTTTGATGGCGCTTTCCAGATCTCCGGTTTTATAATAGCAGATACCGGCATACGCCCTGGCCAGGTTTCCGGGTTTGGTGCCACTGTATTGCCTGATAATGTATTCAAATCCGTCATAATCGACGCCGTTTCCATTCAGCGCCAGATTGAATGAGTCTTTCATGAAATACTGTTCGCCCCTGAAGATTGCAATCGCCGCATTTTTGTTTTTAGGAGCAGAATACAAATGGTTATATCCCAGTATCGCACCTATGATTACTGTAATTACTATGATGCCGATTGTGATATTCTTTTTGTTGTTTTCGATAAACCGTTCCGAACGCGATACGAGTTCTCCTACTTCCTCCACATTCGCAATTTTCTTTTCCGTCTCTTTATTTGCCATAATAGTTGATGTTTATATATTTTTTATGATTGTACATATATTATTTCAGCGTGCAAAATTAGTTTTTTTTGTTGAAATGATACACAATTCGGCAGATATTTTTTATATTTGCCGAAAGAAACCGTTTGGAGGGGCAGAGAGAATCTATGGTAATAAACAAGTTATCCGTATTGAATTACAAGAATTTAGGAGAGGCCGAAGTGGTTTGTTCCGTTAAGACAAACTGTTTTTTCGGTAATAACGGCATGGGGAAAACGAACCTGCTGGATGCGATCTATTATCTTTCCTTTTGTAAAAGCCACATTCATACTCCCGACAGCCGGATCATACGGAAAGGAGAGGAGATCTGTGTGCTTCAGGGAACGTATGATTATAACGGGAAAGAAGAAGATATTTTCTGTGCGATAAGACATAACCAGCGCAAGCAGTTCAAACGGAATAAGAAGGAATACGAGCGTTTGTCCGAACATATCGGACTGTTGCCCCTGGTGATGGTTTCTCCGGCAGATTCGGATCTGACAGGGGGCGGGAGTGACGAGCGCAGACGCTTTATTGATATGATTATTTCACAGCATGACAGGCAGTATCTCAACTCCCTGATACAGTACAATAAGGCTGTGATGCAGCGTAATGTACTGTTGCGCGAGCATCGTAATGATGCCTCCCTGTACGATGTTTTTGAAATGCAGATGGGCATGTATGGCCCGCAGATTTACGAAAAGCGCAGGGCCTTTATAAACAGTCTGATCCCTGTTTTTAATGAATATCATCACCTGATCTGTCGTTCGGAAGAAACGGTCGGGTTAAGTTATGTTTCCCAACTGTCGGATCCTGATTTTATGAAATTACTGAGGGAATCAAGGGCTAAGGATCAGCTGCTGGGATATTCGTCGGCGGGCATTCATAAAGATGATATGGAAATGACGCTTGACGGCGAGCTGGTGCGCCGTATCGGTTCCCAGGGACAAAAAAAGACGTACCTGATCGCATTGAAACTGGCGCAGTTTTCGTATATGTCTTCCACCGGTATGACGAAACCCGTCTTATTGCTGGATGACATCTTTGACAAGCTGGATGCGGAAAGGGTTGAGAAGATCATCGGCCTTGTGAGCGGCGACCGTTTCGGTCAGATCTTTATAACGGATACAAACCGTAAATACCTGGACCGTATCCTTGAAGCGATAGGGCAGGATTACTCCCTGTTTAAGGTAGAGCAGGGTAATGTCTGTTTAATGGAAAACAAAACGGATTGATATGATACGCAGAAAGACAGTCCGTTTAAATGAAACCTTGCGGTTGTTCTGGAAGGATAATCCGGAGTTGTACCACCGGATGCTTGAAGCGCGTGTGCAACGCTTGTGGAGTGAGCTGTTCGGCCCTTCCGTTGCCGCGTATACAACGAATGTATATGTTAAAAACAGGATTCTTTATGTATCGATGACCTCTTCCGTCGTGCGCAGCGAACTGTTGTCCATGAGGAAACGCCTGGTTACTACACTGAACCGTCATGCCGGGTCGGATGTGATTGATGATGTGATGATACGGTAATATCTTCGGTGAGAATCAGGGTCATTTTTTTGTCGTGTACTTCTGTGGGGATCTGTTCCAGCAGTTGGAATCCGAAGCACAGGCCTATAACGGGTTTTTCCGTTCCGGATAAAAACCTGTCGTAATATCCTCCGCCGCGTCCCATGCGGTTGCCCTTACGGTCAAAAGCTATTCCCGGTACAATGAAGAGATCAATCTGTTCTGCCGTTATTTCCTCTGAGGGCGCCGGTTCCCGTATGCCGAAGACTCCCGCGGTCAGACTTTCCTTTCCGGTATATGAGTAAAACCGGAGGTCTTTACCGGAGACGGCAGGCAGTACTATTTTCTTTTTCCGGCACCATTCTTCTATCAGAGAAACGGTTTCCACTTCGCCTTTTACGGAGTGATAGAAGGCAATGCAGCCGGCCTTTTGAAAGGCGTCCGTCCGTATGAGACGGCCGCCTATCTTTTGTGAAAGACAGGCGGCCGTCCCGTCTGATAGGGAGCGTTTAAGCCTGCTTATTTCTTTCCTGACAAGTTCTTTTTCACGGATCATCCGGCTTCGGCATAAAGCGGCTTTCTGATGGCCTGCCCGGGAATTTCCACGGAACAGGACGGATCGTTCCCCGTATCGTGCAGCCCCCGGGCTTCAGGTTTCCACTGGCCTTCGCTGATTATTTCAATGGCTTTTTTCAGTGCCGCATCGTTCTGCAGGAGGATGGGGTAGAAGCCTTCATATTTGAAGAAATTGCGGACTATGTAGGCATATAGCTGTGTTTCTATCAGATCCCTGGATATGCTCATCAGTGTCGGACGTTTTTTGATGCCTTTTGAAGCGGCATAATCGGCAAATTCGTATGACAGGGGCTGCTGTTGCAGGTATTCATAGAGTTCCCGGTAGCTGGCGAATGATTTTAGTTTGTCATTGTTTTTGTCCGAATAGACGAGTGAGAACTGATAGAGAACGCCTGTATTTACAACACTTGAATAATAGGATGTAATACCTGTCGTGTCGCTGGGAATGAAGATGTCGGGCATGATGCCTCCGCCGCCGAATACGGGACGTCCGCCGGCTGTCCGGTATTCGAGCGAGTCAACCATTTTAATGCTGTCGGCGGAATAGAACTCTCCGTGCATGAAGCGGATGCTTAAATCCTGGCTGTATTCTTCGGATTTGCCCAGTTCGTATTCTTTCTGGATGCACCGTCCGGAAGGCGTATAATAGCGTGCTATGGTAAGCAGCAGTTCCGACCGGTCGCTCAAGTCCAGTTTTGTCTGTACGAGGCCTTTTCCGTAGGAGCGTCTTCCGATGATGGTTCCCCGGTCATTGTCCTGGATGGCTCCGGAAAATATTTCGCTGGCAGAGCCTGACAGTTCATTGATAAGTACGACGACCGGGACATCCTGGCAGGCTCCCTTGCCGTTTGAGTAGCTGTCCAGACGGGGATAGGAACGTCCTTCCATGTATACAATCAGGCGTCCTTTGGGTAAAAATTCGTTGATGACATTGATCGCCGATTCCATATAGCCTCCCGGATTGTCACGCAGGTCGATGATCAATCCTTCTGCCCCCTCCTGCTTGAGTTTGGCGACTGCCGTGAGGAACTCGTTGTAGGTAGACCTTGAGAATTTGGTGATTTTAATGTATCCCGTATGCTCATTTACTTTGTAGGAAACATCTACGGAGTGATTGGGGATATCGCCGCGGGTGAGTTCAAATTCGGTCAGCTGTTCCGCGTTTCCGCGCTGTATTCCGAGCCGGACTTTACTGTCTTTCGGGCCGCGCAGCATCCGCATGATTTTTGTTGTCCCGATTTCCCGGCCGGCAACGGTCGAGTCATTGACGGTAATGATCCGGTCAAAAGGCATCAGTCCCGCCTTTTCCGCCGGACTGTCGGAGATGACGCTGATGACAAGAAGCGTATCAAGCGGCATGTTGAACTGTATGCCTATGCCGCTGAACGAGGCTTCGAGGTCTTCTTTCGCCGCATCGACATCCGAGGCCGGAATATAGGATGAATGCGGATCCAGTTCGCTGACGATCCTGTCAACGGCGCTTTCGGCCAGGCGGTTGATGTCGACCGTATCCACATAATTTTGGCCTATGATGTCAAGCGCTTCGTTAATTTTGTTTTGTCCCGAACGCAGCATTTTAAACTGCAGCCCCCCGGGACGGTAAAATTTGCCTGCATTGAAGCCGAGTATCAGACTGACGGCGATTAGTAGTATCACCCATAAAAAATGCCTGTTTCTGTTCATTTCTGTTTTCGTATTATTGTTTCATATGATTGATTCGATGAGATTGACGGTGATCCCTGCACGCTTAAGGAGATCAACTCCTTCTTCCGTATGATAGTTTTCACAGAACACAACGCGCTTTATGCCTGCCTGTATGATCAGCTTTGCACATTCGATACAGGGGGAGGCGGTGATGTAAATGGTTGCTCCCGCGCTGTTGTTGTTCGATGCCGCCACCTTGGTAATTGCGTTGGCTTCGGCGTGAAGAACATACGGCCTGGTTTTATTGTTCTCATCTTCACATATATTCTCAAAGCCGGCCGGCGTCCCGTTGTACCCGTCGGAAATAATCATCTGGTTATTTACAATTAAAGCCCCTACCTGACGCCTTTTGCAATAGGAGTTTTCCGCCCATATTTTGGCCATTCTCAGATACCTTTTGTCAACATCCAGCTGTTTTTTTTCCTTTTCTGTCATAATTACGACTCCACTGATATTTTTTCCGGAAATCTTAAATTCGGGTAGCAAAAGTAGTAAAAAAAGGAGAAATGACCGCAAAAAAAAATATAAAGTTTGAAAATACAAATATCTATAAAAATGAGCAGGGTTATCATCCGGTTTAAAAATATAGCGTTATCTTTGCCCCCTTGATTTTATTAACTAAAGAACCGGAAAATGAAGACATTGAAGATTATTGTCGTGTGTATTGCCGCCGCTCTGACGGCGGCCTGTAACGACGGAAAGAACAGGTATCTCGTTCGCGGTACCGTCCCCGGCGACATGCTGAACGGGGAAACCGTTTTTATGACGGATTACAATGACGGCCTGATCATTGACAGCACAAAAGTTGTCAACGGAAAATTTACTTTTGAAGGGACTGTGGATGCCGCCGCGGTTATAAAGCTTACATTAAGGGACTGGGATGCCGAGTTTATCCTGGAAAAAGGAGTCATATCCATTGACCTGTCGGATCCGTACAGTGCGAAGGGAACTCCCCTGAATGACAGGCTGAATGACTTTACCACCCAAAGTGCGAACCTGATACTGGAAGCCAGGGAGGAACTGAACCGTATGGATGCATCCGTTCCGGAAGCCGAAAAGGAGGAACTGCAGGGCCGGATTATTGATGAACTTTTCCTGAAAATAGACGGGCTGCCGGTTCCGTTCCTGGAAGAGCATCCGAACGACGCGCTGGGCGCCCTGATTTTTTATACCTGGATGCAAAACCAGAAGGAACCGTCTTCCGAAAAGTTTAACGCCGCATCCCGGTACGTGGGGGACAGTGTGCTGAATTTTGGCCCTGTAAAGCAGATGAAGGCGTATTTCGAAAAACTGGATATAACGGCGGTTGGCAGGCCGTTTGTCGATTTCACCGTCGAGAAGGGTAACCGGGACGGCTCGGCGGCATCCCTTTCCGATTATGTAGGGAAGGGAAAGTATGTGCTTGTTGACTTCTGGGCGTCGTGGTGTCAGCCCTGCCGGATGGAAAGTCGCGTGATAGCGGAAGTCTATAAAAAGTACCGGGGAGAGCGGTTTGAAGTGCTGGGCGTCGCCGTCTGGGATAAGCGTGAAAATACGCTGTCCGCCATTGAAGAAGACGGCATCGCCTGGCCCCAGATCCTGGACGGGCAGGCTATTCCAACCGAAGTATACGGTATTGAGGGAATCCCCCATCTCATCCTGTTTGGTCCCGACGGCACCATTCTGGAGCGAGACCTGCGCGGCAACAAGCTAAGGGAGAAGGTTGCAGAAGTAATGAGATGAAATGAATTTGATATGCAGCTGCCGGCGGACTGTTCCCGTCCGAAACCGGAAACGGTTCCGCATGATGTGTAAACAGCGTATGGCCCCTGAAGGGGAATACGCTGTTTTTAAGTTTACGGGGCAGGCGGCGGCTTACGGGATGACGACGCTGTCGATTGTTTCGCTCCAGGGGCCGGGCTGGTTGCGCTCGTTTAACCAGCGGTAACGGTAATGGACGGTTTGGCCGACCTGTTCGAGCGAATATTGGAGGATTTTCGTTGTAGAGGTGCTGGCGCCGGCAAATTCAAATTCGCTGTCGCTGACGGGAGGGTCGCCGCCTATTTTGCGCCAGACTTCGAAGCGGCTGGCATTTTCGCCCCACAGCGTCCCGGTGATGTCCTGCACGCGTATGGTATGCTGCTGGTGTGCGAAATCGATCTTTGCGACCGGCGATGTTTTGGGCGGGTCGATCTTTGACGGTTTGGTGTCGTGTATCGGTAACTGCATGGCGCGGCGGTCTTCGTCGGTCACCAGGTGGTTGTTTGTCAAGAATTCCCTGATGAATTGTCTCAGTCCTTTTTTATAGGCCGCCATCGCTTCTCTTTTTGCGGTAACAGCCGGCCCTGTACGTGTTGCGGGATTTTCGGCGACCGCATATTTGGCGGCGAAGACGGCTTGCAGCGTCAACAGGGCCTCGAAGTCATCCGGGTCAATATTCCAGTCAGCTTTGTGGAGGGCGAGATAAGCCATCAATGCTTTTTGCCAGTCATTGAACTTGGCGCCTTTTCCAGGTATAAAATCTTTGTTACTCATACGTTTAGTTTTTAGTGAATAATATATATAATGTGGAAAGTTGTCGGTAAAACGTTAAAAAAAGTCGGTAATTCGGCGCGGAAAGTCGGTAATCTAATGCGGAAAGTGGACAATCTGCCGGAGAAAGTAGACAATCTAATGAAGAAAGTAGACAATCTGCCGGAGAAAGTAGACAATCTAATGAAGAAAGTGGACAATCTGCCGAAGAAAGTCGACAATCTAATGAAGAAAGTCGACAATCTGCCGGAGAAAGCGGACAGCCTGCCGGAGGAAATCGACGGTCTTCCGGAGGCGGAGGCCTCCGTGAGTCGAATGGTTCCAAGATTTATCTTTCCGCACCTCATATTGGTTATTATTTGACAGATTCCTTTTTTTTAAGCTGACAATCATTTGTCGAACGGCAAAATTACAATTAAATTTATAAACGCCAAATTTTTTTCCGTTTTTTTTTCGGCGGACGGGCGGCAGGCGGCTGATCCGCAGGTCGACGAGGCCCGGTTATGAAAATCAAGCCCTTCGGGCCGTGCACAGTATAAAAAAAAGACGGTTTCCGTGAAGAAAACCGTCTTTTTAAATTTGTTGAATTGAAATTATTTCTTGGTAGCAGCGTCCAAAGATTTTTTTCTAAATTCTTTCAACATTTTTTCAATCTCTACAGATGCCTTGCGTGCGCGGGTTCCTGCCGCCTTGTTGCCCTTTTCGATCTGGGCGTTGGCGTCTTCTGCGAACGCACCGAATGATTCCTCGATTTGCTTTACTAAATTTTTCATCTTTCTGTTGGTTTAATTTTTTAATAATTAATTGGTTAATTAATTCCTCCGTTAATTTCAGTGCTGCAAAGATAGACATTTATTGAAATATATGCGAGTTTCGTTGAAAACTTTTCATATAAAGAGTGCAAAAATGGGACAAAAGCCTCAAAAAGTGGTCGTTATTACATATGCACAGGTTTTTTGTGCATTTTTTTGTTTTTTTTAAATTATGCGGGTGAACGTATGGACGGATTTTTTTTAACTTTGTGGCTTTGATAGTGCGGAAGAATACTAAAATAATAATATGTATGGACAC
This sequence comes from Tannerella sp., assembly GCA_031265585.1. GTDB lineage: Bacteria > Bacteroidota > Bacteroidia > Bacteroidales > Tannerellaceae > Tannerella. The sequence goes on along the minus strand of JAISCL010000082.1, from coordinate 8,389 downwards.
AAAGATTCAGGAATTGACCGAAAAAATCTACCGGGAAGGCGTAGAAAAGGGAAATGAGGAGGCCGGCAGGATTATTGCAGATGCCGGAAAACAGGGAGAATCCATTATAAGCGGAGCGGAAAAGAAAGCAAAACAGATCATCGCCGATGCGGAAAAACAGGCAGGGGAACTGAAAAAAAATACGGAAGCCGAGCTGAAGCTGTTTGCTTCCCAGTCTGTTGAAGCGCTGAAAAGTGAAGTGACGAACCTGATAGCCGATAAAATTGTAACCGGTAATGTGAAAGCGGCTACCACCGATGCCGCCTTTATGCAGAGAACAATTCTTGAAATAGCCCGTGAATGGGTCCGGAACGAAGCTGTAACCATCCAGGCCTCCGATGCGAAAGCCTTAACCGCCTATTTTGAGGCGAATGCCCGGGATGTACTGGATAAGGGTGTTAAAATAGAACAGGTCAACGGGAAGAAAACGTCCTTTACGCTTGCACCCGCCGACGGCGTGTACAAGATCAGCTTCGGTGAAGACGAGTTTATTCATTACTTTAAGGAGTTTTTGCGTCCGCAACTTATTGAAAAACTTTTCTGATGAGCTACTATTACTGTTTAATTTCAGGCCTTCCTTCCATAACGCTTGATGATCATAAACAAATCTATTCCGTTGCAGGCTTCAAGGCGGAACTGGATTTGATGCTGTCCGGGCATGACAGGAGGATTATAAACCGTTTTTTTCTTAAGTATGATAACAGGAACCTGTTGTCATACCTGTGGAAAAATTCCGCCTGCACATTCGACGGACGCGGAGTTTATACGGAAGAGGAGATTCGGGAGATCTGTGATTTATTGAAAAGTGAAGACCGGATTCCCGCCGGGATCTCCGTTCCGGCGTATTTTGCAGACTTCATCAGGGACTCTTATGAACGCCTTGAAAGTAACGGCGATGCCGAAATGCATCAGCTGCGGGAAGACCGGCTCTCTTCGCTTTACTATCATGAAGCCATGCAGTGCGAAAATAAGTTTATGGCCCTGTGGTTTGAGCTGAACCTGAATATCGGAAATGTGATGACGGCGTATAATTGCCGTAAATATGGCCTGGACGGGGATGATTATATCATAGGCGATACCGAAACGGCCAAAATCCTGCGCCGGTCCGGCGTGCGGGATTTTAATACGGGAAATGCGCCGGATTATATGAGTGAACTTATACGGATAATAGAAGAAGATGATTTCATGATGCGTGAAAAACGGCTGGATGTGTTGCGGTGGAACTGGCTCGAAGAAGAAACTTTTTTCAAACCGTTCGGGATAGAGAGCGTGATTGCCTATCTTCTGCAACTGGAAATGATAGAGCGGTGGCTGGTGCTTGATAAAGCGTACGGTGAAAAAACATTCCGCCGGCTTGTGGCGGAGATGAAACGCGGAAGTTCGGAGACCCTGGAAAAATTTAAAGAAAATAATAAGTAAATTATGGCTACTGAAGGAATAGTAAAAGGCATTGTTTCAAACCTTGTAACGGTAGAGGTGAATGGCGCGGTTTCTCAGAATGAGATCTGCTATATTACCGTAGACGGCGTGCGTCTGATGGCAGAGGTTATTAAGGTGATCGGTAAAAATGTGTTTGTGCAGGTTTTTGAGAGTACGCGCGGTATGAAAGTCGGCGATCGGGCCGAATTTGACGGGCACATGCTGGAAGTGACGCTTGGCCCCGGGATGCTGTCGCGTAATTATGACGGACTGCAGAACGATCTGGACAAGATGAAAGGCGTCTTTCTCCGTCGCGGAGAATATACCTATCCGCTGGACACAGACCGCTTGTGGGATTTTAAACCGCTGGCAAAGGCCGGAGAGGCCGTAAAGGCAGGTTCGTGGCTGGGCGAAGTGGAAGAAAATTTCCAGCCGCACCGAATCATGGTACCCTTTGTATTTGAAGGCGCCTGCCGGGTGAAATCGATTGTGGATGCCGGGCCGTATACGGTCGGACAGACCGTTGCCGTTCTTACGGACGAAGCGGGAACGGATCACGAGGTGACCATGATACAGAAGTGGCCTGTCAAGAAACCGGTTACCTGCTATAAAGACAAGCCCCGTCCCTATAAACTGCTGGAAACCGGCGTGCGTATCATCGATACGGTAAACCCGATCGTAGAAGGCGGCACCGGATTTATTCCCGGCCCGTTCGGTACGGGGAAAACGGTGCTTCAGCACGCCATTTCCAAACAGGCGGAGGCCGATATTGTAATTATGGCGGCCTGCGGGGAGCGTGCGAACGAGGTGGTTGAAATTTTCATTGAATATCCCGAACTGGTCGATCCGCACACGGGCCGCAAGCTGATGGAACGTACAATCATTATCGCAAACACTTCCAACATGCCCGTGGCAGCGCGTGAAGCTTCCGTTTATACGGCGATGACCATTGCCGAATACTATCGCAGCATGGGATTGAGGGTGCTTCTTATGGCGGATTCTACGTCACGCTGGGCGCAGGCCTTACGCGAAATGTCCAACCGTCTGGAAGAACTTCCCGGACAGGACGCCTTTCCGATGGACCTGTCCGCCATCATTGCCAATTTTTATTCCCGTGCGGGAATGGTCACGCTGGACAACGGCAGTACGGGGTCTGTTACTTTTATCGGCACCGTATCTCCGGCCGGAGGAAACCTGAAAGAACCTGTAACGGAGAATACGAAAAAGGTGGCCCGCTGTTTTTATGCCCTGGAACAGGCGCGTGCCGACCGTAAACGCTATCCTGCCGTAAATCCGATTGACAGCTATTCAAAATATCTCGAATATCCCGAATTTGAGGAATACATATCCGTTCACCTGGCGGACGGGTGGATTGACATGGTAAACGAGGTAAAGACCCGTATGCTGCGGGGAAAGGAAATTTATGAACAGATCAATATTCTCGGCGACGACGGCGTTCCGGTGGATTATCATGTTACGTTCTGGCAATCGGAACTGATCGACTTTGTTATCCTGCAGCAGGATGCCTTTGACGAAATAGATTCCGTATGCCCGCTGGAACGCCAGTATTATATGTTGAAAAAGGTGATCGATATCTGTCGCATGGAATTATCGTTTGAAAACTTTACGGATGTCTCCGAATACTTTAAAAAGCTGATCAATGTTTTCAAACAGATGAACTATTCGGAATTTAAAAGTGAGAAATTTAATGAATACGACAGGCAGACAGAGGCGCTGGTCGAAGAAAGAAATAAAAAATAAACAATAGAATATATGGCAACAAAAGCATTTCAAAAGATATTTACGAAGATCACCCGGATTACAAAAGCCACGTGTTCGCTGAAAGCTACGGGAGTGGGATATGACGAGCTGGCTTCGGTGGACGGGAAACTGGCGCAGGTGGTTAAGATAGACGGTGACGAGGTTACATTGCAGATCTTTTCCGGAACGGAAGGTATCCGTACAAATGCGGAAGTCGTTTTTATGGGAAAAGCGCCAACGCTGAAGGTCGGAGAACAGCTGGCCGGGCGTTTTTTCAATGCTTACGGCGAACCGGTTGACGGAGGCCCGGCGCCCGAAGGCCGCGAAGTAGAAATCGGCGGCCCGTCGGTAAATCCCGTACGGAGAGAACAGCCTTCGGAGCTGATTGCGACGGGTATCGCCGGGATTGACCTGAATAATACGCTTGTGACCGGACAAAAGATTCCGTTTTTTGCCGATCCCGACCAGCCGTTCAACCAGGTGATGGCGCTTGTTGCTTTGCGCGCCCAGTCCGACAAAATTATACTGGGGGGAATGGGGATGACCAATGACGATTACCTGTTCTTTAAAAATACATTCAGTAATGCCGGCGCGCTGGACCGTATCGTAAGCTTTATCAATACAACGGAAGATCCCTCCGTGGAACGTATCCTGGTGCCTGACATGGCGCTTACGGCCGCAGAATATTTTGCGGTAGAAAAGCACGAAAAAGTGCTGGTTCTGCTTACCGACATGACAAATTATGCGGATGCGCTCGCGATCGTATCGAACCGTATGGATCAGATACCCTCTAAAGATTCCATGCCGGGTTCCCTCTATTCCGATCTTTCAAAGATTTATGAGAAAGCCGTTCAGTTTCCGGACGGAGGCTCTATTACCATTATTGCGGTGACTACGCTTTCCGGAGGCGATATTACACATGCGATCCCCGACAATACGGGATATATTACCGAAGGACAGCTGTATTTGCGCCGTGACAGCGATGTGGGTAAGGTAATCGTTGATCCGTTCCGTTCGCTGTCGCGCCTCAAACAGCTGGTTACGGGGACAAAGACGCGCGAGGATCATCCGCAGGTTATAAATGCGGCGGTACGTCTTTATGCGGATGCCGCCGATGCAAAAACAAAGATGGAAAACGGGTTTGACCTGACGGATTATGATAACCGCACCCTTGCGTTTGCCAAAGACTATTCGGGAAAACTCCTGGCCATCGACGTAAACCTGAATACAACGGAAATGCTCGACGTGATGTGGCAGCTATTTGCTAAACATTTCACCCCCGAAGAAGTGAATATCAAACAGGAACTGGTTGATAAATACTGGAAAAACAGTTAACATTAACACTTCAACCCGATGACTCTTAATCACTAATCATTAATCGCTAAAAAGGTGGCTATTAAGTTTCAATATAATAAGACCTCGCTTCAGGGACTGGAGAAACAGTTGAAGGTACGCGAGCGTGCTTTGCCGACAATAAAGAGCAAAGAGAGCGCTTTACGCCTGGAAGTGAAACGTACAAAAGATGAGATGACCGCGCTGGAAGAAAAACTCGAAAAAGATATCCGGAGTTATGAATCAATGGCGGCGTTATGGACAGAGTTTGATCCGGAACTGATAACCGTAAAGAATGTGGCGCTGTCTTCCAAAAAGATAGCTGGGGTGATTGTTCCCGTACTCGACGGTATTACATTTGATATTAAGCCATTTAGTCTGTTTAACCGGCCTTCCTGGTTTTTTGACGGTATAAATGTGCTGAAGGCGCTGGCTTCTACCGGTATTGAAGCCGAATTTGCAGGATTGAAGCTGAATATGCTGGAACATGCCCGCCGTAAAACGACACAGAAACTGAACCTTTTTGAAAAAGTCCAGATACCCGGTTATAAAGATGCTATACTTAAAATAAAACGGTTTATGGAAGATGAGGAAAGTCTTTCAAAGTCGTCGCAGAAAATTATGCGCGCAAATCAGGAAAAACGCGGGAAAGAGGAGGTGAAATCATGATTGTAAAGATGAAAAAATATGCCTATCTGGTATATCACAGGGAATATGACCGCTTTTTGGATTCTTTGCGTTCGTTGGGGGTGGTGCATGTAAAACAGACTAAATCAACAAAAGAGAATCGTATTATCCAGCAACTGCTTGCTGATGATAAACGCGTGCAGACACAGCTTAAATACCTGAAATCCCTGCTTGAAGAAGATAAAAAACACCCGGACGCAGAGACGGCATCAAAAAAGATCTTATCGCGTAAGGAAAATGAAGCATTACTCCGGGAGATTGAAGAAATGCATGAAAAAGCCGGCAAAATACAGTCGACTCGCTTGATGCTGGAAAAAGAACGTGAAACGATGTCCGTGTGGGGTGATTTCAGTTATGATAATATAGTACGCTTACGTGATAACGGGTATGCGGTCACATTTTTCACCTGCCTGTTATCAAATTACGACGAATCATGGGAAAATGATTATAACGCAGTTGTGATCCATACAGTCCGGTCGACCGTTTATTTTATTACCGTAACACCTGCCGGGACAGCGGTATCCATCAATGCCGACCGTGCTAAGATGGCGACGGATGATTACCGCCATATCTGTGAGGGGATAGAACGGGAAAACCGTGAGAAGGCAACGCTTGAAGCCGGGCTTTTGAACATTGCCCGTACGTATTACGATTCCCTGGCAGCCTTTCAGGCAGATATTGAAAATGAATCGGAATGGAATCATGTTTTGGTACAGACGGAGCATGAAGCCGGTGATAAAGTGATGCTCCTTGAAGGGTGGATCCCCGCAGACAAAACGGCCGGGATGGAAAAGGCCCTTGCCGGTGCGGGTTATTATTACCGGGAAGTAGAAATAACGGATGAGGATAATATACCGATAAAACTTAAAAATAACCGTTTGGCCGGTTTCTTTGAGTCTATCACGAAGCTTTACTCGTTGCCGAACTATAATGAGTTTGACCCGACCCCACTATTTGCCCCGTTCTTCATGCTCTTTTTCGGTTTATGCCTGTGCGACGGGGGGTACGGCCTGCTGCTTTTCTTTGCAGCTACCTTTTTCAAGCGTAAGGCAGGCGATAATCTTAAGCCGATCCTGTCACTGCTGCAATGTTTTGGTATTGCAACACTCGCCGTGGGTATGGTGACCGGTTCGTTCTTTGGCATCTCATTAGTGGAGATACCTTATTTTTCATCCCTGAAAAAATACCTGCTGTCAAGTGATAACCTTATGATAATATCTATCGTGATAGGTTTTTTCCACGTTATCTTCGCTAAGTTTATAGCTGCTTATAAGATAAAGGTGCAGAGAGGTTTGAAGCATAGCCTGTCCGCCTTTGCATGGATATTCCTGATACTTGCCTTTACCTGTATACTTGTATTGCCAAAGGCGGATATACATCTTTCGCAAACGGTCAACTATGTGCTGTACGGCGTTGCGGGTCTGTCTGCCCTTGTGGTATTCCTGTATAATACCCCGGGAAAGAATGTGTTCCTTAACTTCGGGTCGGGTTTATGGGACAGCTATAATACCGTATCGGGACTTGTCGGGGACGTCCTGTCGTATATACGCCTGTATGCGATCGGCCTGACCGGTGGTTTGCTGGGAGGAGTGTTTAATACGATCGCCATTGACATGACGGCGTCGCTCAGTCCGTTTATCCGCTGGTTGCCGATGCTGCTGATCCTGTTGGCCGGTCATGCGTTGAATATAGCGCTCAGTATGATCAGTTCATTTGTGCATTCTTTGCGCCTTGTGTATGTGGAATATTATAAAAATTCCGAGTTTGAGGGCGGAGGAACAGATTATAAACCATTTAAAAAAATATAAAGTAAAAAATAATAACATTAAAAGTAGAAAATTATGGAACCAATTGTATTAGCTTATGTAGGAATTGCATTAATGGTAGGATTGAGTGGGATCGGTAGTGCATGGGGTCTGACGATTTGTGGTAATGCCGTTGTCGGCGCGATGAAAAAAGCGCCTGAAAAATTAGGAACATATATTGGATTGAGCGCTTTACCAAGCTCGCAGGGCCTTTACGGATTTGTGGCCTTTATGATCATGCAGCCTTATTTGGTAGACAGCATCACCTGGTATGTTGCCGCAAGTATTTTCGGAGCCGGATTGTTGATGGGTTTTAGCGGGTTAATATCCGCTTACCGTCAGGGAGAGGTTTGTGCGAATGGCGTTTCTTCCGCCGCCGCCGGACATAATGCCTTTGCTTCGACAATGATTATGGCTGTATTCCCGGAAATGTACGCGATCCTGCCGCTTGTCGTTTCAATCCTTATTGCAGGCACATTCCCTCCTGTAGCATAAATTTCCTCCGGGAATTTTTATAGAACTCATATTCACATTATCCGGGCAATAGATAATGTGAATATGAGTTTTATTTTCTACAATTTCGCTATAATGTCGGATACTTCTATCTCCGTGAGATCTGTAAGCGCTGCAATCTGTTCTATATCCATATTATATTTATGGCAATTCCGAACAAATTCGATTCGCTCTTCTCTCCTGGTTTCTTCCCTGGTTCTTTCTTCCACAAAACGCAATGAACTGATTACGTCATCGTATTCCAAAACGCTTTTACCGTATGCTTTCATATCTTAATTTTGACATGTCCATTATTTCTGCAATTTCGCGATAATGTCGGATACTTCTTTCTCTGTGAGACCTGTATATGCAGCAATCTGTGAGATATTTGCATTATATCTATGACAGTTCCGAACAATTTCTTCCTTAGTTTCCCTCATGGTTTTTTTCCTGGTTTTTTCCGTAGTTTCTTTCCTGACTCTTTCTTCCACATAACGCAATGAACTGATTACGTCATCGTATTCCAAAACGCTTTTACCGTATGCTTTCATATCTTCTATTTTTAAATTGTTTATTTTTGCATTTTCGTATAATTCATAGAATATCTTTTCATCCAATTTTTTCGGACGTTCGGGTAACTTTTCCATGTTTTTCAGGGAATAGATCCATTTGTCCACCACAGTTTCCAGTTCGTCTTCCGTCTTTGTGAATTTCGGCAATTCCACCGTTACCGCCTCCCATTTGTCGGTCAGGACTGTCTCTGCTTCCTGCCGTACTATTTTTATGTGCTCCATGACGATATTTTCAGCTTTTTCTTCAGGAAACATAATATTATCCAGAATACAGATCATATA
>JAISCL010000076.1 GCA_031265585.1 Tannerella sp. | reverse complement strand
GGGGTGAACATCACCAGCACATGCAGGCGCGTCTTGCCTTTCACCATCGGCAACTCCTGCAGGCTGCCCAGCACGGCGCAGGAATCTTCATGATAGTCGGACGGTTTTTCGGCAAACATAATATAGTTCTTCAACAGCGTCCCGACGCCCGACCACGCATGTGTACGCATCGGACGGGTATTAATCAGGGCGGTCGCCTGCTGGAAAACGGGATTCTGTTTCACACCGCGGTCGTCCACGCTGATTTTGTCTTCCGCTATGCCGACGCCCAGAACGCGAGCTTTCAGCGCATCGTTCACACACGGCGGCGTAGGCAGGCCGTTCCACTGGTTCGTTTTGATGCCGACAATGTCGGTGGGTTTGATGATGGACGCCCATGCTTCCGCGGGCGTATTCAGACCGGTCAGGCGGCAGACGGCTTCGTCTATCATCTGTTCGCAGACAGCCGCATCGGGCGTATCGCCATCGGCATACAGTTGCCGGTTGCGTATCAGTACTACTTTGCTTGTGTCCCCGGATTCCAGCGCCCATGCATAGACGGGGCGGTTCAGAAGCAAAGCTCCTCCGGCAGCCAGGGCTGTCCGTTTCAATAATTCACGACGGGAAATAGTTTTCATAAGTCTCTGGTATTTAAAAATTATTTAATTGAATGATATAAATTGTCGATCTGTTCGAGGCTCCGGCCGTCGAATATGGCGCAGAGGCGGTTTGCCCGCGTCCATGTCGTAAACCAGGTACCGTCTTCCAGCTGGAGTTTGGGACGTTCGCCTGCCGATTCCGGCGCAAACTCGTTTTTCAGCTTCTCCCACGCGGCCGTTGCGGCAGTCTCATCCGGATAGTCAACCATCAGGAGGTAACAGCGGGTGTCGGCATCTCCATATTTGGCCAGTACGGCGTCGGTCTCATCGTTGATATTAATAATGTTATAGTCGGCAATAAACAGGTAGGCGTTGAGCCAGACATAATGGTGAAAATACAGATAACCGCCCGGCACGAGGTCTTTTTGCGGCAACGCATCAACGATCGCCGGCCGCCGGCCTGTCCCCGGAATCGCCCTGTCCACCAGCGACGCCAGGTGAAGGAGGGCCTTTCCGCTTTCGGGCGTAGCCTTCTGCGTGGTGATGAGCACATAATATTTGTCCTTCCAGAAAATGATAAAATCCTTATAACGCTGCGAGCCTTGCCCGTACTCGCTCTCCTCTCGGTCACGGCTCTGGGTATAGACGCCAAATGCATTCGCCGGCGAAGTCATCCCGTAAATCTCGACCGTCACCTGCGGCAATCCCTCGCCATTGTATTTACACCCCGTCATCCCGGCCAATCCATAAGACAGATACAACTCCGCACCGCCGTTGATATAGTCAAAAAGCGCCTCCCCCTCATAATCCAGCCATTCGGTGGCCTGATAAGCATCAAATTTCTCCGGCAAAAGCTTCATCACATCAATCTTTTGAGTGCAAACCCACGCAGGCATGCAGAAGTAACAAACAGCAAATATCCATACACGACACATAAGACTTTTATTATAAGGCTGCAAGTATACGTTCTTTTTACCGAATATTCAAATAAATCCGCAAAAAAGAAACAAAAAAACACACATTATACGCTGTACAACGTTATTTTGTATATTAAGTGCAATATAAACCGATCGAGCAATTCAAATTAGCGTGCTTTTAAAAAACGTTTTTTTTCAATGCTTCAAACCAGACGGCGGCCATTTTTTCTGCGCCGGACGGATTGGGGTGCACTTTGTCGCTTACGGTATGTTGTTGCCAAACGAAACCTTCTGCCAAATTGACCGGCGTGACATGCATCCTTTCCGCCATTATCACGATCTGTTTGTTTAATTCCGCGATGTATGCATACTTTGGCAATTTCCCGCTGGGTATCACCTGCGCAATGAAGATTTTTGCGTCCGGGTTGATGGATTTTATTTTTTCGATGATGGATTCACAGGCGGAAACGATGCCCTGTACGGGTTGTTCGTCGTCGAAGTGATTGTGTCCGGCGTGGAGTAAAACCACATCTGCAGGATAGTTTTTATAAAGGGTGTCGATGACCGAATTTAAGTATTCGGCGGTTTTGCCGCCAAATCCGGCATGTTCCAGGGTTTGCCCGTCGTATGCCGTCCGGCGCGGGCCAACGAATCTGATCCGGTAACCGGCATCCGTCAGTTGTTTCCACAGGGGAAACAGGTAGGAGCAAAATCCGGAGCCGCCTTCCGTAATCGAATCTCCCAGTCCCAGGATCGTAAGCGCCGTGTCGGGGATGTTGGTTTTTTGCAGATTTTTGATCACGCCTTCATTTTTCATCAGCGTGACATTGTTTCCCGTGAAAATATTGCTCAGGCATAAACGGTCGATATTTCCCAGATTCCGGATGAAATGGATCGTACCGTTTGTCCGGTTCTGCAGGGAGGCGTTCTCGACGGAGAGGAACTCAATACAGGCGCCCTTTTCAATTAAAATATGATCGGATGCCGATGCTTCTTCCGTGCGGTGGCAGTCGCTGACGGTAAAGCTGGAAACCTGTGCCGGGGCATGGATCCTGATGTGCGGGTCTTTGCTTCCCTTGCGGGAATTGGAGCAGAACAGGCCCGTTATGGAGATGTCTTCAAAGATGCTGCTGCATCCGGGATGTACGCCGTGGTTGGAAAGAATGACGGCTTCCCGGACATAAGTGCCGAAGACATTGGAAATTTTCACCCGTTTAACAGGCGATCCGCAGGAAAGGATGCGTACGGCGCGGTGTGCATCTTCCGCCCAGACGCCGTCCACCTGAATGTCGGTAATCGGCCCCCGGCTCATCTCGAAAAGGGGAACGTCGTCGGCGTTAAGAGCTACCAAATCGTCGTTGGTGGTTCCTTTGAGGTTGGTAATCCTTCCCTGATGGCTGTTTCCTTCGATGTGGATGCCGTCCATATTGCCGCGAAGCAGGTTGAAGTCGAATGTGATATTTTCAATTGTGAAACGGAGGAGATTGCCGCCCAGGAAGGCGTATGTTTCCGGATCCCTGAATGTCACGCCCGAAACGTGCAGGTCTTTCACGTTGTTGAACACCATCAGTATGCCGAGATACCGTTCGGGGTCGTAGGGGAGGTCTTTGGCGTTTCGATCTTCGTGGTAGACCATCGTTTGCGTACGGTTGTTGCCATCCCAGATTCCACCGATAACGGCGATTCGTTCATTTCCTCCCGCGTGATCGTCGTTCGTCAGCAGATGCGCGCCTGCATGGTCTGCCAGGCGGATGACGGCATTGCGGTCAACCATCAGCGTTTGCCCGGAATGGATTTTCAGTGTTTTGCCGATTTTATAGCAGACCTGCGGAGCCGGCAAATAAACTGTAGCATCCCGGCTGTCAAGCATCGCCTGTATGGCTTCCGCATCGTCGTGTATTCCATCCCCTTTCAACGACTGGGGAAAGGACGCCGTCGCCGCTGAAACGAATACTGACACAATGAAAACAATCCTGTACTTTTCGATCTTCTTTAAAATGTGATTCATGATTAAACTGTTTTTTGAACTGTGCAAATGTACATGAAAATTTTCAATATACACACAGAGGGGGGCAAACGACGCCCCCCCCCTTTAGAGCGCTTTTTTTACCAACCTGGATTTTGTGTCATATTTGGATTTAAACTAACCTCTCCTTGGGGTATCGGTAACAATTCATGTTTTTCTTCAGCTCCATATTGACTTAACAGTTCCGGGAATTTACCGGAACGTTTTAATTGTGCAAATCGATGTCCTTCTTTATTTAATATGACCGTCCAAAGAGTATGTATTGAATTTTTGATATTTTCTGCATCGGGAAGTAAGAAGCGATAAGATCTTGTTGAAATAGAATGTAATTACTCGGATACTCTAAAAAAGGAAAAAAATATTACATTTGCGCTGTGGAAGAAATGATAAGCATAAGTCGTTCGGAAAGGGCTATACGGAATGTCAAAGTCAAAACAAAAGTTTCCGGACAGTTCCGTAATACGGATGAAAAGGGAGCTGATGGATGTGTACGTGAGGATTTATTGATGGAAAAGAAAATAAATAATATGGCAAAAAAGAACGGAACAGTAGCAGGAGAGCCTTTGGAAAAGCAGCTTTGGAAAGCTGCCGATAAATTGCGTAAGAATATTGACGCAGCAGAATATAAGCATGTTGTATTAGGATTGATTTTCCTTAAATACATTTCGGATGCTTTCGAAGAACTGTATGCCCGGTTAAAAACGGAAGAATCCGCCGGTGCTGATCCGGAAGACAAAGACGAATACCGTGCCGAAAATGTATTCTTCGTGCCGCGGGAGGCGCGCTGGTCGTTTTTGCAAAGCAAGGCTACGCTGCCTCAAATCGGCAAATTTATTGACGAGGCTATGGATGCCATTGAAAAGGAAAATAATTCACTGAAAGGTGTTTTACCTAAAGTATATGCCCGTCAGAATTTAGATCCGACCGGTTTGGGCGGATTGATTAATTTGATTGGGAACATCGCTTTGGGTGATGCCAAAGCCCGGAGCGCGGATGTACTGGGACATGTATTCGAATATTTCCTTGGAGAATTTGCTTTGGCCGAAGGAAAGAAAGGCGGACAGTTCTATACCCCACGCAGTATTGTAGAATTATTGGTGGAGATGCTGGAGATGCTGGAGCCTTACAATGGACGAGTATTCGACCCTTGTTGTGGTTCCAGGGGGCATGTTCGTACAATCTGAAAAGTTTGTAGAGGGTCATCAGGGAAGAGTCAACGATATTTCCATTTATGGACAGGAAAGTAACCAAACCACTTGGCGTTTGTGTAAAATGAACCTCGCCATTCGCGGGATAGACAGTTCTCAGGTAAAATGGAACAATGAAGTTTCATTTCTAAACGATGCCCATCGCGACCTGAAAGCCGACTATATCATTGCCAATCCACCTTTCAATGTCAGTGACTGGAGTGGAGACCTGCTACGTAACGACGGACGCTGGAAATACGGCGTTCCACCTGCGGGAAACGCCAATTTTGCATGGTTGCAGCATTTTATTTACCATCTTTCGCCAAGCGGACAGGCAGGCGTAGTGTTGGCGAAAGGAGCGCTTACTTCCAAAACAAGCGGCGAAGGCGAAATACGCAAAGCTTTAATTGAAGCAGGTTTGATTGACTGTATTGTAAACCTGCCAGCCAAGCTGTTTCTCAACACTCAGATACCCGCGGCGCTGTGGTTCCTTAGCCGTAACCGCACCAACGGTAAATTCCGTAACCGCAGCAAACATATTTTGTTTATAGATGCCCGCAACTTGGGACACCTGATTAATCGCCGTACCCGCGAACTTTCAAACGGCTTGGTAGGCCCAAGTGATAATGATATTGCAAAAATCGCAGGAACTTATCACAATTGGCGCAATCCAGACGGAACTTATGAGGATGTACCCGGTTTCTGTGCTTCAGTACCTTCGGAACGAGTGAAGGAATTAGATTACATGTTGACACCCGGACGCTACGTGGGTCTGCCCAACGACGAAGATGATTTCAATTTCAATGAACGGTTTGCTGCTTTGAAAGCAGAACTGGAAGAACAGTTGAAAGAAGAGGTAAGGTTGAGTAAGGTGATTGCTGAAAACTTATTAAAGATTAAGAACGATGAGCGAATGGAAGGAATATAAATTGGGTGAAGTTATCAAGACAAATTGTAAGAGTATAGGAGGCAATTACCCGTACTCGAATATTTTATATTTAGACACAGGTTCAGTAATAACTAATAAAGTAATAGAGTTACAAGAAATTGAGTTAGTAAAAGCGCCTAGTAGAGCAAAAAGATTGGTTCATGATGAAGATATTATTTATTCAACCGTTAGACCTAATCAGCTACACTATGGGTTTATTAAAAATCCCCTGACGGGGGAATGGCACGTAACTGCTCCCTTTCGATTATTTGCAACCCGTAGAAATAACTGTCTTCCGAAGGTAATATTTTTTCCTGTTCGGTCATTCCACCGACAATTTTCCGTGCAGGACGGGAGCGGTTAAAAATAATACGTTATCTTTGCGGCGTAAACATCCTCACATGAAATACAAATCGCTTAACAAAGGAACAAATTATGAACAACCTGGCTTATATCGAATGGAATATTGATCCGGCAATAGTTAAAGGGCTTTCTATCGGATATTATAATTTATTGTTTACAGGAGGCTTAGGTTTGTGCGCTTACATTATTAAAAAGATATTTGATAAGGAAAATATTCCCGAGTCAACATACTGGACATTGTTTTATTTTTGTTTTGGCGGCATTGTCCTGGGAGCAAGATTGGGTCACTGTTTATTCTATGAACCTGCATATTATTTGCATCATCCGTTGGAGATGATACTTCCGGTTTCTTTCAGAAGCGGAGAACTCGAATTTGGATACCGGGGGCTTGCAAGTCATGGTGGAACAATCGGATTGATGATTGCGTTATTTTTATTCGGCAGGAAAACGGGGATGAGCGTAATAAAGACGCTCGATTATATTGCGATTGTAGCTCCGTTGGGAGCTTGTTTTATACGAACAGGAAACCTGATGAATTCGGAAATTATAGGAAAAGAAACAGACGTGCCCTGGGCTTTTATCTTTGAACGAGTAGATATGTTACCCAGACATCCTGCGCAGTTATACGAAGCGATTGCGTATCTGATATTTTTCTTTTTAATGGTTTATCTGTACAAAAGAAGGAGGGATGCGATTCAGAGCGGGTTCCTGTTCGGATTAGTGTTAACGCTCATTTTCTCATTCCGATTCCTGGTAGAGTTTTTGAAAGAAAGACAGGTGGATTTTGAAAACGACATGTATTTGGACATGGGGCAACTGTTAAGTCTTCCCTTCATTTTAACCGGGTTGTTTTTTATGTTCATCTATAAGCAACGAATTTATAACTGTCCAGGCAAATAAAGGAAAAAGTACCGGGAGAAAATCTCAATTCTTTACAAAGTATCCGCTTTCGGTAATGGCGGCGTGTGCGGCAGGCGACTGCAGCCATTCGTAGAGCTTGTACGCCATTGTATTTCGGTCCAGGTTGGAACGGATGGCGACATGAACCTCCGCAATGAACGGATACGTTTCGTCCAGGACGGTTTCTTCGCCGGGGAAAACGCCGTTGATGGCGATTTTGGGCACATTGCTGTCGGGCTTACGGACAATCAGTTCCTTGTAGTTGAGAAAGGTGTAGCAGATCGCATTCCTGTCGTCGATTACTTCCGAAAATACCAATGCCATCGAACCGATCTGGCTTTCGGGAAAATCGCCCATCTCCAGTCCCTTCATGACCAGCTCGCGCATGACCTCTTCGCTGCCCGAATTGCGCGGACGGGTGAAGACTTTGATGGATGCATCCCGGCCGCCGACCTGTTTCCAGTTCGTTGTTTTGCTCGTGTAGATGTCCTGCACCTGGGCGACCGTCAGCGACGTCACCGGATTCTCCGGATTAACGACAAAGACGAAGGCATCCCGGGCAATCGGCGTTTCGATCAGCTTGATGCCGCGCGCATCGGCGTGCGCCTTTTCGTCGGGCGATATTGTCCGGTGCGTCAGGATAATGTCGGCATTGCCGTCGATCAGGTTCATGAAAGCGCCGTGTGTCTGCGAGGTTTTGATCCATTGCCAGAAAAAATTCCAGTACCCCGCGGGGATATGCTCATAGTCGGGGCGTATGGTCCATTCGTCCACAAGCGGCATCTGCCATGTATAAGAAACGTTCAGCAGTTTGCAGGCGATGATTTCGTGCAGGTGACGGCATGAGGTAGAGCCGTCCACGCGCGGATAGTTGTTGAACGCCAGGTCTTCGATCCGGGCGGGCGTCTCGTCTTCTCCGCTGCCGATGAATGTTTTGGACAGTATTTCAATCAGCCTGTACACGAAATCGGAACCGTCGGCCGGAGGATTGGCCAGATGTGTTTTTAAAACCTTCAGCCTGTATTCATACCCGGCTTCGTAGTCAAAGCCTTCAATACCGCCGTTCAGTGGAAGCGTCACCGAGTGAGTTGTGTTATCTTCCATGATTTTTATGCCGTAAAATCCGGCCTCATTCTCCTCATTCGGAGGATAATACTCTACCACTTCGGAAGAAACTGTCAACAGGACTTCTTCCGTCCAGTCCTTATTTTCGTCTTTCCCGCACCCTGCCGCTGAAAGGGTGACGAGGCAGACCGCCGCTATCAATAAAAAGTTTAACTTCATCATGTTCTTTGGTTACGATTGAATGAGATTTATTTCACACTAAGTAAGACAATAAATTATCGACGCAAAGATAACAAGAATATTTAGATACATAAGGGGATATTATGTAATTCCACTTCGCAACACTCGAAAGAAGCGCTGGCTGAACGAATCGGCAAGCGAAGAATCCGCTTCCTTTTTGAAAAAAATGATTCCCGGGGAGGGTGGGAATGAAATTAATTTCATACTTTTGCGACCGTTATAATAATAAAATGTAGTGATATGAGTTTATTTGACCAAATCAGCGGCGATATAAAGGCTGCAATGTTAGCGAAGGACAAGG
>JAISCL010000053.1 GCA_031265585.1 Tannerella sp. | reverse complement strand
TGCTTATTCGCTGTTATTTTCGTGAACCGTCGCATCTCAAGTTTATAGCCCTGTTAAGTATGTTGTCGCTGGCCGTACTGTCCTGCTTTTCGTATCCGTTCAAATATCCGTTTACATGGCTGATAGCATTTCTTAATATAGCCCTGATTTGCCCGCCCGGCAAAGTATCATCCCACAGGATCATTAATGCGACACGGACAGGACTGGTTTTGATTGCAGTCGCCCTCTTGCTTGTGGGAGTTCCATTGATGAAAGCAGAAATCCGGTGGAACACTATCGCTAAACAGTCATTAGCGGGAAAAACAGGGAAAGTATTGCCCGAATACGATAAGCTGTATAAATATCTTGGAAAAAACGGCTTATTTCTGTACAATCATGCCGCAGAACTGCACGAGATAAAGGAATATGCGAAAAGCCTTTCGGTATTTGAACGATGCATTCAATACTATAATGACATGGATGTACAAATGCTACTTGCCTACAATTATAAAGAATTAGGCAAGTACAACGAAGCGGAGAAACATCTGAAACTTGCCGCTTTCATGTGTCCCGGACGATTCATGCCGTTATATGAGCTAACAGAACTTTACACCGCCACAGGACGTACCGATGAAACACGAACTTTGGCACAACAAATAGTAGATAAAAAAGTCAAAATTCCTTCCGCTACTGTCCATGCGATTAAACAGAAAATGCAGAAATTGATAGACAGGGAAGAAGAAATACACGTTCCGGCGTCAGAAAGCCGGACGGATGTCGAACCGGTTAACAGGATTCAACCCGGGCGGGGTAGTCTTTCGGAAAACCGAACTCCGAAAGACCTCCTGCCTCCGTAGGGGTGTCCGGGTGAAATGTTTTTCTCCTTATGCTTTGAGGGAAAAACAGGGACGGACGGAAACGGTCGAAGCAAAAAATTGCAGAATGAAAGGAGATTGCAAACGCCTTTCTCTCTTGCGTAACAACAAAAACGGTTTGCAACAAATTAAAACATAAACAGTATGATACGAACAGTAAAAATTAAGATTTTAGAATGGGCCACCGTATTGGCCGGTATGATTTCCGTTGGGATTTTCATGCAGAGTTGCAATAGCGAAATCGGCATTATGGAAACAGCTGATAGAAACAGTAAGGTGATATCAACATGGCAAAAGCAGATAGATTACGTGCTTAATGGTTTGGGGGCAGAAAAATTTGCTCTTCAAAATTTACAGTTAGTCCACTATAAGGTAATAGATGACATGGATGTAAGCGTAAAATCATGGGCTTCGGAAAAATTAAGCGATGAATCTGTTGTTCCTGTATACAATGATTCTTTGGATATTAACAGATTTGAATTATTACCTGTCTCCGGAGTTAATAACTTTGACGCGAATGGGGTAAAAGAGGTGTATTCCGATGTCAAAAAACAAATTATCTGTAATTTTCCTGATTCGTATGATTTAAAAATCGTGGAACTTACATGGAATTATCAGGGAAAGCCTATTACATCAAAATGCCTTGTGAATGACACGTGTGTTATTTATGATGATATCCTGTCAAATATTCGCTACATAACAGTAGAAGAAGCCGAAGAACCGGATACCGTTAAGATTCCCAGATTAAAAACCGGCAATGAATCATCTCCTGACGGCCCGATTTCATATAATTTTAGAAGTCCAACATATACTACTACTAACTGGATAGGAACTTTATGTGCAGAAGCCTGGTGCTCTATTAGCGTTTCGGGGAATAGCAGCAACAATATAAAATCAATAAGTACATATGTCGAAAGTGCGCACTACTGGGCTGACGGTGGTTATACAGCGACTGCTCAAATTACAGTTACTTCTTTTGCTCCGGGCGCAGGAGGTCATTGCAGTTATCAATATGCAGTGGCAACCGGTTCTTCGGGTAGTGTAACGGTTAGCTGGAATGGCAACAGCTATTCTATTTCCGGAGGTGGTCATGGACAGTCGGGAGGCGCTTATATTGATTCTTCCAGTTTGAATTAAATAAATAGAAAACAGTATGAATAAGATTATTAAATCAAGTTGTGTTGGTGTTTTTATGTGCTTTTATTGCAGTTTATATGCACAATTGCAAAGTCATACAGACGGGCATTATGAAGAAACCAATCTTTTTGAATATGGTGCACCTTTAACTTCAAGTGAAATAAACTTCAAAAATCTTTTTGATAATTTCCCCCGATTTGTAAAAAATGCAAATGAGGTAGATTTATTATCATATAAGTATGTTGACGTTATTAAAAACCGGAAGCAAGCCCGGAATTTTGTAAAGAAGAATATCTATCATGCTCCGGGCTGGGGTGCGTCGTTAACAGTTTACGAAAGTGCAAGTGGTAATGCTCCCAAACAACAGACAGACATCCGGCTTGATTTTTCGGGAACAGTTGGTTCGGACAAATCGGAATGGAATGAAATCATAAAAACGATTTCGGAAGAATATATTCAAACGGGTTACGAAATATATATGATAAAGTTTGTTTGCCGGTTGAAGACCTGCGAGTATTATGTTTTTGTAAATCCTGAAACCAGACAGGTTGTTACAAAAGGAAATATTTTCGGATTTAGTTTTCCGGCATTACATCTATCAGATTAAATTCCGACTTATGAAAACGGTTTGCGAAAAATTAAATTAAAAGACATGGAAACAGTTATAATAAGCGTATATATATTACCACTTGTTTTTGTAATGGCGGTGATATTGTTGAAGATCGTACGGAAGGAGAAAGTGCATCCGGTTTGGTATTGTGCACTGTGTTTACTGATCATACTTCCGGTTTTGTATTTTACTACGGTTCATACCTTTTTAGTTTCACCGCCTGAGATATTGCAACAGTCAATTCCGGATTAATCAAAACAGTGTTGAATGATGGACGGTAAAATAATGAAATATGTATGGATTGCATCTTGCGGAGCGGTTGCGATCTTCCTTCTTGTACTTCAATTATACAGTGGCGGATTTGACACTGGGGGATTGAGTGTAATTACAGCGTCCCGTATTCTGCTGTTGATTACAGCTATTATCTATGAGTTGAAACTCAATAAGGTTTTATTTTATATGATGCTGTCAATAAGCCTGATCATGCTCGTTTACGGGTATTTTTTTGCTTCATCTTTGTGAAAAACAGTAAGGTTTAAGTAAATGTAATTTGTATTAGATAAAATTCAACTCCGGGGGGAGGAATGATATACCCTCTCCCCGGGTTTTCAAGTAAAAACAAAATGAGAAAAGATGTTTTAATAATTATCCTGCTGTTGTTTGTCTCATGCAGTAAAGACGAAACTCCCGAGTTTGCCGGAGTGGAGCGTACTGTTATTGTCTATATGGCAGCCGACAATGACCTGTCGGGTGATGCGCCTGTTGATCTGGAGGAAATGAAGCGAAGCTATAAGGAAACCGGGGTCAACCTGATTGTCCTGATGGATGTGGCTAATGAAGAACCGTATCTGTTAAGAATAACCGAAGGTGGCAGTGAGACAGTAAAGGTATATCCCGAATTTGATTCGGCAGATCCCGCGAACATGAACAGCCTGCTCAGGGAAATTATTGAAATGTATCCTTCGGACGATTACGGTTTGATTCTCTGGTCGCACGGCACCTCGTGGCTGCCGGCCGGCATGCAGTTGAGATCCTTTGCGAAAGATGGCAACCGGCAAATGAATATTCCCGAACTGGCCGAAGCATTGCCTGTACGGTTCGGTTTTATCCTCTTTGACGCCTGCCTGATGGGGTCGGTGGAGGTCGCCTACGAATTGAAAGACAAAGCGGATTATATCATAGCGTCATCCGGGGAAACTATATATGAAGGCTTTCCCTACGATCTGATTATTCCCGAACTCATCAAACAACAGCCGGATTTCAGGAAAGTAGCGGAAAGTTATTTCACGTATTACAATGAACAGGAGAATGAATTATACCGCTCGGCCACAATATCCGCAGTGAACACCCGCGAGCTGGAAGCGCTGGCGGCAGTAACGGCACAGACTGTTGCAGGGCAGCCGTTTGATATGACCGCCTTCAACCGCCGGTCGGTGCAGCG